>JBBRDU010000012.1:0-52482 GCA_038203615.1 Chthoniobacterales bacterium
CACTGGCTCGGTTTCAGCGAAGTGCGCTTGCACGATCTGCTGGAGGACGCCGGCTTCCGCCACATTGATGTGCGAGTGGTCTCGCGCGAAAAACAAAGCCCGCATTTTCAAACCGTCTTCGCCACGGGCACGAAGTAAACCGGCCGGGGGAACTGTAGCCGCCCCGCTCTGGCGGGGCGTCTTGGGACCAGGGCGACAGAGCGCCGTGACTACAGCAGAGACGGCCTCGCACAAAGTTCACCGAGGATACGGGGGCGAAGCCTGTTGAGGCGTTTTCTATTCTATTTGAAATCAAGCTTGATCTCTTGCCTCCGACGGAACCTAAATCTCTCGATATGAGCGGCTTCTTCGAAGAGGTGCAGCGGCGCAAAGTTTATCGCGTGGCGGTGGCCTACGTCATCGCGGCCGGCGGCATCATCCAACTCGCCTCCGCCGCTTTTCCCGCCTGGGAATTGCCCAACTGGGCGCTGCGTCTCGTCATCGTGCTCCTCCTCATCGGGTTTCCCATCGCGTTGATTTTGGCCTGGGCCTTTGACGTCACTTCAACTGGCATCAAAGCAACGCCATCTCCCGTCGTCGCCGGCAAGGTTCGCCGCTGGAACTTGATCGTGCTCATCGCGACGGGAGCGATCGTGTCGGCGGCCGCGGGATTTTTCCTGCTGCCCCGGGCAGTGGCGCACAAGGTCGACAAATCGATCGCCGTTCTGCCATTTGAAAATTTGAGCGACGACAAGGAGAACGCCTATTTTGCGGACGGCGTGCAGGATGACATCCTGACGAACCTTTCCAAGATCGCGGACCTGAAGGTGATTTCGCGCACATCCGTCATGTCGTATCGCGGCCAGACGCGCAATGTTCGCGAAATCGGCAAGGCCCTGGGAGTGGCCACGATTCTGGAGGGGAGTGTCCGGCGGTCCGGCAACAAAGTGCGGGTCAACGTGCAATTGATCGACGCGACGAACGACCGGCATTTGTGGGCGGAGGATTACGACGGCGATCTGACCGACGTGTTCAAGATTCAAACGGATCTGGCCCATCAGATCGCGAACGCGCTGCGGGCCAAGCTTTCGCCGGCCGAGAAAGATCACATGGAACGGAAGCCGACCGAGAACGGCGAAGCGTATCTGGCCTTCGTGCGTGCGCACAATGTGCAGAGTTCTTACGAGGACTTGGACAAATTGAAGCAAGGGGAGCTGCTCTACGAGCGAGCCACCACGCTCGATCCGCAGTTTGCCCTGGCCTTTGCCCGCTATTCGCAATTGGAAAGCTGGATCGTGCACACGTTTGAGCGCACGCCGGCGCGGCGGGAGAAAGCGCGCACCCTGGCCGAGCGCGCTATTCAACTGCAGCCAGAATTGCCGGAAGCGCATCTCGCGCTCGGTTTCTCTCATTACTATATAGACAACGATTTCGACGCGGCGGCCCGGGAGTTTGAGATCGCGCAACGCGGTTTGCCTAACGAATCGGAAGTCTACCTGGCCCTGGGCGCGATTCAGCGCCGGCAGGGAAAATGGGTCGAGTCCAACGCCACCCTGGAGAAAGCGGTCTCGCTCAATCCGAAAGACATCTTCGCCATCCAGAACCTGGCCATTAATTATGAGACGCAGCGGGACTTCGACCGCGCCAACCAGACGATCGATCGTGCCCTCGCGGTCGACCCGAAAGCGGTGGGTCCCCTCGAGATTAAGGCCAAGCTGGCCGTCGAAGAGAAAGGCGATTTGGGCCTCGCCCAAAAGATTCTGGCCGAGCTCGAGGTCATTCCGCAAAGCCCCGACATCCAGGCCAAGTTAGCCGGCGATCGCATCACTCTTTTTGTATTTCTGCGGAAGTTTGAGGAAGCCGCGCAGGCGGCGGAGAAAGTTCCCGATTCCGTCCTGATGGCGTTTCCGGGGGGCTTGTGCAGCAAATACACCGGTGTCGGCAGCATTAAGAAGGGACTGAAGGACGAGCGGGGCGCGCGCGAAGCTTTTATTAAGGCCAAAGGTTTGGCGGAGGAAGAGGTCAAACAGAGTCCTGATGACGCGACGGCTCAGGCGCGCCTGGCCCAGGCGCTGGCCAGGCTGGGAGAGAAAGAACCGGCGCTCCGCGCCATCAGACGCGCCCGGGAATTGCTGCCGGAAAGCAAAGACGCCTTTGGCGGACCGGACATCACCGCCACCGAAGCGGAGATCCACGCCACCCTGGGGGACGCCGGGGAAGCCGTGGCTATTCTCGACGGGCTCCTGCAACGGCCCAGTCCGGTAACGGGCGCGCTCTTAAAGATCAATCCGATCTGGGATCCAATCCGCCAGGATCGCCGTTTTCAGGCCTTGCTCGAGAAGTATCCGGTGAAAACGTGAACGGGGGCGAAGCCGGCTTGCCGGGGTGCTGCATTGATGATTCCATTCCCGCGGCCCACTGTTTCCTATGAAGCCCTGCCTCTTGTTGGCTGCCATTTGTTTCGCCTCCGTCCGCCTGACCGCGGGCGAATGGGTCGCGATCTCCTCCGACAGCGAAGCGGCCTCCGTCCCGGGCCTGATCCATCGCCATCTCGAGTTGAAAAATTCGGCCACCGACGATTTTACGGCGCTCGATATCGCGCTCTTTCCCGCTTCCGCCAAAAAGTCGCTGCGGGTCATCGATAATCCGGACGCGTCTCTCGACCTGGCGGGGGCGTTGCGCAACCACGGCTGTGTGGCCGGGGTGAACGGCGGTTATTTCGACCCGGGATTTGCCCCCCTTGGGTTGCGCATCATCGATGGCAAAGTCGTTAAGCCAATGATCCGGGCCCGGCTCATGACGGGTGTTCTTTTTTCCTCCGGCGGATCGTTCGAGATCGTGCGGGTGGGAGAATATGCCCGCCGGCGTAACGTCACTGCCGCGGTGCAATGCGGGCCGTTGCTGGTCGATGGCGGACACCCGGTCAAGGGATTGGATGAAACCCGGCTGGCCCGCCGCACGTTTGCCCTGGTCGGCGCGGATCGGGCGGCTTTGGGGTTTTGTCCGGAGGCTTCCCTGGGCGGATTGGCCGCGATTTTGACCAGTCCTTCGTTGGCCAAGGACTTCAAGATTCAGCGCGCCCTCAATCTCGATGGAGGCTCTTCCAGCGCCTTCTGGTTCAAGCGCGCCGATGGCAGCGCCTTCTCCATTTCGGAAATGAAAAACGTGCGCGACTTCGTTGGCATCGCGCCGCGCTGAGCTTGTAGCGGCGGTCTATGACCGCCGATTCCCGGAATTTCTTAGCCGCAGACAAACACAGATTTTTACAGATTTCAGAAAGCCAATGAGGCCGACTTATCGGTGTAGCGGCGGTTCGATCGAAGCAGCATGAATGTTGGAGGGGTGCTTGTGCCAAGGACCTGTCTATTTAAACAGGCGGCTGTGGCAACCGCCTTACAACGCTTGCCCTTCCGCAGAAGTGATTTTTCGGGGGCGCATGGCTCTCCGTTTGAGGTCAGACATCGCTGCCTGTAGTCTCCTCTTCCCATGCGCACGTTTGGCGGTTTTCGATTAGGCGACGAATTTTTTTACGGCGAAGTGATTGGGGACGACGTGCACGTCCTGAGAAATCCCTATTGGATCGAAGTGGAAGCGTCGGGTGAAATCACGCAGCTGGGGCTGGTCGAGATCGATCTTCCGGTGGCGCCGTCCAAATTGATGGCAGTGGGGCTCAACTATGCCGACCACATTGCGGAGATGAAACGGACCCCGCTGGAAACGCCCCTCATCTGGTTCAAGGCGCCGAGCTCGCTCTTGCCCCACGGCGGCACGATCCAAATCGCGTTCCCCGATCATCAGACCGACTTCGAGACGGAGCTGGCCATCGTGATCGGGGCGGCGGGCAAGAATATTGAAGTGGAGCGCGCCCACCAACACATCTTTGGCTACAGCGTGGGTCTCGATATCAGCGATCGCGATCTGCAGAAATCGGAGAAGCAATTCGCGCGGTGCAAATCGTTTGATACTTACACGCCGATCGGACCCTTTGTTTATACGGAGGTGGACGTCAGCGATCTGCCGCTGGAGCTGCGCCAGAATGGCGAGGTGCGGCAAAAGGCGCGCACCAGCCAGATGATTTATCCCGTGGCCGAGATTGTGGCGTTTGCGAGCCAATCGCTCACCCTCCTGCCGGGAGATGTGATTTTGACGGGAACTCCATCGGGCGTGGGCCCAATGCGGGCGGGAGACGAGCTGGCGGCCCGGATCTCGGATTGGCCGGAACTGCGACTGCGGGTGGCTAATCGGGCCTGATTGGGACGGAAAAGGTCTGTTTTCGCTGTTTTTTTTGGGTTGAAGTGGATTTCATGTGCTTGCGCTACATCCCACGGGCAGAGATAATTCGATTTAATTATACGACCTTCGCTAAACGAAGTGTCTTTAATGAAAGCGCGAAAATTTAGCTGGACTCACGGCAAAGCCCTTTGGGATAACGATGAGTCCCAGCAATCGAGCTGGTAACTGAATCAATGGCCGCATTTATGAAAACACTACTCACTCTTTGCCTTAGTCTGACCGCCTTGTGCGCGTTCGCCCAAACCCGGCCGGCTGCGCCGCCGCCGCCAAATGCGCCCGCGCCAGCGGCCCCGAATGCCGCCGCTCCGGCGAATCCAGGCGCACCCGGCAATCCCGCTCCGGGCGCGGCCATGAATCCGGCGCCACCCGCCAACCCGGGAGCACCGATTCCGCCGCCACCTGGCGGGGTCGCGCCAGCCCCAGGCGCTGTGGGAGCACCAGGCGCTCCCGTCGCCACGGCTGCTCCGGGCGCGAGCGTGAATGCGACCTTGAGTGGCAGTCTCTCACCCGCTCCGGCCGCTTCGGCTTCGGCCAGTCCGGCCGCTGCCGCCGCCCCCTCCGGCCCGCCTTTGACCGGCAACTTCTTCATCGATAATTTCCGCAAGGGCGGTCCCATCATGTGGCCGATCCTGATCGTGTCGATCATCGGTCTGACCGTGGTGATCGAGCGAATCTTCTGGTGGGGCGGCCGTTGGTTTCGGCGCGATCCGAAGCGGATCGAGAAGGTCTTCACCGCCGTCGAGGTGGGTGACGTGGCCGAAGCGTCGCGGTTGTCTCGTGACTCTCGCGACCCGGTGCTGCGCATGATGTGGAACGGTCTCAATCACCAGCACGCCTCTTTGCAAGGTGCGCTTCAAGTTGCCGCTGGCATTGAAATCAAGCGGGCTGGACGGTTCCTCGTGGTGATGGACACCCTCGTCACGCTGGCCCCGTTGCTCGGCCTCTTGGGAACGATCACCGGTCTGATGAAGTCCTTCGCCTCTCTCGGCAATGAAGAAATTGCGATCGTCTCGGTCACCGGTGGTATCGCCGAAGCGCTCATCGCCACGGCCTGCGGTCTGGGCATCGCCATTTTTGCCCTGATTCCATTTAACTTTTTCACTTCTCGTGTGTCTAACCTAGAGTTCGAGCTGCAGACCGCGGCCACGAACCTGGAGGTGATGCTGGAAGCGAACAACAAGGCCAAACGCGAAGCGGAAATGTCGAGCGCGCGCTAGTTGCACGCGACGAACGGGAACCGCCCATCGGAGACGGCCGCGGGAATGATTGCGAAAGCTTAAGAATGAAAATCGGAACGCCAATTCCGCACAAGAAAGCGCGCATTGAGATCATCCCGCTGATCGACATTATGTTTTTCCTGCTGGCCAGTTTTATGATGGTGAGCTTGAGCCAGGTGCATATGAAGGGCATCAAAGTGCATCTGCCGACGGGCCAGTCCGGTGAAACTCAGTCCAAGCGTGACTACATCAGTGTGTCGGTCGACCAGGCGGGGAATCCCTACTTCGACAAGCAGGAGATGAATTACGAAACGCTGGCGACGACTCTTAAACGCGTGCATGAGGAGAACCCTGAAGCCAAGGTGTTCGTGCGCGGCGACGCCGACACGGTGCACGGAAACATTATTCGCGTGCTCGACATCCTAAGATCGGTCGGCTTCTACAAGATCGCGTTCGAAATCAAGAGCGAAGGGTTGAGGGGAGTACCCGCGCCAGGGGCCCAGTAAAATGGCTAAGCCGATTCTTTACAGACCTCCCTCGAAGAAACTCCTCTGGGGGGCATTCGGGTGCACCGTTCTGATTTATAGCGGCGCTGTTCTGGCTGCGATGAAACATGAAGCTCCGCCGCTCGATCTGGCCGATATCCCGACTGCGACCGTCGAGTTGACCGTGGAGCAGGCGGAAGACCAGCCCACGCCGCCCCCTGAAGATATCCCCGTGCCTGAGCCTCCCCCGATGCCACAGGACGTTCCGGAATTTCACGAAGAAAATACCCCGCCACCGAAACAGCAAAAGCCCAACAAGCCGACGGCCCCGATCAAGGCTCCGCAGGTGGGGGTCGCTCGCCCGCCCGGGACCATGTCCATTTCGGGGGCCAAAGCGCTGGCCATCAGCGCGCCTCGTCCTGAGTATCCCTACGAAGCGCGCTCCCGTCATATCATGGGCAGCGGCGTCTGCGTGGTCGCGGTCGACGTGGGGAGCGGCACCGTCACGGATGCCAACATGGCGCAAAGTACCGGTAACCCCATTCTGGATAACTCCGCCGTCAGCGCTTTCCGGAGATGGCGGTTTAAACCGGGAACGGTCTCTAAGGTGAAGATCCCGATTACATTCACCATGGCGGGTGCTTCCTATTAGTTTATGCATATTTCTTCACCTCTTCCAAAGAAGCACGCGCGGATCGAGATCATCCCGCTGATCGACATCATGTTCTTCCTCCTGGCCAGCTTCATGATGGTGAGCTTGAGCCAGACCCACATGAAAGGGATCAAGGCGAATTTGCCCTCAACCGTGGGCGTTCCGCCGACCACCCAGAAGGATTACGTCGCCATCCGGGTCGCCGCCGGACCGGCTTACTATTTCGATAATCAATTTACCCCGGCTGAACAGGTCATGCCCAAGCTCTTTGCCTTGCATCAGCAGAACCCCGAAATCAAGGTGTCGATCAGCGCGGAGATGATGGCCCTGCACGGGGATGTCATCTCCGTTCTCGATAAAGTGCGCACGGCCGGCATCAAGAAAGTCGGCTACCAGATTCGGGCGGCCCCACAGATGGGCCAGTAGGTCCGTGTCGGCCAGGCACGCCAGTTCGCTCCGCCGACGCTGCCGCTTTGTCTCGTGGGGCGAGTCTGCCTGACACGGATCGAGCCGACGAAATACTTCTCGGGTCGGAATGACAGGATGCGCGAGCGGCGCCGCCGTGGACGCGCGCATGGAGCCAAAGCCCAGGCGATCCGATTCTCGATCACTCCGCCCTCAGCGCATTCCGGCGGTGGCGTTTCAAAGCCGGCACCCCGTCGAACGTTTGGATTCCCGTTACCTTCCCTCTTTCCGGCGCGTCGCTTTAGGCGAGCAGCAGGAATTCGCGTACCTTCTCGATGGCGCGGGCGCGATGACTGATCTGGTTTTTTATTTCCGCCGGTAATTCACCAAACGTCCTGTCATAACCCACGGGCTGGAAAACCGGGTCGTAACCGAAGCCGCCCAATCCGCGAGGAGGATCGACGATCGTTCCCTCCACCACTCCTTCAACCGCGCAGATGAATTCTCCGGCCCGGGCCAGCACCATGACGCATCGGAACCGCGCGGCGGGTCGATCGCCTCCGCTCGCGGCCTGGTTTTGCCATTCCTTCAGCAGTTTTTCGATGTTCTGTTGGTCCGTCGCATCCGCGCCGGCGTAGCGCGCGGAAAACACGCCCGGCGCCCCGCCCAGAAGGTCCACTTCCAATCCGGAATCATCCGCCAGGATCAGGCCGTCAACGAGCCGGGCAATGCCGAGCGCCTTGAGGGTCGCGTTCTCTGCCAAGGTCGTGCCATCTTCGCTGATCACAGGCATCGCGGGGAGCGTGGAAAGGTCCCGCACCTTGCAGGCTTGCCCTAATAGCTCCCGGATCTCGCGCGTCTTATGCGCATTGCGCGTGGCGATAGTGAGCGTTGTCACGCCCAACCAATGCCGGCGGGGTGAGACTCTGTCGAGCCGACGAATCAGAGGTTAAAGATGGCAGGCGGAGCGCCCGCCCTACAACGGCTATGCTTTCTTCTCGCAACGCTGTAGTCGCCTCGCTCCCCCCCGCCGTCGCGCTTTGGCGCTCTTGTTTTTTTAACAACGCCCTCGGAGGGGTCGTTCCACCAGGTCTGGCGTGAAAGCGCAAAGGTGGATCGAGCGCTCCGAGCACGATGCTAAAAGGATGGCTGCCGGAGGCGGAAAGAATTCCTAAAGTCGCCTCCGGAGCGGCTTGCGTTCTATCGCCCGACCGCCCCGCCTTGGCCTTGGAAACGTCTTTTTCAAACTTCCCGCTTTCCTGCGTTCCGGATCCGTCCACCTTCTTCCTGACTCATGAGCGAACGTCGCAAACCGTATCCATTCGATCAGTTTGATCCCAAATGGCAGGCCATTTGGGAAGAGGAGCAAACTTTTCACGCGCCGAATCCGGGAGAAAAAGGCTTCGATCCTGCACAGCCGAAATTTTACGTGCTCGATATGTTTCCCTATCCCAGCGGCGCGGGCCTGCACGTGGGCCATCCGGAGGGATACACGGCCACCGACATCATGGCGCGTTACAAGCGGCTCTGCGGCTGCAACGTTCTGCACCCAATGGGTTGGGATGCGTTCGGGCTTCCGGCCGAGCAATACGCCATCAAGACCGGTCAGCACCCCGCCGTCACCACGCGGGAGAATGTGGCCAAGTTCAAGTCCCAGTTAAAAGCGATCGGCTTTTCCTACGACTGGCAGCGCGAGGTCAACACGACCGACCCGCGTTATTACAAATGGACGCAATGGATTTTCCTGAAGATCTACCATGCCTGGTTCAACCCCGAGACGAAGCGGGCCGAGCCGATCTCAACCTTTCGCGGGGACGATCCAGATGATGTCCGTCTCGCTTATGTGGCCGATGTCGCGGTGAACTGGTGCCCCGGCCTCGGCACGGTGTTGGCCAATGAGGAAGTGGTCGATGGAAAAAGCGAAGTGGGCGGCTTTCCCGTGGTGAAACGGCCCATGCGCCAATGGATGCTGCGGATCACGGCCTTCGCCGATCGATTGATCGCAGAGCTCGATGATCTCGATTGGCCTGACTCGATCAAACTGTTGCAGAGGAATTGGATTGGGCGAAGCGAAGGTGCGGAGATTAGGTTTCCGATTGATGCGGGGAGCGCACGCGACCCGCGTGCCGTTTCCGGCGACTCGCCGGAAACATCTTTGAAGACGAATCACAAAACATCGGGCGAGTCGCCCGATGAAGCACGCGAGTCGCGTGCGCTCCCCAACATCACCGTTTTCACCACTCGCCCGGACACGCTCTACGGAGCGACCTACATGGTCCTTTCGCCCGAGCACCCATTCGTGGACAAGCTTACCACCGATGAGCAGCGAACGGCCGTGGAGGCCTACCGTAGCAGTGTCGCCTCCAAGTCCGATCTCGAGCGGACCGATCTTTCCAAGGAAAAGACCGGCGTGTTCATCGGCGCTTACGCCATCAATCCGGCGAATGGCGAGAAGATTCCCATTTGGATCGCGGATTATGTGCTGATGGGCTACGGCACTGGCGCGATCATGGGTGTGCCAGGTCATGACGAGCGCGATCTGGAATTCGCGCGCGAGTTCGAGCTTCCCATTGTGCCGGTTGTTCAGGCCCCGGGAAGAACGGCAGACGAATCGATCGGGTTTTTGGACGACGGAATGGCGATCAACTCGGAGATGCTGGACGGGCTGGCCACGCCGGAAGCGAAGCGAAAGATGATCGACTGGTTGGAAGTAAACGGACACGGCCGCGCCGATATCCGCTATAAATTGCGCGACTGGCTTTTTTCGCGCCAGCGTTATTGGGGCGAGCCGTTCCCGATCATCTGGCAGGATAAAAAGCATGGCGCCTTGCCGGAGAGCGAATTGCCGGTGGTTCCGCCGGCCTTGGACGACTTCAAGCCGACCGGGACGGGGGAACCGCCGCTGGCCAAGGCGAAAGAGTGGGTTCGTTATTCGGACAAGGCAGACCGCGAAACTAATACGATGCCGCAGTGGGCGGGTTCCTGTTGGTATTACCTGAGGTTCTGCGATCCGCAGAACGAGGCGCGTTTTGTGGGAGAGGCGGCGGAGCGTTATTGGATGGGCGCTGTAAATGACGAAGCACGAATGACGAATGGCCAGGCTTCGTCATCGGACATTCGTCATTCGTGCTTCCCGGCGCAGCCGGGGGGCGTGGATTTGTACGTGGGCGGCACCGAGCATGCCGTTCTGCACCTGCTCTATGCGCGCTTTTGGCACAAGGTGCTTTTCGATCTCGGGTTCCTTTCCAAGCCGGAACCGTTTCAGCGACTGGTGAACCAGGGAATCATCCTGGGCGAAGATGGCCAGAAGATGTCGAAATCGCGCGGGAACATCGTGAGTCCCGACGAAGTGATCGAGCAATACGGCGCGGACGCGTTTCGTTGCTACGAGATGTTTATGGGGCCGCTCCAACAAATGAAACCCTGGAGCATGCGGGGAGTCGAGGGGGTGGCGCGTTTTCTGGCGCGGGTCTGGCGCTTGTTCATGACGGAAAATCAAGCGGGCGAGTGGGAGCTGTCTGCGGCCATCGAGGAAGTCGAGCCGGCTAAAGCGCAGCGCAAGATCCTGCACGCCACCATCAAGAAGGTGACGAAAGACATCGAGACTCTCTCTTTCAACACGGCCATCGCGCAGATGATGATTTTCGTGAACGCTTTTACCAGCGCTGCCACCATTCCGCTGGAAGTGCTTCGACCAGTCCTGATTCTGTTGAACCCATTCGCGCCGCACATCTCGTCTGAATTATGGCAAACCCTGCACCGTAAATTCGAAGCGGGGACGGGCGAAATTACGGCGCAATCCTGGCCGGCCTATGACGAGAGCCTTCTTTTGGAAAACGAAGCGGAGATCGTCGTGCAGGTCAACGGGAAGGTGCGCGACCGGGTGATGGTGGCGCTGGATGCGAGCGACGAGCAGGCCAAGAAGATCGTTTTAGCTTCGCCAAAAATTCAGCAACTAATTGAGGGAAAGACAATTACGAAAGTGGTGGTGGTGCCGAATAAACTTGTCAATATCGTGTTGGCTAACTAACACGCGGGCATGTTTAAGGAATTCAAAGAGTTCGCTATTAAAGGAAACGCGGTCGACCTCGCGGTCGGTGTGGTGATTGGCGCGGCGTTCGGGTCCATCGTGACTTCGCTCGTGAAAGATATCCTGATGCCCCCCATCGGATTACTGACGGGCGGCCTCGATTTCTCGAACAAGTTCATGATCCTGAAGGACGCCCCGGCTGGGGGAACCTTCGCCACGACGGCTGACGCCGTCAAAGCCGGCGCCATCACCTGGAATTACGGAAACTTCGTCACGTTGGTGATTAACTTCCTCATCGTGGCCTTTTGTATTTTTCTCGTGGTCAAGGCCATGAACAAGATGAAGAAGCCGTCCCCGACCGCCGCACCTGTTTCGAAGGATTGCCCGAGCTGCACGATGACGATCCCGATCAAGGCGAAACGCTGCCCCCATTGCACGAGCGAGCTGGCCGCGGTCTAAGTCGCCGCTTCTTCCCTCAACAGTTCTAAAACCCGCCGGGGCCAGCAAGACCAGATCCGCGGGCTGATACTCGCCTAACAACTGCAGGAGTCGTTTCTCCGTCGATTGCATCTCCCAAAGAGGGAAAAGATTTCCGGCCGCCCACTGGCTTAGTTCATAGAACTGGTTGTAAAAGTCCTGTCGCGGCGGGGTGTTTGCGCCGAAACGGAATTCTTTCCAGGCCAGCACCGCGCTCAGAGAGCGCCGCGGCAGCGCGAAATCGACTTTTGAAACCACTTCTAGTCAAAATAGAGGTCGGCCACGGCCAGCCAGCGTTCCTGCTCATGAAACAAGCCGAGTCGTCCGTCCAGCAGCACATCTCTCGCTACGTAGGCACGATGCGACAGGATGATTCCCTCCAAAAATAGTTAACGACCTAAAATATGTTCTTGCAGGATCGCATCATGCTGCTATGCAGGGCGCGGTGTTTCTAAATGACTAAATATCTTCACTTTACCGTCTTCTTCGGCGCCGGTTGCTTCCTGGCCAGTTGTGCGGAACAACAACCTAAGAATGCGGCGGCCCGACCATCAACGCATCGGATGGAAAAAGTCCGGACCACCGCTTACACCAAAAGTGAAAAGGGTGGCCCGCACAATGCCGTCGGGGAATATCTGTCCGGGCGCCACGTCATGAGCGCCGCTTCGGATTGGTCCCGGTTCCCGCTCGGGACGCGTTTCCGCATCATCGACACGAATGAAGAATACGTGATCGACGACTACGGTTCCGCCCTGATTGGAACGAGCACGATCGATCTCTACAAGCCGAGCCGGCTCGACATGAAACGCTGGGGCGTGCGCAAGGTTGACATCGACATTTTACAGTGGGGATCCGAAGAGCAGAGCCTCAAAGTGCTCGGTCCGCGCGCTAAGCATCACTACGTTCATCAAATGGTCGTGGCACTGCAACATAAGAACTCCATCGCCTCGCGGCGGAAAAGTTCGTCCAGGCCTGGTACGGCCGATTGATTAATGGCGCGGCGCGCCGACGTTTCCGCGCATGAAAATCCTGGTTGTCGGCGGGGCCGGCTACATCGGCAGCGTTTGCGCCGAGCTTCTGCTCGATGAAGGGCACGAGGTCGGCATCTTCGATAATCTCACGGAAGGCCACCGCCGCGCTCTCGATGAACGGGCGCGCTTCTGGGAGGCCGATCTGGCTAATCAGGACCGAGTGGGAGGCGTTCTCGCCGAATTCCGGCCGGAGGCGGTCATGCATTTCGCGGCTAATGCGCTGGTGGGGGAGTCGATGCAAAATCCCTCCAAGTATTTTCGGAACAATGTGGCCAATGGCCTGAATCTGCTCGATGCCATGGTGGCCACGGGCATCGGCCGACTAGTGTTTTCCTCGACCTGCGCCATTTTCGGACCGCCCGAGAGAGTACCGATTGATGAGGACCTGCCCAAGCGGCCGATCAATCCCTATGGCGAATCCAAACTGGCCTTCGAAAAGGTGCTGAAGTGGTATGGGGAGATTCATGCCTTGAAGTTTGTGTCTCTGCGCTACTTCAACGCTGCCGGGGCCTCGGCCCGTTTCGGCGAGGATCACCGCACCGAGACCCATCTCATTCCCAACGTGCTGAAAGTGGCGCTGGGCCAGAAAGCGCAGATGGAGATTTACGGGACCGATTATGAGACGCCCGATGGTACGTGTATTCGGGATTACATCCACATTCTCGATCTGGCGCGCGCTCATATTCTGGCGCTGAGCTCCGCCCGGAGTGAGTTTTATAATCTCGGCACGGGCGGCGGTTCGAGCGTGCGGCAAGTGATCGAGGCGGCGGCCGAGGTCACGGGCAAAAAAATTCCCGTGGTGGAAAAGTCGCGGCGTCCCGGCGATCCGCCGCGATTGATCGCGTCCTCGGCCAAGATTCGGGAAGAGCTCGGTTGGACGCCGCAGTTCCAATCCTTGCCCGCCATTATCGAGAGCGCATGGCAATGGCATCAAAAATTTCCGCGCGGCTACGAAGACTGACGGGGACGAGCAACGCCGAGCACATTGATAGATGGGTAGCGGCGGAGCCGCTCCAAGTGAGCGCCTTTGGCGCTTCTGTTTTAGCAACGCCCTCGGAGAAGTCGTTCCACCTGGCTCGCGCCTGGACCAGGCTACCGGTGGTGCAATTTCGCTGATCGGTGAAATCACATTGAGCGCGTGGTAGTCGCCTCACTCGGTCGCGGCGCGGGATCGGAGAGTCTGTCGCCGGCACGCCATCCAGCCCACCCCCCCCACCGCCCAAAAGAAAAGCGCCCGCGGAAACCGCGGGCGCTTTCACAACTGCACTTAAACAACAGGAGCCGGTTAGGGCTTGGCGGTCGTCGTCGTCGTTGTCGTTGTTTCCTTTTCGTAATACGACAGCGGCTTCGTCAGGGTCACTTTGCTCACGACCATGCGATCGCCTTCCTTCACATAGGTGTAGGTAACCGGCATGTTTGGGCGAATGGCCGACCATTCCACCGACCGGCCTTCCGGATCCACCACGGTCGTGCTCTTGGTGTAGTAATACTTCACCGGCTCGGCACTCGATTCCGTGCGCATGCTGATGTAGTCCGACCCCGGGGTGTAGGTGGTGACCGTGCCGGTGCCATTCAACGAGCTCGTGCTCGTGCTGGTCGTGGCACTGACGCCACCGCCCGCGGTGGTCGTGGTCACTGCTGTTTCCTGGGCGAAAGCTGTGCTCAGCGCGACTGCGCCAGCCGCTCCGGCTGCTAACATTTTCACTAATCTTGTGTGTTTCATATTTGTCCTTTGCTTGAGTTAAACGGATGATCTCCGTCGTGCATCAATTTGACTCCCTTTTACGAAGTTTATTCGACTGCACTTTACTAATCGCAAGTCTCACGGCCTGTGGCTGTATTAAACCATCGGTTCAGGCGGGTTTCGCTGGACCTTTCTGAAAAAAATGCAGCCCCTCCCCGGATTTCGTGATTTCTTGCCGGCCGACTGCGCGGCGCGCAATTATATTTTCGCGAAATGGCGGGAAACGGCCCGCCGATCCGGCTTTGTGGAATGGGACGGGCCCGTGCTGGAGCCGACCGAATTGTACAAAAAAAAGAGCGGCCCGGAGATTGTCGATCAGCTCTTCAATTTCGTGGACAAAGGCGAACGCGAGGTGGCCCTGCGACCGGAGCTCACTCCGACGCTGGCTCGGGTGGTGGCCGCGCATGAGCGCGCTTTCAAGAAACCGCTCAAGTGGTTTTCCATCGGGCAATTCTTTCGTTACGAGAAGCAACAGCGCGGCCGGTTGCGCGAGCATTTTCAGTTAAATTGCGACATCGTCGGAGAAGCGAGTCCGGCCGCCGACGTCGAGCTGGTCGCGCTTTGCATCGATCTTCTGCGCGGCTTAGGATTCAGGGACGCGGACGTGGTTGTGCGTATCAGCGACCGCGAATTCTGGACGGATTTCCTGCAGACCCAAAACGTTCCGGCGGAGCAATGGCCTCAGATTTTGCAGGCGATCGACAAATCGGAACGGGAACCGCGCGAAAAAACCGCGGCCAAGCTGGGCGCGCTAGCCGAGCCCATCTTCGCGATCTTTGAAAACGGCGGGCGCAGCGAGAAGCTCGATCAGGTGGTGGAGGGTCTGCGTGTGCGCGGGCTCGAGAAGTTTGTGGAGATCGATGTCCAAATCGTGCGTGGCCTGGCCTACTACACGGGGATTGTGTTCGAAGTTTTTGATCGGGCCGGCAAGCTGCGGGCCATTGCCGGAGGGGGCCGCTACGACACTTTGATTCATCAACTGAGCGACGGCGCGGTTGCGCTGCCCGCGCTTGGTTTCGCCATGGGCGACGTCGTGTTGGGAGAACTGATCCGGGAAACTGAAAGCGCCCGGCAGCAAATGGAAGCCGCCGTGCGCGACGAGCAGGCACTCGATCTTTATGTGGTGATCGCGAAAGAGGAATGCCGCGCCCACGCGCTGGCCGGCGTGCAGCGCCTGCGTGAGCAGAATTACCGGGTCGATTACCCGTTGTCGCCGGCCAAGGTTCCGAAGCAATTCCAGGCGGCTGAGCAGTTGGGGGCGCGTCTCGTCCTGCTCTTTGGCGACGAGTGGCCCAAGGTCGCGGTCAAGGACCTGCGCACGGGCGAGCAGCAATTGGTGGAAAATGATCAGCTGCTCGAGCGCGTTTCTTTGGCCCTGAAGTAGCACGCGCAATTTCGCTGCCGCGTCCCGGCAGCTTCGCTTAACCCCAAGTGGACGATATCCGCCTGGCCTAATCCCCCGCTTGCGAGAATGTTCGCTTCCCTCACAATGACACGCTAGTTTTTGCGCTCCATGTACCGGACTCACCACTGCAATCAGCTGCGCCAGGCGAATATTGGCCAACCGGCCACTCTGGCCGGCTGGGTGCATGTTTCGCGCGATCACGGCGGCGTCATTTTCGTGGATTTACGCGATCGCGAAGGTTTGACCCAGGTGGTCTTCCGACCAGAAGAGAACGCTGAGGTGGCAAAACAATCCCACAGCTTGCGCAGCGAAGATGTCATCCAGGTAAAGGGGCGGGTGGCGGCACGGGTGGCCGGAACGATAAATCCGAAGCTCGCCACCGGGGCCGTCGAAGTGGTCGTGTCCGAACTGCACATCTTGAATCGTGCGGACGATCTGCCTTTCCCGCTCGACGCGGCCATTCACAACGAGGATCTGCGGCTGACCTATCGTTACTTTGATCTGCGCCGTCCTCAGCTCGCGCGCAACCTGCGCCTGCGTCACAAAGCCACAAAAGCGACCCGCGATTACCTCGATGCGCAGGGTTATTTCGAAATCGAGACCCCCATTCTGTCCAAGAGCACGCCGGAAGGCGCGCGCGATTTTCTGGTGCCGAGCCGGCTGGCCCCGGGGAAGTTTTATGCCCTGCCGCAGGCGCCGCAGCAATACAAGCAGCTGCTGATGGTGGGCGGCGTGGAAAAATATTTTCAGATCGCGAAATGTTTTCGCGACGAAGATTTGCGGGCCGACCGCCAGCCCGAATTCACGCAGATCGATATCGAAGCCTCTTTTGTGATGCCCGAAGAGATCTTCGCTTTGACGGAGGGTTTGCTGGCTGGCGTTTTCAAGGCTGCGCGCGACCTCGAGGTGACGCGGCCCTTCGATCGGCTGACTTATCGGGAAGCGATCAGTCGTTACGGCAGCGACAAACCGGACCGGCGCTTTGGACTGGAGCTGGTCGATTTCAGCGAGGAATTCAGGTCGAGCAGCTTCAAAGTTTTCCGCGGCACGCTCGATTCCGGGGGAGTGGTCAAAGCCATTAACGCGAAAGGCTTTGCCGGGATTACCATTGGCCAGATCGACGATCTGACGGAGCGCGCCAAACTTTTCGGGGCGAAAGGCCTCGCTCTCATCAAAGTGGAAGGCGGGGAGTGGAAGTCGCCGATCGTGAAATTTTTCTCGGAAACGGAGAAGGCCGCGCTGCAAACCAAGCTCAAGGTGGAAGAGGGAGACTTGATTCTCTTCGCGGCTGACCGATGGGAAATCGCCTGCGAAGTGCTGGGCCGGCTGCGCCTGCGCGTGGCGGAGATGCAAACGCTGATCGCCGGGTCGGACGAACTGAACTTTCTCTGGGTCACCGATTTTCCGCTGCTGCAGCGCAACGAGGAAGAGAACAAATGGAACGCGGTGCATCATCCGTTTACCCGGCCGAAGACGGAGGATTTGCCTTTGCTCGACGCGGAAAAGTATGGCGAGGTTCGCGCGGAAGCTTACGACGTGGTTTTAAACGGCGTGGAAATCGGGGGTGGCAGCATTCGAATTCACGAGCCGGAGTTACAGGCCCGCATGTTCCAGATCCTCGGCATCGGACCGGAAGCGCAACGAACGGAATTTGGCCATCTCCTGCGCGCCTTTCGCCTGGGGGCGCCGCCCCACGGGGGAATCGCGCTCGGTCTCGACCGCCTGGTCATGCTGGTGTGCGGCGAAGAAAGCATTCGCGACGTCATGGCGTTTCCGAAGAATAATCGCGGCATGGATTTGATGAGCCAATCGCCGGCCGAGGTCGATCCGCGACAACTACGGGATTTGGGCATTAAGTTGGCGTCGGAGAAGAAAGAGAGACAGGATTAACGGGTCGGCCAAGGGACGGACTCACGGCGGAGAAATTTTCAGGATTGCAGTTAGTTGTGAAAAATCGGATCGATCCAGAAGACGTGAAGGCACTGCGAGCGATGGCGCCGGCAAAGCGACTAGAACGCGCGATGCGTTTTACAGGACAAGCGTTTGCATTCAAAACCGCGTCAGTTCGCGTCCATCATCCCGGATGGTCTGAAGAGAAAGTAATGAACGAAGTCCGCCGATGGGTTCGCGACGGAATGAAACCGGAAGAATTGTACGAGCTGCAGCGGCGGTCTATGACCGTGGCTGCCTTTTGAAACGCCGGATGCGCGTCGCTCTTGATATCCACAGAAGGTTGCTTGGCTTCGAGGATAGGCCTCCGCATGCTCATCGAACCTTTGGACCAGATCGGCGATTTCTAGAGGAGCGGGCACGAGTGATCGATGGCTTGAGTTGAAGCGAACCAGGAAGCCATCGGCGGGGGAATTCGCGCGCGGGGCCTACAAGCCCAAATCTTTCGCGACTTGCTCCAGCGGTTGGCCTGGAAGGTTTGCTTCGGCGCGCTTCGCCTCACGCAGTTCCAGAAGATCTTCCATGTCCTCAATCCATTCGCGTAACGCAACGTACTCCTGGTAGGGCAGAACGACCGACTGTTTTGTTCCGTTTTTCTCGATGATCTCAGGATGTAGGTCTGGCTTCATGATGTGCGCCTAGCGATAGGCCTCAGGCCGAGGCAGGACGCGGTATACGATAATCTTATCCGATTCGAGTTCAAAGAGCACGCGATAATCGCCAGCGCGCAATCGATAGCTGGGTTGAAACTGCACGAGGCGCTTGATGTCGCCCTGCAAATCGGCGCTGGCGGAACGCAATTTCTCGACCACCCGCTTTTGATCTTGCAGTTGCAGACTTCGGAGATCTTTCTCGGCGCGGGGCTTAAGGATGATTTGATATCTCACACTTGAAAAGTGGCGCAGTCGCCTGCCTCGATGACCGGCGGGTGATGCTCGCGGCTGCGGAACAGGACGGCCACGGAAAAGGTGACGATCGTTCCGAAACAAATCCACCAGGGGAATTCCATGACCGGCAGCCAGTCCGGCTGCGAGTAGAGCGGGAAGCGGTCGGAAGCCGCGCCCGTGACCATGCGCGCGACATTGTTAGGCAAACCGCTCAGGATGGCGACAACGATAAATCCGATGATCATGGCGAGGACGTTGCCAAAGTCGTTGCCGCGATTTTTGGTCAGCATTCCGGCAAAGAAAACGCCCAGGAGCGACCCGTAGGTGTATCCGAAGATTCCCAGGACGATGGGAATGATGCGGATGTTGGGATGCACGATCACGAGGTAAGAGGTGCTCGAGGCGACCACGATCATGAGAGCGGAAAACGCCACGGTGGCCCAGCGGACGGCGCGGAGGCTTTCTTCATCGTTGGCGCCGGGGTTGATGTACGGTTGATACCAATCGCGTGTGAAACTGGTGGCAAGGGCGTTGAGGGCAGTGCTGAGCGAGCCCATGGCGGTGGCGAAAATTCCAGCGATCAAGAGCCCGCGCAGGCCGACCGGCATCTGGTAGAGAATAAAATGGCAGAAGGTTTCGTTGGGCGTCTTCGATAACGTCGGATCGGGATGAACCTGGTAGTAGGTCCAGAGAAGCAGGCCGATGCTCAGGAACGTGAGGACAATCGGGATATCGGCCAGGCCCGAGAGGATGAGCGAGCGGCGACTGCGCCGGATATCCGGGGCGGTCAACATGCGTTGCACCATGTCCTGGTCCGTCCCGTGCGTGGCCATGGTCACGAAGGTCGAACCGATCAGCCCGGCAAAGATGGTGTATTCGACCTCAAACATTCCTTTGATCTTGTCCCAGCCATGCCGGTGCGGATCGAGCCCGGTCGTGATCAAATCGGAAAGATGAAAGCCGCCGTGGCGCGCCACGATTTCGTGCCAGCCTCCCGGGATGGCTGAGTAGAGCAGTCCCAGCGCGATGAGGGCGCTCCCCATCATGATGGAAGCCTGGATGAAATCGGTCCAGATGACGGCCTTGATTCCGCCGAGCGTGGTGTAAATCGCGGTCAAAATGACAATGGCGACGCAGGCGCCGATATAGATATAGAGAGTTTCCCGCTGGCCCGGCCGGACGCCGCGAATCATTTCATAAGCGAGCGCGAGCGCGATGGCGGCGACATACAACCGCGCGCCCGAAGCGAGCAAACGCGTAATCATAAAGACGGCTGAGGCCGCGTTCTTCGTGGCCACGCCGAAGCGCGCGGTCAGATACTCATAGATGGAGAAGACTTTGTAATCGTAGTAGGGCTTGATGAAAATGTAGCTGACGAGAATGCGCGCCAGGATGGTGCCGAAGGCGAGCTGGAGGTAAGTGTAATTGCGGAGGGCAAAGCCTTCTCCGGGCGTGCCGAAGAAAGTGCCGGCGCTCGTTTCGGCGGCGACGATCGAGGCCAAAACCGCCCACCATGGCATGCGCCGCCCGCCCAGGGCGAAGTCTTCCAGATTGTTTTCGCGCCGGCCCATGCGCAGGCCGGTTCCGATAATGACGACGAAATAGAGGAGCAAAACTCCGGAATCGATGGAGAGACGCGCGTCCATGTGCACGTTACGTGACAGAATTTTTCAAAGGCGGGAAGCCGTTTCTCACATAGGCCCCACCGGCTTGTCATCCTGAACGAAGGCGGATTGGACGGTGAGCGTTGGACGTTGGACGTTTGCTGGATGCGTTTGACAGAAATCGCGGCGACGGACTTTGACCTCGCCATGACCCTCGAATCCGGACAGGTCTTTTACTGGAGAAAAGCCGGCGACGGGTTCGTGGGCGCGATCGGGGACGAACCGGTCTATCTCGAGCAACGAGGCGAAACTCTCCGGTTTGCGGGCGGATCAGCCAAGCTGATTAAGCATTACTTTGCGCTCGACCATCCGCTCGCTGAGATCTGCGCCTCGTTTCCGGATGACCCGGCCATGAACGAGGCGCGCGCCTTTTGCCGCGGTCTGCGCATCATGCGCCAGCCGCGCTGGGAGTGCCTGGCCAGCTTTATTACTTCTTCCATGAAGCAGGTGGCGCATATTCGGCAAATGTCAGCCGCCTTGCGGCAGCGCTTCGGGCAGGCGCGCCACATCATGGGTCACGCCGTTTACCCGTTTCCTTCCCCGGAAATGATCGGGCAAAGGTCGGAAGCCGATTTACGCGGCTGCGCGCTCGGGTATCGCGCTAAAAATCTACTGGCGACGGCGCGCCGGATCGCCTCGGGTGAAGTGAATCTGGACGGCTGGAAGAGTCTGCTCGACCCGGAGTTGCGGACGAGCCTTGGTCAGCTGCCCGGAGTCGGCGCGAAGGTTGCTAATTGTGTGATGCTGTTCGCCTACGAACGCCTGCAGGCTTTTCCCATCGATGTCTGGATCGCGCGCGTCCTGCTGGAGCGATATTTTCCGCGAAAACGAAACGTGACCGAACGACAAATGCGCGATTTTTCACAAGATTATTTCGGCGCGCACGGCGGCTATGCCCAACAATATCTTTTTCATCACGCCCGCCAAACCACGCCGCGCCAGCGCACTTTGGGAAAGCGCCGCGCCAGCGGGGCGGGAGCATGCGTGCCTCTCCGGCCCACGCGCGATTTGTCACGCTCCCATCGCTAAGATAATGTGCGCTCTGGGTAAATATGTGAACAGGCCGGCCTGGCCGTTAGTCTGTATATCCACGCAATGAATACCGCGACGGAATTCATGATCGGTCGCTCTCTGGATGACGCGGCCGACCGGAAGCAGGAGCTGCGCAAAGTTGTCTGGGCGCTTCTGGCTGCCCTTGTTCTGCACGTCGTGGTCGGTTCCCTGCTGGCCGCCTTCAATGGATTATTCCCGTCGTCTCCGCCTCCGGATGACAAGCCGGTCGAGCTGACCATCGTGCAGCTGCCGCCGGCCGCGGCCGAGATGTTGGTGAAGAAAAACCCGGAGTTCCGGGAGACGGATCCGGCCAAGCAAACAGTGGAGCAGCCCAAGGAAAAGACGTTTGAGTCGAATGCAAATTCCATCGCGGCGAGCGAGATTCCAGCCGCTGGGAGTGTGCCGTTGCCTTCGCAACTGGGAGGGAATCGGCCGAATGCCGACCTGGAGACACACAACGCCACGCTCGCGCAGAGTGGCGCGGAGCCACAGCCGACCATTCGTCCCGAGGAGAGGCCGACGCCCTCGGTTGCGCCCTCGGCGGTGCCGACGCCTACACCGGCGGACCAGCTGGCCATGCTGCGGGCTAAGCCGACCCCGGCGGCCTCGGCCACGCCCCAGCCGGTCAGGTCGAACTATCAGCCATTGAAGCAGCAAAAGCGCATGACCGGAGCCATCTCCAATCGCGGAGCTGCCTCGGTCAACGCGGTCGGGACGCCGCTGGGCCGTTATCAGAAAATGTTGTACGACGCCGTCGGGTCCCGTTGGTATAAGTATGTTCAGCAACAATCCGATCTGGTCAGCATCGGGACGGCGCACCTCGTGTTTTCGGTTGACCGCAGCGGTCGGGTGCGGAACCTCAAGGTCGTTCAAAACACATCCAATGAATCATTCGCGAACGTTTGTCTTCGCTCCGTGGAGGAAGTGCAGTTGCCCGCCATCCCGGAGGACGTGGCCAATACCCTGCCGTCCGAGGGCTTAGAAGAAGAGATGTCGTTCACCATGTACGCGAACTAAGATGGGCCCGTTGATTCTCGCGCAGATTCCGGAAGCGTTGCAAAGCTTCACCAGCTTTTTTGTGAAGGGCGGCTTCTTCATGTGGCCGCTCCTGATTTGTTCGATTGTTTCGCTCACCACCATCATTCTGCGCACCTTTGCCTTGCGCGAGAAACACGTTTTGCCCCTGGTTATTGAGGGCGAAATGGAACGGCTGGTGCCCGGGGCCAGCGCCGAACGGTTGGCCCGCATTGTCCATCACGATACTTCTTCGCTCGCCCGCATTGTGCGCGTGGCCCTCTCGCATTTGCGCTGGCCGCGCTCCGACAATGTGGAAGCGGTGCAAACCCGGGCGCGCTATGAAATGTTGCGGTTGGAACGGGGCCTGGTCATCCTGGAGGTGATCGTGGGCATCGCGCCTTTGCTCGGGCTGATCGGAACGGTTTCCGGATTGATCCACGTTTTCGCCAGCCTGGGACTCAGTTCCGGGGCGGCCGATGCCAAACGCATTGCGCTTGGTATTTCGGAAGCGCTCAGCACCACCATCTTCGGTCTGGGCATCGCCGTGGTGACGCTGGTCGCGTTTGTCTATTTCTCGAAAAAGGTGGAGGTTTTGTCGGTCGAAATCGAATCGCTCGCCACCGAACTGCTCTCCAAGTGTTATTACGGACGCGTGGCTGGGGAGGTGCCGCCGGTCCCGGCCCCGGCGCCGCGCGGAACTGTGCCGGCCCGCGCGCCGGTGGCATGAAGCGGCCATGAGATTCGCCGTCCGCAAAAAGCGGGCACCATCGATCATTATCGTTTCGCTGGTCGACGTGCTCGTTATCCTTCTCATCTTTTTCGTCGTTTCGACCACTTTCAAGACGCAGCAGCCGGAAGTGCAGATCAATCTTCCGGAATCCAAAACGGCCACCAGCGCACCTTCCGAGCTGGATCACGCCATGGTCACGATTGATCAGGATGATGAAATCAAGCTGGACGGCAAAACGATCGCGGCTGATGCCCTGGAAGGGGCGGTGCGTGATCTGCCAGCCACGCGGAAGTCCTCCATCGCCTTGCAGGCGGACAAGAAAGCGTCGTTCGGCACCATCATTAAAGTGATGGATGCCTTGAAGCTGGCGGGCGTAAAAAATTTACCGGCCTTCACCCAACAGGAAAAATGAGACGCTCTATTCGTCAGTATGGAGACCCCGTGCTCCGGGCCAAGGGCCGGCGGATTCATGTGGTCGATCAGCGAGTTCGTGAATTAGCCGCGGACATGCTGGAAACGATGCACGCCGCTCACGGGGTCGGTCTGGCTGCCCACCAAGTGGGCGAAGCGCTGCAGTTGACCGTGATCGATGTGGCCGAGGTCGAAGACCGTCCGAGCACGCTCAAGATCAATGGGGTGCCGACCGAAGTGCCCGACGCCATGCCCCTCATCCTGCTTAATCCGGAGGTAATCCTGGGCGCGGAAATCACCACCGGCGTGGAAGGCTGTCTCAGCTTTCCGGAAATTTCGGCAGACATCGACCGCTCCGAATCGGTGGTGGTGCGTGCCGAAACCATGGAGAGCGCTCCAATCCTGCTCGAGGCGACCGGCCTGCTGGCCCGCGCCTTCCAACACGAAGTCGACCATCTCAACGGCATCCTCTTCATCGACCGGATGAGCTCGGCCCTAAAAGTGAGTTTAGCCGGTAAATTGAAGCGCCTGCAGAAGGAGACGCAGAGCGGTGAGGGGACGGGCCGGGTTTCGCGAGCGGGTCAGAGTGCCTTGTAATCGACGCTGATCGTGCGGAAGACCAGTTCGTCGTGCTGGGCTGAGAAATAAAAGAGCTCGAGCATCGTGGTCCCGACCATCCACTGATACCCGACCAACGTTTGGATTACGTCGCTATCGCTGTCGCGTGCTCGTGAGACCAGCTTCCCTGTTCCGTATTTGGCATCGAAATACCGGCGAACATCGCCCATCCGCTGATTGTAGCGCTCGATTGTCCAGTCGGGATACTCGTACTGGAGTTCCACTCCAAAGAGCGACCCCTGCTTGAAAGTGAAAAGCGTCCGTTTCAGGCCGGGGTGCACTAATCCTTCGACGGTCCACACTTCCCGGTTTTCCTTTTTTTCCCGCACCACAATCGCGGCCCTGGCTCCCTGCAACACCCGTTCTACCTGGGGCATCGAATCGTTCCAACGGAAGCCAAAAGGCGGCAGGAGCTCTTCCGTGGCGTGCGCGGAAACGGCCAGCCAATTGCTGGCGACCAGGGAAAGGAGGAGAAAGCGAGGGGCCATGGAGCGCACCGCCGCAGTGATTTTTGAGGCCGGGAAATTCATCTTAGGGCGGAGCTGGGCGAAGGATCCTGGCCCGTCCGACGAAAAAATCATGCGCGACCACGCGAGCTGCGTCAACGCTGCTCGCAGCGTGAATTTGTTGCGTTGATACGCATGCCTGATCGCATTTTCAGTCAAGATTTTTTTGACCACATTCCCAAAATAAAGTTCAGCTTTTTTCTTGTCGCTCTTTGCCACGGTTTCTAATCTCAAGCCGCTGGCAGGGCGGGATGGGCAGTGATGTGAATAAGATGTGAACAGTTTTGATAAAATCTACCGCCTAATAATGACTCTACCGACAAGCTCTCTGAAGCAAACCATGCACACCGCCGCCGCGCCCCAGGGCGAACGCAATCTCCGGAATGGCCAAATATCCGGTTTTCCCTCGTATTTTTTCGATTTCCAGGTCGAATCGCGGGAACACGCCCCTCTTTTTCGTCGCTGGTGGACACTGGGAAACTCCCCGGTGACGCCCGGATTTCGCTGGGTAACAGGTTTTGTGGCAATTCTGTAACGCTGTTAACAAGTTCCATGGACGAGACCTGTCATCAGCTCTGGCACAAGCTTTCCCTGGCCCTGAAACCTCAGGTTAGCCCGGACACTTTTAAGCGTTGGTTTTCCGCCGTGGAGCTGATTCACGCGACCGATGATACCCTCACCTTCAGTGTTCCCAATAATATCTATCAATTCTGGATCGAGAGTAACCACATCGCCGCCTTGCAATCGGCCATCACGTCCGTCATGGGCGGGCCGCGCGAAATAAAATTCTGCCCTCCCTCGGGCGGCCCTTCCGAACTGGGCAGCAGTTCCGTCGTCACGGTGGAAAGCGCGCCGGAGCCGCCCCGAGACACGAAAGCGAACGGCAGCGCGCTCGGACTGAATCCGCGGAACAATTTCGAAACGTTCGTGGTGGGGCCGAATAATGAGATTGCTCACGCCGCCAGCCTGGCCGTGGCCCAATCGCCCGCCCGCACCTACAATCCGCTCTTCATTTATGGCGGAGTGGGCCTGGGCAAGACGCACCTGATGCAGGCGATCGGGCAATATGTCTGCGCCAAGAAGAAGACGAGCAAGGTGATGTATCTCTCGAGCGAATTGTTCATCAACGAGTTCATCGACGCCATCCAGCACAATAACCTGGTCAAATTCCGGAAGCGTTACCGCCAGGCCGACCTGCTGCTGATTGACGATATCCAGTTCCTCGGCGGGAAAGAGCGGTCGCAGGAGGAATTCTTCCACACCTTTAACACTCTGTTTGACGGGCATAAGCAGATTGTTCTGTCGAGCGACCGGCCCGCCTCGGAGATTGCCAACCTCGAGCATCGGCTGGTCTCGCGTTTTGAATGGGGACTGACGGCGGAGCTGCAGCCCCCCGATGTCGAAACCCGCATGGCCATCCTGCGGAAGAAAGCGCGCACCTTGGAGATCAGGCTGGACGACCAGGTTTTCGAATTTCTGGCCAACCGCATCCGGACGAATGTGCGCCGGCTGGAAGGCGCCCTCATGCGGGTGGCTTCCTTTGCCTCGCTCAGCGGGAAGCAGTTGAACCAGGAGGTGATCGAGCACCTGCTCAAGGACATTTTACAGGAGGAAGCGCGGAATTCGGTCACGATCGAGCAGATCCAGCGCCGGGTCGCCGAGCATTTCGATGTGCGCCTGGCTGATATGACGAGCAAACGGCGCCCGGCCAACATCGCTTTTCCGCGGCAGGTGGCGATGTATCTGGCGCGGGAACTGACCAAGGCGTCGCTCAATGAGATTGGCGAAGCCTTTGGGGGGCGCGACCATGGAACGGTGCTGCATGCCTGCAAACTGGTAAAAAAGAGGATGAAGGAAGTGGATAGTGTGCGCCAAACGATCTCCTTTATCGACAGTTCGTTGAAACGCTGAGAGCGTCCAGCGAGTTTGCGGTTGCCGAACAAAATCGGAGGCTTTACATCTTAGGCGCCCGTAGTTGCCCATGAAATTTAGCGTTACTAAAGAAAAACTGCTCGAAGGCCTGCAACAGGTCCAAAACGTCGTTAGCACGCGGACGACGCTTCCGATCCTTTCCAACGTGCTCCTGCAGGCCAATGGGAACGAGGTCCATCTGACCACGACCGACCTGGACGTGGGGGTGCGCGGGAGTTTCGAGGCGCAAGTGGAGAAGGAAGGCGCCACCACCCTGCCGGCCCGGCGTTTGTTTAACATCGTGCGGGAATTGCCTTCCAGTGAGATCCAGGTGGACGTGGATGGCAAGAACACCGCCTCCATCCGCAGCGGCCAAAGCTTTTTCAAGATCCTCGGCTTGCCGGAGGAGGAATTTCCGCCCTTGCCGAAATTTGAAAACGCCAAGGTGGTGACGATGCGGCAGAAGGATCTGCGCGATGGCCTGCGCAAGACTTCGTATGCCATCTCCACCGATGAGACGCGTTATGTCCTAAACGGCGTGCTTTTCAGCTTTAAGGAGAACAAACTGACGCTGGTGGCCACGGACGGGCGCCGCCTGGCCATGCTCGATATCGAGCTCGAGTTTCCGCGCAGCCACGAGACCGATATCATTGTGCCGACCAAGGCGGTGACCGAACTGCACCGGCTGCTGACGGATGACGGGGATGTCAAAGTGAGTGTCGGTTCGGGACAGATTTCCTTCGATCTGAACAAGACGCTGCTCGTCTCCAAATTGATCGAGGGAAATTACCCCAACTATCGCCAGGTCATCCCTTCCGAGGCCAAGGAGCGCGTGACGCTGGAGCGCGAGACGTTCCTGAATTCGCTGCGCCGTGTCTCGCTTTTGGCCAGCGATAAATCGAACTCGATCAAATTGAGTTTCGGCAAGAACAATATCGATATCACGGCGAACACGCCGGAAGTCGGTGAAGCCAAGGAATCATTGGCCGTGGCTTACAAGGGGCGCGATTTCTCGATCGCTTTCAATCCCGAGTTTCTCATGGCGCCGTTGCGCAATTTGACGGAGGACGAAGTCTTCCTGGATTTGATCGACGAGATGAGTCCGGGCGTGATCAAGATTCAAAGCCCGTTTCTGTATGTGCTGATGCCGATGCGCATCAGCGCCTGAGGCGCCGGACCGGCGGGCAGGCAGGGTGAAGGTAGGGACGCCGCGCTGCGGCGTCCGCTCCGCGGGCATGCCAGCGCCCGCAGCGAATAGTGAGAGATTCCTCCACTTTGGTCGGAATGACAGAAGGATAGCGGAGGAGTCTTAATCGGCGTTCACCGCACGCGGAGTGGACGGCGCAGCGCGCCGTCGCTACCCTCGCTATTTTGCGCTTCAGAATGGCACCGGAAGCGCGGCAAGCACGGATTCGACGGAAAGCCTCTGTAAGTCGCCGCCCGGCCCCCGGAGCACGCGCACCTTTGCATTGGTCGGAGCCCAGACATCGGGGTTGGTGGGACCGAAGAGCAAGACGCAATCAGCGCCGGCGGCGGCCGCGAGATGTGAGATTCCACTGTCGTGTCCCAGAAAGGCGGTCGTCGCGAGAACGGCCGCGAGATGGGGCAACGGCAGGTTGGACGCGAACCGAACGCGCGGATCCGTCCAGGCCGACTGCAGAGCGACCGTCTGCACTCCATCCGCCTCGCCATTCACCACGAGGAGAGAGCCGCCAAAGCCGGGGGAATCGAGCAGGCGCCGGCCCAGCTGAACCCAGTTCGGCAACGGCCAGTTTTTCTTTTCGCTGCCGCTCCCCGGATGAAGGGCAAGGACCGGCGCGGGCAGGCCTTCGAGAAAGCCCGCGGCGAATGCGCGATCTTCCGCGGAGGGATAAACGAATGCGCTCGTGCTTTCCAGCGGAAGAGCGAGATCGGTCAACATCGGCCTGGCCAGTTGCCGCGCGGCATGCGCGTTCTCCTCCAGTTTGGCTGGGCCTGAAATGATATCGTCGGCGCCGGCCCGCTTCAGGTTCGTCTGGAAGATCAGGTCCGGGTCGAACAGATAGCTGATAATCAAATCGAACCCGGCAAAGTAATGGGCCAGCGTGTCGGGGAGTTCGGATCCCCTGGCAAAGAAACGCGCCAGCGCAGCGTATTCGATGGATCGAACCGCATTCGCATAGAAGCGGTTTTCGGCGAGGGCGGCAATGTGGGCGTAACCGAGAATCTCGATGTGCGCATCGCCGTTCGCGTCGCGCAGCGCCTTGAGCGCGGGTAAAGTGAGAATGAAATCGCCGATGGCGCCGCCGCGGATCACCAGAATCCGTCTCACCCGGGTCGACCTGTTTGAGGGAAGGCCTTCTCGTCCCCCGGCGTCACCGGTAGGCGACCACGGCCAGAATCAGAATGGCCGCGCCGTAGAAGACGGCCAAGCCGTGGAGGCAGCGCCAGCGCAGAGGGCTGCGCGCACTCCAATTGATTTGATCGCGCAAAAGGTAGGGCATGGTCACCCACATCAATCCGGCCACGATCATCAGGTAAGCCAGGACCGTGACGACGAGACGGGCTCCATCATTGCGAAAAAAGGCCGCGTCGAGTTGAGGCTCCGCCGCCAGCAAACAAAGAATGCCGAGCGCGCGCACGGCCAGGAATTCATCGACAAACCGGAGGACCAAAAAATATCCAATGGGCAGCGCGATGAGAAGCGGGCGGCGGAAGCTTTGGAACTCGCCCATTTCCATGGTGGCGAGCAACCAGAAACTCCAGGCCAGAGCGATGGTGAGAAGAATCACGCCAGTGATGTAAGAGCGGGGGAGGCGCTTGGCCCAATCCTGCGCCAGAGCCGGACGGACCAGTCCGGGCAGACCGATCAGCACCAGAAGGATCCCGGCGATGAGAGCGACACTCTGCAAGGAAAAGTGATAAATCATGACAAAATCGACGCGAGCGGGTCAGGTTCGCGCGATCGGCGTTCCATACAAGCTAAATCCATTGGCCTGCTGGACGTGGATATCGACCAGTTGACCGGTGAGATGATGAGGACCTTCAAAGACCACAATCTTGTTCGTGCGGGTCCGCCCGGTCAGCCGGGCCGCATTGGTTTTGCTGGGTCCTTCGCACAAGACTTCGACGACCTGGCCGACCATCTTTTCGCCGGAACGCCGGGCCGCTTCATCGACGACAGTGAGCAGATCCTGGTTGCGCTGTTCCTTCACGCGGTCATCGGTCTGCCCTTCCATAGTGGCGGCCGGCGTATCGCGCCGGGGCGAATAACGAAAAACGAAGGCGTTATCGAAGTTCAGTTCTGTCACCAGGTTGCGTGTTTGCCGGTAGTCCTCCTCGGTTTCGCCGGGAAAGCCCACGATTACGTCCGTGGTTAGGGCCATGGCCGGACGCGCCTGCCGCAGCCGGTGCACCAGTTCGACGTACTTTTCGGCTGTGTAAGCGCGGTGCATTGCTTTCAGAATCCTGTTCGAGCCGGACTGGAGGGGGAGATGAACGTGCTCGACCAGTTTGGGAAGACGCAGGAACGATTCGATCAAGTCGCCGCGAAAGCCAATCGGGTGAGGGGAGGTGAAACGGAGCCGCTGCAGGCCTTCGATTTCATCCACGGCCTCGAGTAATTGCACGAAGGGACCCTTGCCATGGCGCGTGGGGAACTCGTGGCGTCCGTAGAGATTGACGATTTGCCCGAGCAGCGTGACCTCTTTGACCCCTTGTGCGACCAGGCTGCGGACTTCGGATACGATCTCGGGGATGGTGCGGCTCCGTTCCGAGCCGCGCGTCTGTGGCACGATGCAGAAAGTGCAATGCATGTTACAGCCCTGCATGATGGAGACAAAGGCAGTGGCTTGCCGCGGCGCGACTTCCTGCTCGCGAATGGTCGCCTGCGATCCTGCTTCCTGCCCGACATCGACGATGGATAATCGAGGGTCGTCCATCCGGCGATTCTGTTTTTGCTCGATCGCTTGCGCGACGTAGTCCGCCACGCGGTGAAATTTTTGGGTGCCGACGACCAGGTCGACATGCGGCAGATGATCGAGCAGCGAGGCGCCACGGGCCTGGGCCATGCATCCGAGGAATCCGAAGACGACGTGCGGCCGGTCTTTGGCCATGCGTCCGAGCATCCCCATTTTGCCGAGCGCCTTCTGGTCGGCCATGTCGCGCACGCTGCAGGTGTTTAGCAGGACAACGTCCGCCTCGGACTCGTGCGAAGCGCGCTCGTAGCCGCGTTCCAGCAGGGAATGCGCGACCTGCTCGGAGTCGCGCTCATTCATCTGGCATCCGTAGGTCTTGATGAAGAATTTCGGCATGGGGACGGGCAGAAATAATACACGGGCAGGCGTGGTTCGCCACGGGGGATTGGCGCGGCCGCCCTACCCATTGGGGTAGCTGGTGGAACGGCCTCTCCGAGGACGTTGCTAAGCTCAAGCGGCTTAAGCCGCTCACTTGTCGAAGTCGGAAGCGCGCGGTTGCACGTCTTGCTCGTGCTCTTCATCGTGATGGAGGACCTGCCGCTGTTGATTATCCGCTTCCCAACTCGTTGCGCTTTCCGATTTAATCAGCACGCTCATGGACGAAGAAACTCCGGCAATTGGAATCATCGGTGGCAGTGGCCTCTATCAAATGGAAGGCGTGCGCAACGCGACGGAGCATGAGGTGGACACTCCGTTCGGCGCGCCTTCGGATGTCATTTTCGGGGGCCTGGTCGGCGATCGCCAGGTTTATTTTCTCCCGCGCCATGCCCGGGGACATCGCATCCTGCCGCACGAGTTGAACCATCGCGCCAATATCTATGCGCTGCGCTCGCTCAACGTCCGCTGGATCATCTGCGTCACCGCAGTGGGCAGCCTGCAGGAGAAATACGCGCCGCGCGACATCGTTCTGCCCTCCCAATTCTATGACCGCACGAGCGGCCGGGCTCACCACACATTTTTCGGGGAAGGGATTGTGGCGCATATCACTTTTGCGGAGCCGATCAGCACCGGGTTGCGCAACATCATTTACGCGGCTGCTCAAAAACTAAGCGTCAAAGTGCATAACGGCGGCACCTACGTGAACATGGACGGGCCCGCCTTTTCCACCCGGACGGAGTCGGAGCTCAATCGCCGTCACGGGTTTGATGTCATCGGGATGACCAATCTGCCGGAGGCCAAACTGGCGCGGGAAGCGGAAATCGCGCTGGCCACCATCGCGATGATTACGGATTACGACTGCTGGAAAGTGGAGGAGGAACCGGTTTCCGCTCAAACGGTTTTCGGGCATCTGGTGGCAAACGCGGAGACGGCCGGGAAAGTTCTGCTCGAAGTGATTCCGCGCATTCCGCGGGAACCGACCTGGCCGGAACATTCAGCGCTGGACGTGGCCCTGACGACCGACCGGAAGTTATGGCCGGCGGAGACCCTCCGGAAACTGGGTCCGATTTTGCGGCGCTTTGCGTAAGTCGCAAAGTGGGGGGTGTCGCGGCGAGAGGGGAGGATGCCTCGCCCAAAGGGCACGAAGGACTCAGCGTTTTTCTCCAGATAGGGACGTCTTCTCCGAGACGTCCTGGTTTCTCGTCTGTAGGGGAAGGCGCTGCCTTCCCATGGGAAGCTGACTCCGAATGCTTTCGCGAGCAGGCAGCTTACCCTACCGTGGAGTCGTGCAAGGACGCCCTGGAGGTGAGTCCCTATCGGGGCTTGGGGCACGCAAGACGCGGCGACAGAGCGCCAGGGCTACAAGGCTGAAACAGGCAAAAAAAGTTCTTGCCTTTCGATCGAATTTTATAGTAATTATAAGAACGCCGGGAGGAAAAGACCTCTCCCCATTTCATCCTAATCGCATCATGAAAATCGAAATCGCCACCTGCCTGTTGAGCGTTGCTCTGCTTTCCGCTTGCTCGAGTACCAGCCAAACCACTGCTGAACACCAGACGCTGGAGCAGAGGATGATGGCCAAGTATGCGAACACAGACCCCGCTACGAGCGAGCCCGCACCTCCCGCCGCTGGACCGGATGACGTGCCGGCGGATGCGCCGAACAACGTCAACGATAATCCCGCGCTGGTGCCGACCCCGTCCCTTCGCCTCTCGGCCGCTTCTTCCACCCCCTAACGGAAGTCGTTCAGCGGCGCAGTCGAGTCAACGTTTCGCTGAGCGAACGGATTTGAGCGTCGTCGTGTGACGCCGTCACGGTAATGCGCAGGCGCGCGGTTCTTTTCGCGACCGTCGGGTAACGAATAGCCGGCACGAGGAAACCCTCTTTCAGCAGAGCCTGTGAGAGATCGAGGGCCGCTTGTTCGTCTCCCACAATCCAAGGGAAAATGGCGCTTTCCTGCCGGGCCGGCCTCGCGCCCACCGGCGGATCGGGAAGTTGCTCTGACAAAAACTGGATCTTGCGCGCCAGAAGCTGACGGCGCTCTTCGCCTTCCGGGGAGTGAAGGAATTCCACCGCCGCGCGCGCCGCGCCGGCCAGGGCGGCGGGTTGGGCCGTGGAAAAGATAAAGGAACGCGACCGATTGATCAGCAGATCGATCAAGTCGCGCGAACCGCAAATGTAACCGCCGCTCACCCCGAGAGCCTTGCTCAGCGTGCCCATTTGCACATCGATTTTTTGCCCCAGACCGCGGGCGGCGGCGAGGCCTCGACCGTGTGGACCGATGACCCCAACGGCGTGCGCTTCGTCGACCATCAGGAGCGCCTCAAACTTTTCTTTCAAGGCGGTCAATTCGCCCAGAAGCGCCACGTCACCGTCCATGGAGAAGACCGACTCGGTAATGATCAGGATTCGAGCCTCCGGATGTTCGCGGCGGGCCCACTCGAGGTGGCTCCGGGCCTTCTCCATATGGTTGTGAGGAAACACGCGCAAGACCGCGCCACTTAACCTGACGCCATCGACCAGCGACGCGTGACAGAGTTTATCGAGGACGACGACATCCTTCGGCGTCACCAATGCCGGGATGGCGCCGAGGGCGGCGGCGTAACCGCTGCTGAAGGTGAGACTGGCCTCCGTCCGCTTCCATTTGGCTAGCGCGTTTTCCAGGCGCACATGGGGCGACTGGGTCCCGCTGACCAGGCGCGAAGCACCGGCGCCGACACCGAACTCGTCGATGGTGGCGATGGCGGCGGCGCGCAATCGCGGGTCATTGGCCAGCCCGAGATAATCGTTGGAAGAAAAATTCGCGAAGGGCCGGCCGAGCAAAGCGACGCTCGCGCCCTGGGCCGTGCCGATCTCGCGCAGTTGGCGGTAGAGAGATTGGGCGCGGAGCGCCTCCAGTTGCTCGCCAAACAAATCACTCATGGATCCACCCGCGCTGGCGGGTTACATCCACAGACCCCAGGAAAGCAAAGCCGACGCATCGCGCCAGACTCCGCCTTTGCTGTCGCCCAGAACGACGACAATCACGTCGCGGCCGGGGCGGGCTCCGCTGGCAATCAGGCAATGCCCGGCCGCTTCCGTGTAGCCGGTCTTCATCCCGTTGCAGTAGGGCAGCTGCCGCAAAACCTTGTTCGTGTTCTCGAGTTCGCGCGTGCGCCCGTTGGCAAAACGAAAGATGAGCTGGGGCAGGCAGACAATCGAACGAATGGTCGGGTTGGCGTAGGCCGCTCGTGCAATCAGGGAAAGATCGCGCGCGCTCGAGTACTGGTTTGGAACGGGCAGACCGTTCGGATTAACGAAGTGCGAATGAGTGGCGCCCAAGGCGCGCGCCTTCTCGTTCATCACGGCGGCGAACGCTTCGATGCTGCCGGCGTGATCGCGAGCGAGGCATCGGGCCACGTCATTTGGGCTTTTCACCAGTAAGGCGCGCAGCAAATCGATTCGCTCATAGGTGTCGCCGGGTTTGATGTTCAGCTTGACCGGCTCGGCCAGCGTATCAATGGCTTCCACCGTGACCGGTCGATCGAGAAATCCATGCTCCGCCACGATCAAGGCGGTCAGTAATTTCTGCGTGCTGGCGGCGGCGCGCATTTCGTCCGCATTTTTTTCATACAAGATCTGGCCCGTGCGAGCGTCGATCATCATGACCGACCGGGCGCCGGTGTTCGGCACGCCGCCCGGGAGGCGAGGCGGTTCGGCGGCGCGCGCTGCGCGCACGCGGCTCCGCTTTGGTTTCGGCGTCGCTTCTTCCGCGTTCGCTGCCACGGCCCGCCGGGGTTTGACCGCTTCGGCCTTGGGCGGGGGCGGGGCGATGCCGGTGGGGCGGATGCCGCTATCTTGCGTCTGAATCGTCTGCCCAAGCGCCTGCAAGGCGAAGGCCAGTGTGCCAAGGCAGAGGATGCGGACGCGCGATAAATGCATGAAGCGAAAAATTAGCGTCAGAAGCTTCGGGCGCGCAAGGGCATCGTAATCCGGGGTGAGGGCAACTTACCGCGGGGCGCGTTCGATCAATTCGATTTCGTAGCCTTCGGGGGCGTCGATGAACGCGATGGAATCGCCGCCCTGAGTGCGGTGTGGCCCATCCGAGAGAGGGTAGCCCTTGGCCGCGGCCCGACGGGCGAATTCCTCCATGTTCTCGACTGCAAAAGCGAGATGAGTCAGGTCGGGACCGACTACGACGGGGCCGCTTTCATCGAACTTGCACAGCTCGATTTCTTCCTCGCTGCCGGGCGCTTTAAAAAAGACCAGCTCCGAGCCGCGGCCCGAAGTGTGGCGGCGGGTTTCTTTCAAACCGAGGACGTCTTTGTAGAAGGAAACGGTTTTCTCCAGGTCCTGAACGCGGTAGCGCGTGTGCAACAGTTTCGTAATCATCAGCCTCCTTAATGCCCCACCGTTACGGAAATTCAAATTTCTGGAGAGGATAACTTGGTAGGGACACCCCGCTGGGGCGTCCACTCCGCGCGTTTAATCTGGCACGAAGGTCGGCGCGCGGAGCGGACGGCGCAGCGCGCCGTCCCTACCAATTTTTGTCGGCTCGACAGATTCTCGTCCCACCGTGCCGTGGTATCAGCCATCGAACTGCCCAGAACTCGTCGCATCTCTGAATTGTCCATCGGACGGAACGGTTGTAGTGCTGTAACCGGATGAAACTTGTCATTGCCGCCACGGGCGCGAGCGGAACGATCTACTTGCAGCGGTTGCTTGAGCAGATCGATGCCTCCGCCCATGAGGTCCATCTGATCATGAGCGCTCACGCCAAGCAGGTGGCGGCGCAGGAAATGGAAGGCTTCAAAGTTCCCGCTGGTGTTCATGCCCATTCCGAAAACGATTTGAACGTGCCTTTCGTGAGCGGCTCGACTCACTTTGATGCCATGGTCGTGATTCCTTGTTCCATGGCCACGCTGGGAAGAATTGCCTCCGGCTCGAGTGACACGGCCCTGCTGCGTGCGGCCGATGTGTTCCTCAAGGAAAGACGAAAGCTCATCGTGGTCCCGCGCGAGACTCCCTGGAACCTGATTCACGCCCGCAACATCGTGACGCTGCTCGAAGCGGGCGCGATTGTCTTGCCGGCCATCCCCTCCTTTTACAGCCGGCCCCAATCTGTGGCGGCGGTGGCCGACACCGTCGTGTGGCGCGTGCTGGATCAAATAGGTCTGCCTAATCCGAGCGCTTATCGCTGGCAGGCGGAGTCGAAACCAAATTGAAGATCGACGGCTGGCGGGCGCGATGGCTCATCGCCGTAGGATTCGTTTTGCTGCGCACGTGGGAGCGCACGCTCCGCTATACGGTGGAGGACCGGGCGGATGTGCTTCGCCGTCCCATTAGCGAGGCCGGGATCGGGGCTGTCTGGCATAATCGCCTGCTTGTTTTGCCGCTGGTCTTGCGCCGTTTCCTGCCGGAACGCCGCGGGGCCGCCCTCATCAGCGCGAGTCGTGACGGCGCCTGGATCGCCGCGCTGGTCAAGAAGGTGGGCTTCGATGCCGTGCGCGGCTCGAGTTCGCGGCAGGGTGTCGCCGCCGTTCTGCAAATGGCGGAAGTGCTGGCCACGGGGCGCGACGTGGTCATCGCACCGGACGGTCCGCGGGGCCCGGCCTATCAACTCGGCCAGGGCATTATCTTTCTGGCGCAAAAATCAGACGCGCCGATTTTTCCCGTTAACCTGGAATATTCGCATTCCTGGCGGGTGAAGAGTTGGGATCGATTTTTTCTGCCGCGACCTTTTTCGAAGGTGCGCGTCATTTTCGGGCCGCCCCTGAAAGTGTCGGAGACGGCCACGGCAGAGGCCTTCGAGGCGGAGCGTCTGCGGGTGCAGAACGCGCTGATGTCACTGGTTGAAGAGCGCTGAGTCATCTACGTTCGGCCCATGGCAAACCTGATCGACGGCCGCGCCATTGCGGAGAATGTCTATGGCGATCTGCGCCGTGAGATTGCGCAGCTGAAGGCCGGAGGCGTCACCCCCGGGCTGGCGGTTGTCCTGGTGGGCGACGATGCGGCTTCGCGCGCCTATGTCCGCTCGAAGGACAAGGTCAGCCGCGAACTTGGATTGCACTCGGTGAAGCTGGAACTGCCCGCCGCTACCACCCAGAGCGAGCTGCTCCGCAAAGTCGAGGAACTGAATCGGGATCCGGCCGTGCACGGCATTCTCGTGCAGTCTCCGCCGCCGCCTCAAATCGATGAAGCCGCCGTTGTCCGGGCACTCGACCCGCGGAAAGACGTGGACGGATTTCATCCCGGGAATGTGGCGAAACTGGCTATGGGCGATCGCACCGGGTTTGTTCCGTGCACTCCCTTGGGCGTGCAGCGATTGCTCCTCGAAAGTAAAATTGAAATTGCCGGCGCCCATGTCGTGGTGCTCGGGCGCAGCATGATCGTGGGGAAGCCAGTCGCGCTTTTGCTCATGCAAAAAGGCGCGGGCGGAGATGCCACCATCACGGTGGTGCATTCGCGCAGCAAAAACCTGGCGGCCCTGACGCGCTCGGCCGACATCCTGATCGCGGCCATTGGGCAAGCGCGCTTCGTCAAAGCGGAGCACGTACGCGATGGCGCGGTCGTGATCGACGTCGGGATTAATCGAGTGGACGACGCGAGCGTGCCGCGTGGTTATCGCCTAGTGGGCGACGTGGACTTTGCCGCGGTGGCGGAGAAGTGCGCTGCCATTACGCCGGTGCCGGGGGGAGTGGGGCCGATGACCATTGCCATGCTGATGTCGAACACGGTGAAGGCATGCCGGGGACTCGTCTAAAAGCGCGGCGGCGGAATTCCTCCCGGCTTAGTGGGGCGAGACTCCGTCGAGCCGACTTTTTGCACATTCGAGTTCGACGGCTCGACAGAGTCTCGCCCCACCGGCTAAGGCTGGAATGCGCCGAGCGATTTTGCTCTAACTGACGATCTTGGACGTCAGAAGTCGCAGCAAAGAGGGCTGCACCCGCGCGGCCTGGACAAATGCGGAAGCGATTCGCGGCGAGAGGACGGCGGCGCGCGCGAGACGATTGATCCATAAGCGACCGCGGTAGAGGCCGGCATGCTCCCGGGCAAACTCGGGCAGAATGGATTTGTCGTTTCGACTCCGAACCAGGCAAGTGATGGCCTGCGCGGCCAGTTCGCCGGAGGCCAGCGCATAATAGATTCCTTCCCCCGTGAATGGCTCAACCACGCGAGCCGCATCGCCAATGAAGAGCAGATTCCCGTGCGCCGGATGCATGGGCGCACGCGTGAGGGGCGTGATGGTGCGCCACGGATGGTCGCGTAATACCTCGAATCGGCGCATCGCCCAAACCTTCAGCGCTTCGATATCGCGCGGACTCGAGACCAGGCAGACGTTCAAATGGCCTTCCCCCACCGGGGCTTGCCCGGAATATCCTTCCTTCAAAAACTGCAGGACAACGCGATTCCCGAAATCCGGTGGCAAGGGAAGATGGGTCTGCAGCGCGACCCGCTCGCGTTGCGGTCCCGGCAATAAATTGCAAAGGCGTGCCACTGTGGAATTGCGGCCGTCCGCGCCGACCACGACACGGGCGGTGAAAGTCCGGTCGGCCGTCTGCAGGTGCCAGATGCCGGATTCGTTTTTTTCCAACGCAGTGACGGTGGCGGCGTGGCAGATCTCGGCGCCGAGCTCACGCGCGCGGCCGAGCAAAAGCTGATCGAACAGACTCCGTTTCACTGCAATCTCGGCGTGGTCGCCCGTCGGCAAGGCCACCGAGACGGTTGTGCCGCCCATAGCGATGAACTCCACCGTGTCGAGTCGGCCGTGGGGAAGAGCGCGGACTCGCTCCCCCAGGCCGAGCCGGTGCAAGGTTTCCCAGCAGGCCGGGTTCAGGCAGTCTCCGCACACTTTTTCGCGGGGAAAGATTTCCCGTTCCAACACGACCACGCGCAGGCCGGCCTGCGCGCAAAAGGAAGCGCAGGAGGCACCGGCCGGTCCGCCGCCGACAATCGCGACGTCAAAAGTCATGGTCGACCTTGCCCGTGGCAGAACGCATTTTCCAGTTGGATGTGGCGGGGTAAGCTGATCCGTCGCAAATCCATGGCTGCCGTCACCAAAGAAAAACCAGACCTGAGCAAAAAGGTGCACGACGTGCCGCACAAGCCCGGTGTGTATCTTATGCGCGATCGTTTTAACCGCGTCATTTACGTGGGCAAAGCGCGCGATCTGCGCAAGCGCGTTTCATCTTATTTCATACCTTCGAAATTGGCCGTGGCTGACATTAAGACACGCGCCATGCTCGAGAGCGTCTGGGATTTTGAAACCCATACGGTCCGGAGCGAAGCGGAATCGTTACTGCTCGAAGGCAAGCTGATCAAGGAATACCGACCGCGCTACAATATTTCCTTCCGCGACGACAAACGTTTCCTGCTCGTCAAAGTGGATCTGACGGAGGAATGGCCGCGCTTTCGCCTGGCCCGCTTTAAAAAGGAAGATCAGGCCCGCTACTTCGGGCCGTATGCCCATGCCGGGGCCCTGCGTCAGACGTTGAACTTCATGCGCAAAAAATTTGGCGTGCTCACTTTCGGGCGCGGCTCGCCCACGGAACGGGAATTGAAATCCTCGACCTACCAGGTGCCGGTGCGTTTGAGCGAGATCTCGGCCGAGCAATATCGTGAACGGGTGGGCCAGGCGGTCAACTTCCTGGAGGGACACTCGCGCGAAATGATCACTGCTTTGGAAGAGGAGATGAAGAAGGCCGCGGTCAAGATGGACTTCGAGAAAGCGGCCGAGTTGCGCAACATGGTGGCGGACCTGCGCAGCACGACCAAGCCAATGCGCCGCTTCACGCGCGGCTCTCTGCCGAGCACGATCGATCCGATCGCCGATGTGCAGGCCCTGGCCGACGCCCTCCAGCTCACTCGCCTTCCTTCCGTCATGGAATGTTTCGATATCTCCAACATTTCCACGACGCACGTGGTGGCTTCCATGGTTTGTTTCCGGGAGGGCGTTCCGGACAAGGACTCCTATCGTCGCTACCGCGTGCGCACGGTGGTTGGGCAGGATGACTTCGCCAGCATGGCGGAGGTCGTGCGAAGACGTTACTCGCGGGTTTTATTGGAAGCGCGCGACGCCAACCCGGACGCGGCCGAATTTTCGCAGGAGAACCCGGTGGAAGCGCTGGAGCGGCAAACGGCCGACGCGTTCGAAGACAAAGTGGGAGCCGTCCCCTTCGTGGCTGTCCGGTTGCCTAACCTGATCATTGTCGATGGAGGCAAGGGCCAACTTTCCTCCGCCTGTCGGGAGCTGCAACGTCTCGGTTTGCACGATCTTCCCATCATCGGTCTGGCCAAGGAACATGAGGAAATTTATCGCCCCGGGCGCGCGCTTCCCCTGCAATTGCCGCATGAATCGGGAGCGTTGCGTCTCCTGCAACGGATCCGGGACGAGGCTCATCGATTCGCCAACGCCTATCATCAGCTGCTCATGAAAAAGCGCGTCGGCGAAAGCATTCTGGACGATTGCCCGGGCGTGAGCCAGAACCGGAAGAGCCTGCTCCTGCGCGAATTCGGGTCGGTCAATCGATTGCGCAAAGCGAGCATCGACGAAATTGCCGCAACCGAGGGGATCGGGCGGAAGCTGGCCGAAGATGTGCATCGTTTCTTAGAACGGCATTGAGTTGTGGGAAGAATTCGCCGAGTTAGTCCGCCTGATCGTGCCATGACCCCTGGGAACGTATTTGTAAAATGGACGCTTGGCTTACTTGTCCTGCTCCTGCCTTGGGCGTTGCGCGGCCAGACGCCCACGGCTAGTCCCGCGCCCAGCGCCAGCCCGCCGGCTGCGGAAGAAGAGGAGATCGCGCCGACATTCGAAACCCAGAAATTGGCCCGGGCGTATGTCCTCGATATTCCGGCACCGCGCGGGCAGATCACTGATCGGACCGGCGCGCCGCTCGCCCAGAACAAGCTCAGTTATAATCTGGCGATTATTTTTCCCACCCCGCTCGACTTTTCCGATCCGCAGGCGGTCGCCTTTACTCGCGAAAAAATAGACCGCGCGGAAAAGCTGATTGACCGAAAGATCAAAATTTCGGACGAAACGATTCTTCGTCACTATCACAACCGCGGCATCCTGCCGCTTGAGATTGTGCAGAATTTAGCTCCCTCGGAATACGACGAAGTGAAAGAGAAAATGCCGCCCGGGATGACCGTGCGGACGGTCTATGTCCGGACTTACCCGAATGGAAAGCTGGGCGGACAGATAATCGGCTACACCGGCCGGACCGGACGCAACCCCGATGGAATCATCGACAATCACGAAACACTCTGGCCAGAAACGGAGGGCCGGGAAGGCCTTGAACAAACGTTTAACGAAATGCTCAAGGGAAAGCACGGGGAGTACAAAATCACCTTCGACAAGGATGGCCGCAAGACTTCGGAGAAACTGACCACGCCACCCGTCCCCGGTTACACTGTGGTGACCACGCTGGATCTGCGTTTGCAGGAGTTGGCGGAAAAAGCGCTGGAGAGCAAAGCGAAGCGCGGAGCCATCGTCATCCTTGATCCGCATAACGGGGATATTTTGGCCATGGCTTCCTGCCCCAGCTATAACCCGAATGTCTTTATTCCTTCGATTTCGGCGGAGAAATTTAAAGCTTTGCAGGATGACCCCGATATCCCGCTGCTGCCGCGCGCCTTCCGCTCCTCTTATCCACCCGGTTCAACTTTCAAGGTGGCGGTCGGGATCGCGGCGCTCGAAAGCGGAGCGGTCCGGCCTAACGACGAATTTCAGTGCGCTCCTTCCATTGAAGTGGGCAATCTCACTTTTCATAACTGGAAAAAGACAGACCGCGGCGCCCTGAACTTCGTGCAGGCTTTGACCGAGTCGTGCGACACCTGGTTTTACCAGGTCGGAATCAAAACCGGGGCCGAACCCATTATTGATTGGGCTTTAAAGCTCGGCTTCGGTGCGAAATGCGGCATTCCCCTGCGCGGCGAGGTGGAAGGTCGCGTGCCTAACGACCAATACATGAAAGCCACGCACGGCCGAAAGTTACTGAATGGCGACGTGGCCAATCTTTCCATCGGACAAGGCGACACGCAGGTCACGCCTCTCCAGATGGCGCAGGCCATGGCCATCATCGCCAATGGCGGCACCGTCTATCAAACCCGTCTTGTTCATCAGGTGCAAACGCTGGACAACGAAATCGTGAGTGCCTACCAGGTGCGAGCCAAGCGAACCATCGATGTGTCGCCCGAGACGATGGATCAATTGCGCACTGGACTGGTCGACGCCGTCAACGGTCCCGCCGGTACCGCTCATTCGGCCAGCCTGGACAATGTTGAAGTGGCGGGCAAAACCGGCACGGCGCAGTGGGGACCCAAGGCAAAGGAACGCACGGCCGCATGGTTTGCCGGATTCCTGCCGTCCACCCAACCGCAGTATGCTTTCGCCTCACTTTATGAAGGAGAAGTAGGAAGCAAGGCGCACGGCGGCACCACCGCGGCGCCCATGATCGGCGAAATTTTCAAACAGATCTACAAGGGAGGACCGCAAAGCAACGGCCGCGGCCGGCCCGCTCCGACTGAATCGAACACGCGCCGCGCCGAGCCCGTTGAGGACGACCAGTCGGATTAAGGCAGTGTCGCGCCGGAAGAGGTAGGGGCGATTGACCGCAATCGCCTCGGCGAGGTGGTTGGCCACACCCAGGAAGGCGGTTCGGGTGAACCGCCCCTCCCTCAAGCGCCGGCTCAGGCCGCGGCCGTCTCGGCCGGCAGTTCCATGGTGCCCTTAAACTTTGGCTCTTCCGGTTCGACTCCGAAATTCTCGGCGAATAACTTGTCGATCCGGGCAAAATCGTCGGCCGTTAAAGGTGGACAGTCGGGGGCGCGAGCAAACTCCACGAGTTGCTCCTCGTTATAAATATTCGGCAACGTCGAGGCGACACGCTCATCGGCGAGCAGCCATTGCAAGGCAGCTTGACCGAGCGTGCGGTCCGCGCCTTCAAGAAAGCGCAGTTGATCAATTTTCTTGATGCCGTTCAGCAGCCAGCTGCGCGGACGGTGATTGCGATGGTCGTTCGGCGGGAAAACGGTATCGGCCGTGTATTTACCTTCCAGCATGCCGGAGGAATGCGTCACGCGGATGAGAAACATGGTGCCCTTGCCCGCCTCGGTGGCGGCCTGTTGCATGGCGTGCCCGGGATACTGCTCGAGCATGTTGTAAATGTGCTGCACGCTGGTGATATCGCGCTGGCGGATGCAATTGACGCCTTCGTAGAGCCACCCAATGGCGGGCCCGAGGGCAATCCCGTAGTAGCGAACCTTGCCGCTCTCCTGTAATTTCTCCAGCGTCGTCCAAAGAGCGTCGTCCGAGATCTGTTCCATCCGGATGTTATGCAGCTGCAAAAGATCAATGCGGTCGGTCTTCAAACGCTTTAGGGCGGCGTCGGTGGCGCGCACAATCGCGTCCGGCGAAAAATCCTGCGGTATCTCGCGCTGCCCGCGCCCGCGGGATTCGCCATGGGTGACGAAGTCGTAGCCCACCTTGGTGGCGACCACGATTTCATCGCGTTGGCTGGGAAAAGCCTTGGCGATCAACTCTTCGCTCAAGCCGTTGCCATAAGTGTCGGCGGCGTCGAAGAGATTGACGCCCAGATCAAAAGCCTTGTGCATCAAGGCGATGGCTTCGCCTTCGGTGAAAGTTCCCCACCAGCCGGTGGAAATCGTCCAGAGCCCGAAGCCGACCTGACTGACTTTGAGATCGGTATTTTTGTAAGTTCGAAACCGCATGGTGAACAAGTTAGATGGTGAACCCGAAACGTTCAATGTCGGCCGACCGTGCTCCGGCAAATGGCCCTTGGATGCTGGCCGATCCGCGTCGAAAGTGGAGGGTGCATCCACCCCTGGCGAGTGCCCTCCTCATTGTTGGCCATGGCTCGACCGTCAATCCGGATTCGAGTGCTCCCACCCTGGCGCATGCCGCTGAGATTCGTCGCCGGGGCCTGTTTGTCCGGGTGGCCTGTGCTTTTTGGAAGGAAGAAGCGAGTTTGCGCGATGCACGCTTCCTCTTCGACGCGGAGGAGATCCGGAACGTTTACGTGGTGCCGAACTTTATCAGCGAAGGCTATTTCACGCAGACGGTCATCCCGCGGGAGTTGGATCTGCCAGGCGCGGTTACGACGCGGCCGGACGGCCAGGTTTGGAAGTATTGCGAGCCGGTGGGCAGTCACCCGGCGGTGACAGAGATGCTGCTGCGGCGGGCTCACGAGGTGGCCCCGGGCGTGGCCCCGGCGGAGACGAGTTTATTGATCGTCGGGCATGGGACGGACCTGAACGAGAACAGCGCGGCCGCGGCCAAGCGTGAAGCAGACGCGATTCGAAAAAGTGGCGGCTACGCGGCGGTGTTGAACACCTACATGGAAGAAGCGCCTCTCATCTCGGACTGGCAGACGCTCACGAGCACGCCCAACGTGGTGGTCGTTCCCTTCTTCATCTCGGACGGGTTGCATAGCTACGAGGATATTCCGGTACTGCTGGGAATCGCGCGAGAAGGCGCGACCAGCGCCATCACCCGTGACGCGGGAGATGTGTTCCGCCGGAACCCCTACCGTTTTGACGGCCGCTCGCTCTATTACGCATCCTCCATCGGCACGGATGCGGCTTTGGCTGAGCTGATCCTGGAGCAGGTCACGCGTTTTGAAGAAGCGAATAAGTTGCAAACCGCCTGATAATCGCTTCCGTCGAACCTACCAAAGGATGCCATGAAGCCTGAAACACTTAAAAAACTTCAGGAACTGGGCGCGTTCGTTCTGGCCAATGGCTGCGACAAGTCGGGCATGATAAAGATCGCGGAATTGATCCGCGCGGCGCGCGACTATCGTTGGGTCGGGATTTACAAAGTCACGAAAAAGGAATTCGTCGCGCTCTCCTGGACCGGGAACGAGCCGATCGCGTATCCGCGTTTCCCGCTCGGCCAGGGTGTCTGTAGCGCGGTGCTGGAATCGCACAAACCGATCGTGCTGGGCGACGTGCGCAAGGATCCGCGGTGTCTCCCGGTGTTTCACACCACCCGTTCCGAAATCATCGTTCCCATGATGAATGAGGGAAAGAAAATCGTCGGCATGCTGGATGCAGAAAGCGACAAGTTGAACGCGTTCACCGATGACGATCGCGTTTTTCTGGAGCGCGCCGGCTCGCTCATCGCGCACTGTCTACATTAGAAACGGCCGATGCCAGATGCGATTGAGCGGGCGCTGGTGGCCGCGCTGACCGGCGGATCGTGCGACATCGGAGAAATCAGGATCGAGCCGTCCGGCGGCCAGTATACTCTGTTTCACCGCGAAGAAGCCGGCTACGGCAATCTTCGCCCGCACCAGTCGGCGGAGGATGCGATCGCGATTGCGCGTTTTGATGACGCTGGAAAATATCGCGCGCTCAAGACCGCCCCAAATCTGGCGCATGGCTGGCAACTGCAACTCGCGACGCTCCAAGAAGTGCGATGTGCGCTTGATTACTTCTATCCGGGCCGGCTGGCTGTTTGGACGGCGTTCCGCCAGAGCCGGCTTGAGACGACTTCCTTGCGTGAAACACTGGCCCGTCAAACCGGCATGTATCGAGCGGCGGCCCGAGCCACCGATGCCCAGATCGACGATGTCGTGAGCGAGATCTGCCGATCGAACGGGGGCTGTCTCAGGACGATCCTATGGAAACGCGATTCTGCCGGAGAAAATCCATCCCGCCAATTGCCGGCCGAAAAATTCGATCCGTCGGTGGATCAGGCGCGCGACACCTGGCGCGGGAACGGACCGGCGGCGGCGACTGTTCTTCCGTTGCTTTGCCAGGAAGCCTGCAATCTCCTGGTGGGCGAATGCCGGCGCGCCGTTGCATCCGCCAAAGATGCTGCCCCGAAAAGCCAGTGACATTTTTACCATTCCTGCTTCCCGTCTGTCATCCTGCCTGCCCGCCGTGGCGGGAGCCAGTGAAGACGGCGAAAGATCCAGCCTGCAAAGCGGTCATCACGCAAACGACGGCAACACGGTTAACAGCGCGCGTGCGGGATCTCCTTCTCGTCTTCGAGAGCAAAGACAACGCAAGACGCGAGCGTTGGCTCCGCGCGAGTGGCGCATCCGCGGAGCGGACGCCGCCGCGCGGCGTCCCTCCCATGGATTTATGATTGTTCGCGCTCGCTTCATCGTCACGATGGATGGCCCGCCCATCGCGGACGGCGCCGTCGCCGTGTCGAACGGTCGCATGGTGGATGTCGGGCCAGCCGCTGCAGTTAAGGCAAGAAACTCCGGGGAAGTCGCCGATCTGGGCGAACACGTTTTGCTTCCTGGCCTCATCAACGCGCATTGCCATCTTGATTACACCTGTCTGCGCGGTCGGATTCGCCCCCCGAGTGCTTCGTTTACCGATTGGATTTTGTCCATCAATGCCGCCAAAGCGGATCTTTCGACCAACGATTACATCGCTTCCATCAATGACGGGTTTGCCGAAGCCCGGCGCTTTGGCACGGTGGCGGTCGCCAACCTGACGGCCTTTCCCGAATTAATTCCTCAGGTGCAGCCGCTCGTCCGGACAACATGGTTCGCCGAGTTGATCGATGTCCGTTCGCCTGCCGCCGCCCATGAGATGGTGGATCGCGCCATGCGGCTGCTCGAGGCCGCGGAAGATTCGGGATTGTCACCGCACGCCCCATTTACTGCTTCCCGGAAACTCTATCGGCGTTGTGTCGGCGCAGCGAAAGATGGTCACCGACTGCGCCTGACCACGCATCTGGCTGAGTCGCGCGATGAAATGGCGATGTTTCGCGACGGGACCGGGCCGCTCTACGATTTACTGCAAGGAATCGGGCGGGACATGAGCGATTGCGGCGGCCAGACACCGCTGGCTCATTTCCTGTCGGCGGTGGACACGGCGCAGCCCTGGCTCGTCGCGCATCTCAACGAACTGACGGAGAGCGATTTCCAGCTTCTCGCCCAAACCCGCCCGAATCTCGCCGTCGTGCACTCTCCACGCAGCCATCGCTTTTTTGGGCACACAGCTTTCCCGTTTGCGAAATTACGCGCTCTCGGATTCAACATCTGCCTCGGGACAGACAGTCTGGCCAGCAACCAGGACCTCAGCCTGTTTGCCGAGATGCGTGAATTTCAGAGCAGCTTTCCGGAGGTCGCGCCGGGGGAGATCCTCTCGATGGCTACGCGCAATGCCGCGGCTGCCCTCGGGAAGTCAGAGGTTCTGGGCCGAGTGGCCCGGGGCCACTTTAGCGACCTGATCGCGGTGCCATTCGCGGGGCCGGAGCAAGCTCTCTTTGATGCAATCGTGGCATTCGAAGGTGAGCCTGTGGCAATTGGGACAGGCAAGGCGAACCAAAATTAGACCGGGGCAAGGCTCATTTGGTCTTTATTTTTCTCAAAATTGAAATATTCTCCGCGCTGAGATTTCATGGCCAAAATCATAATTATTGATGACGAACCGGCGATGGTGGAGGTCATAGTGACTCTCTGTCGCGAAAAAGGGCACCAGGTTTTCCCTTTCAACGCTGCGGCCAAAGCCATCGAGCAGTTGGACAGCATTCAACCGCAGGTGGTCATCGCCGATATCAAAATGGAGACGATGACCGGGTTCGACGTGTTGCGCCACGTGCGTGAGCATCATCGCCAGACGGCCGTCATTTTGATTACGGCCTATGCCTCGGTCGAGACGGCGGTCGAAGCCATGAAGATGGGCGCCTACGATTACGTGACGAAGCCGTTCAAGATCGACGAACTGCAGATGACGGTGCAGCGCGCGCTCGATTATCAGGCGGCCCTACGGGAGAACGTTTATCTCCGCAAAGAGCTCAAGAACCGCTACCGCTTTGAGAACATCATCGGCACGAGCCAGAAGATGCAGCACGTTTACAACCTGATTAACAAGGTGGCCGACACGGATAGCACGGTGTTGATCATCGGCGAGAGCGGCACGGGCAAGGAACTGGTCGCGCGCGGTCTCCACTTCAACAGCAATCGGCAGCATCACCCATTCGTCGCCATTAACTGCAGCGCCTTGCCCGAAAACCTGCTCGAATCCGAGCTATTCGGTCATAAGAAAGGGGCCTTCACCGGGGCCGTCTCCGATAAGCGGGGTTTATTCGAAGAGGCCAACCTTGGAACGATTTTTCTCGATGAAGTGAACTCCATGGCGCCCGCCTTGCAGACGAAGTTGCTGCGCGTGCTCCAGGAACGGGAAGTCCGCCGGGTTGGCGACAATAAAAGTTCGCCGGTCAATGTGCGCGTGGTGGGCGCGACCAACGAAGCGCTGCTGCCGAAATTGAAAGACGGCACGTTCCGCGAAGATCTCTATTACCGACTGGCGGTCATCCCGGTGGAGATTCCGGCTTTGCGCGAGCGGCTGGAAGATGTGCCTCTGCTCGTGAACCACTTTTTGCAGAAACAGGCCAGCGCCACGGGCGGCGAGCCGAAGAAGATCACGCCCGACGCGGTCGATATTTTGTGTCACTACGAATATCCGGGCAACGTGCGCGAACTTGAAAATGCGATCGAGCGCGCCTGTGCCTTGTGCGAGGACGAGCTGATCCTGGCGAGCGATCTGCCACCGAATATTGTGAGCGAAGCGCAAGGGGACAAGGCCGAGAAAGCCATTGCCGCCATGCCCGTGGGTCAATCGCTCGATGAATTCATCCAGCAACAGGAGCGCGGCTACATCGAAGCGACTTTGTCGCACTGTGGCGGTTCGCGCGAGAAAGCGGCCAGCGTCCTGGGCATCAGCATGGCCACCCTCTACCGCAAGCTGGAATCGAAGAGCAAGAAGTAGGAAGTTAAAGCTCCAAATTCCAAGCGCCAAGCTCAAGGATGGAAGTCGCTTGAGCGGTTCGCGTTTGGTGATTGGCGTTCTTTGGAGCTTTCGACTTCCTTGCTTCGCGCCACGCCTGTAGGCTGACATCCATGGCTTCGACCAAGAATCAGCCGCCCACCCGCGAACTGGAACGAATCAACTGGATGGAGTTCCGCGAGTGGGTTCCGGAAAAAGTGGACACCGTGCTGCTTCCGCTCGGCACCATCGAAGCCCACGGGGTCATCGCCAACGGCACCGACATCATTGCCCCGGTCGCCATGGCTCGCGCCATCGCTCCCCGCGTCAACGCCATGATCGCGCCCGTCGTTCCGTATGGATTCACCGGAATCCTCGATGCCTATCCGGGTGGCTTCACCATTCCGGAAGACGTGTATCGCGCTTATGTCCGTGCCGTCCTGGCTGGCCTGGCCGGCAACCAATTCAGGAATATCATCCTCTTGAACGGACATGGTGGCGGACAGACCGCTGTCCTGTGCGCGCTCGCCCAGGAAGTCGGCCGCGAGACGCACACGCGGATTCTGGCCGTCAACTGGTGGTCCTATTGTAGCGACGTGGTGCGGGAAGTTTACGGCGAAGACGGCGGCCACGCCGGGAACAGCGAGACGGCTTACATGTTGGCGGTCGATCCTGCGCTCGTGCAGAAGGAGCGATACACGGGGCCGGAAATGGCTACGGCCATTCCCGCTCCGAACACCTGGAGCGCGTATCCGTTTCCTTCCAGCATCTTGCTCTATCAAGAAGGCCAAGGTTATCCGGTGTTCGATGAGGCCAAGGCGAAAATCTACTTCAATAAAGTGAACGACAAGATGGCCGCCCTGATCGAGGACACGATCCGCAAATGGGACCTGGCCAATCTCTAGCAAGGTAGGGACGGCGCGCTGCGCCGTCCGCTCCGCGGGTGTGAATCAACGCTTCTGGAGGGGAAGCGGTTCGCTTTCCTTCCGTGGATGGAGACAAGGGCCCTCCGTTGAGGGGAAAATCGCGACGATCAGCCGCGCTTGGCAAAGATCTTCAGCTGCTCTGCTGCCTTTTGCAGATCGTCCAACTGCTGCAGGGTCGCTTCCTGTTTCTTCAACGTCTCGTCATTGGCCGCCTTGACTTGTTGCAGCGCTTTGATAGCAGCCTGCACGGAAGACGATGAGTTGCTTGGAGCGGCCGGCTTGGCGGCCACCGGTGCGCTGATCGCACTGGCGGCTTGGATGACGACCTGGGCGGGCGTGGGCTGTTGAGCGGCGGCGCCCGTCCCGAAAAACGGCGCGGCCAGCGCAAAGAGGACCGTAAAAAGCTTGGAGCGATTCATCTATTTTCCTCCCCGAGCCGCGAAGATCCGCGCGACCCGTACGGCTTCGATGACCTCCGCCATCTTGGCGTCGGTTTTGCCCTGGTTATCGGCCATGCGTGCCTCCTGCGCCTGCACATCGCTGACCAAGGCGAGCAGTTCCTGGTCATCTTTGCTGGCCGGCGTCTGACCCGAGCTGGACGTAATCACGAAGGCCATGAGGGCGAGCACGACGGATGAAATAGTTCGCTTCATTCGGAAAATGAGTTCTGGTGTCGTTCAAGCAAGTCGTGTTCCGGAGCATGTGTTTTCCCATATCCAAAGTCGGTAAATCAGGTCGCACGGCGCGCAAGCTGCTTGCCACTCGTCGTCTCAATCGGTAAACTCCGCACATGGCCGGCCAAGGAATGCACCAGTCGCAGAATCTGTCTCTGCAACAGGTCTTGGCCCCGCAGCTCCAGCAGAGCCTGCTGATTCTGCAGGCGCCTCTCCTCGAGTTGCGCAACCTGGTCCAGCAGGAAATGGAGACCAATCCCGTCCTGGAAGAGCTGGCCAACGAAGTAGAGGAGGAGCAGCAGCAGAAAACGGAGGAGAAGAAGACCACCTCCAGCGACGAGGAATTCAAGGCCGAGTTCGACCAGCTGGCCAAGCTCGATGACGAATGGCGCGATTACATGGCGCAATCGAGCAGTTACAGCGGCCGTTCCCAGGAAGCGGATGACAAGCGCCAGTTCTTTTTCGATTCCATCGCCACGCAGGAAACCCTCCAGCAGCACTTAATGGGGCAGCTCAATCAGAACAGTTTAAACGGGGACGATCGCAAAACGGCGGAGCTGATCATTGGCAACATCGATGACAACGGCTTTCTTCAGACGAACCCGGAGGAGATGTCGCTCAACACCGGCATTGCCCGGGAAGAGTTCGAGCACATGCTCACGCTCATTCAGAGTTTCTATCCGCCGGGCGTCGGCGCGCAGGATCTGCGCGAATGCCTTCTCATCCAACTGAAGCGCGAAGGAAGAGGCAGTAGCCTCGAGTCGAAGATGATCTCCGAGCACATGGCGGACATGGGCAAGCGCCGCTTCCCCGAGATCGCCCGGCGCATGGGCATCAGCGTGGAGCAGGTTCAGAAATGCGCCAATAGCATCGCGCAGCTCGATCCGCGGCCCGGCGCCATCTTCGCGCAGGCCCCGCAGAATTATGTTTTGCCCGATGTGACCGTCGAAAAGATCAACGGCGATTACCAAGTCATCCTGAACGGGGAACAAATCCCGCACCTCCGCATCAGCAATACCTACAAGGACATCATGGCGCAGGATGGAAACGGCAGCGAGGTGAAGGATTATATCCGCGACAAGATTCGCAGCGGAAAATTTCTGATCAAATCGATTCACCAACGCCAGCAAACCATTTCCAATATCGCGCACCAGATTGTCTCGCGGCAGCGCGAATTCTTTGATCACGGTTCATCGCATTTGAAACCGATGACCATGGTGCAGATTGCGGACGCCGTCGGGGTGCATGAGACGACGGTCAGCCGCGCTATCTCGGGCAAATACATGTCCACGCCACAGGGCGTATTCGAGATGAAATATTTCTTTACCCCCGGTTATCAGACCGCCACGGGGGAATCGATGAGTAACACCAGCGTGAAAGAAGCCATCCTTGACCTGGTCAAGGGTGAGGAAGGAAACTCGCCCCTGAGCGATAAGGAGATCGTCGAGATTTTGAGTAAGCGCGGCATCCCCATCGCGCGGCGCACCGTCGCCAAATACCGCACCGAGCTGAACATCCTGCCCAGTAACATGCGGCGAAAATACTGACCGGGCGTGTCAGTCTCTTCGCCGCAAGAGCGCAGGCATTCCTGGAGCGGCGACCTGGGACCGCGCAATTATCTCCGCTGGCGGGGCGAGACTCCACAGTTTACCCGCCGCGGCGGGAGCCGACGAATCGATTACGATTACGAGCAGGAGCAAAACGCGGGGTGAAAAATCTCTGTTTCATCTGTGTCCATCTGTAGCTAAAGAGAAGGTGTGAATCCCTCCTTCCGCGCCTCCGTCATCGCCGAATGGCGCGGTTTACCGGAGCCGAAGCAAAAGCCCGACCGTTTCGAATCGACCGCGGGACTGTTGCCGAAACTCATGCAGCGCCTCGGCTTGAAAGAGCGCCTGAACGAGAGCGACGTGATCGAAGCGTGGGCCGAAATCGTGGGCGAATTCATTGCGGCTCATTCCGCCCCTGTCTCCCTGCGCGAAGGCGTCCTCTGCGTGCGCGTCCTGCAACCCGCCTTGCATTACCAGTTCGAGCAAATCTCCAAAGCCGACATCCTGCGCAAACTCAAGCAACGCTTCGGCCCCAAAATTATCCGCGATGTCCGTTTCCGCGTCGGCTAGCCATCCGCCATCCTTTTTCTGACGAGCAATAATTTTGCGATGGCCCAACAGTGGTTCGAGCAGGAGGGCGGCTTTCATGAGGGACTGCGGCCAGCTTATGAGGACCGCGAGTTGTGTGACCGGTTGGTGCGGAGCGGCTATCGTTTGATCTATGCGCCGGATGCGGTCGTAGGCCATCACCGTCCGATGACCTTGCTCTCATTCCTGCGGCAGCACATGGGATATGGCCG
>JBBRDU010000013.1:0-51810 GCA_038203615.1 Chthoniobacterales bacterium
GGCCCTGAAAGAAGGCGGAATTTTCCGGGATGGATACAACGCTGACCTGGACGAACTGCGCCGTGGTTCGCGGGAAGGAAAAAACTGGATCGGAGAATTGCAGGAACGGGAGATCGCGACGACCGGGATCAAGTCGTTGAAAGTGCGGTTCAACTCGGTCTTTGGGTATTTTATAGAGATTACCAAGTCGAATCTGGCCGGGGTCCCGGCGCATTACACGCGCAAGCAGACGACCGTCGGCGGGGAGCGATTCATCACGCCGGAATTGAAGGAGATGGAGGCCAAGATTCTGGGCGCGGACGAGAGAGCGCGGAATCTCGAGTACCAGCTCTTTCAACAAATCCGTGACGAAACGCTGGAGGAGATCGGACCGATCCAGGGCACCGCCACCGCCATCGCGGCGCTCGACACGATTTGTGCGCTGGCTGAGACCGCCCGCCTTTATCATTACGGCCGGCCCGTCTTGAACGAAGGACTGCGCCTGGTCATCCGGGATGGCCGGCACCCCGTGCTCGATCAAAATCTGGTGGAAGAGAAGTTCGTGCCTAACGACACTGAGCTGGATGGGGAAAGAATCCGGCTGGCCATCATCACCGGCCCCAACATGGCAGGAAAATCGACCTATATCCGCCAGGTGGCCCTGATTGTTCTGATGGCGCAGATCGGGAGCTTCGTCCCGGCCGCCAGCGCCGAGATCGGCCTGGTCGATCGCATCTTTACGCGGGTGGGCGCGAATGACGATCTGGCGCGGGGCCAGTCGACTTTCATGGTCGAAATGAATGAGACTGCCAATATCGTGAACAACGCCACGGCCAGGAGCCTGATCATCCTGGACGAGATCGGCCGGGGCACTTCAACATTTGATGGGCTGTCCATCGCCTGGAGCGTGGCCGAGTTTCTGCACGATAAAATCAAGGCGCGCGCCCTCTTCGCCACGCATTACCACGAGCTGACCAAGCTGGCGGAGCAGCGCAAAGGGGTCTGTAATCTGAACGTGGCCGTGCGGGAATGGAACGAGCAGATCATCTTTCTGCGCAAGATCGTCCCGGGCGGCGCGGACAAGAGTTATGGCATTCAGGTGGCGCGGCTGGCTGGTTTGCCCAAGGAGATTCTCGACCGGGCCAAAGAGATTCTGGCTCACTTGGAAAAGCCGGAGGAAGCGGCCAGCCCCTCTCCCAAGGGCCGGAAACGGAAATCAAAAACCGGAATGCCGACGGCGGAGAAGCCGCAGATGGATTTGTTGTGAAGGGGGCGTCCTGCGCGATGTCCACTCCCTACCATTTGTGCTGACGCTTTCATGGAATGAATATAAGTAGGTAAACGGAATTCGAGATGGCGGTAAAAACCGAGAAAGAATTAAGCGAAGCGCAGCGCGGTCACTGGCTCAAAGCCGTGGCCGCGATCGAGCTGCGCAATTTTGGCTACGCCATCTCCTTGTTGCAGGGCATTCTGCGACAGGAACCGGAATTCCTGACGGGTCGTCAACTCCTGCGCCGGACGGAAGTCACCAAACATAAGGCGACCAAAAAAACCTTCTTCAATATTTCGACCGCGCCGCTCGCCGTCATGAAAGCGCAACGCGAAGTGAAGAAGGATCCAAAGCACGCCATGGACATGATCGAAAAAGTGCTGGAAGACGAGCCCTACAACCGGCAGGCCAACCTTGCGCTCAAGGAAGCGGCCGTGGCGGCGGGCTGGCCGGACATTGGTGTCTTTGCTTTGCGTACCTTGCTGGAGGAACGTCCGCGCGATGTGAAATTACTGCACGAACTCGGCCGTTTGTATCACGACATGGGCCTGAGTAACGAAGAGGTTGATGTGTACAATCGGATCGTCGAAGCCGACCCGCTCGATGCGGAAGCCCAGCGAAGGGGGAAAGACGCGGCTGCGCGTGCTTCCATGAAGAGCGGAGGATGGACCCAAGCGGAGAGTTATCGCGATCTGATCAAGGATAAGAACCTGGCCGTCTCCCTGGAGCAGCAGGGGCGGATGAAGTTAACGGGCGAATCGCTCGACCAACAGATCGCGGAGACCTTCGAACATCACCAGGCGGAGCCGCAAAACGTGGACCTGGCGCGCAAGCTGGGGGCACTGAACGAAGAGAAGGATGATATCGAGTCGGCCATGGCCTGGTACCAATACGCGGTGCAGCTGACGAGCGGGACCGACGCCGGTCTGACCCGCCGCGTCTCCGATTTGAAGATGCGTCGAAGCGACCAGGCGATCACGCAGCTGGAAACTTTTCTGACCGGTCACGGTCCGGAGCACGAGTCGTATGCGGAGCGGGCGGAACAATTGAAGGTCGCGCAGAAGAGCCGGGCCGAGCTGTTGATCGAAGAGGCGCTGAAGCGGGTGGAACGGAACCCGACGGATTTGCAATTGCGTTTCGAGCTGGGCGAGTACCTGGTCCAGGCGGGACGCTTTCGCGACGCTTTGCCCGAGCTGCAGCGAGCCCGCCAAAATCCCAATGCGCGTTTGAAAGCGATGAACCTGCTGGGGCGATGTTACCGGGAACTGGGCATGATGGATCTGGCCATGAAACAGCTGGAGGAGGCGGCCCGCGAAATCGGTTCGATGGACGCGATGAAGAAAGAGATCGTTTACAACCTGGGTCTTGTTTACGAGCGCATGGGAGACCGGGAAAAATCATTGGCCTGCATGAAGCAGATTTACGAGGCCGATTACGGCTACAAGGATGTGGCCAATCGCGTGGAAAGCTCGTACCGCGAGGGCGCGACTCCGGCCTGAGCGACCCAGACGACAGAAGTCAGACGTTCGCCACGGCGAATCCGTTCTCCGGGGAGCGCACGCGACTCGCGTGCCCGTTTCGGCGACCCGCCGAAATACCCACCCCGGTGGGGCGAGACTCTGTCGAGCCGTCGAATTGCCTTCCGATAAAGCCGGCTCCCGCTGCGGCGGGTGAACTGTGGAGTCTCGCCCATCGAGAAGAGAGGCGCAGCAAAACCGGCTTGCTTTTGGCGAAGCAATCGGAATCGTGGCGGGAGCGATGCGTAAGACCAAGATCATTTGCACGCTGGGGCCGGCCACGGAATCGGCCGAGACGCTGAGCCGGTTGGTGGAAGCCGGGGCGAATGTGTTCCGGTTGAACATGAGTCATGCGGAACACAAATGGGTGCGCGAGATCGTTCCGCGGATTCGGGAAATTGGGGAGCAACTCTCCAGTCCCATCGCCATATTGCTCGATACGCAGGGCCCTGCCATCCGCACCGGTGACCTCAAGACAAAGCTGAAACTCAATCCGGGCGACACGATTGAGTTCACCGTGCGCGGAGCCAAGAGCGAGGAGAAATACTCGGTGGACGTAAACTACGCCGGCCTCGTCAACGACATTCACGTGGGGGATACCGTCCTGGTTGATAACGGAATGATCCGGATGGAAGTGCTGGAAAAGAAACGGAACCGCATTCACTGCCGCGTCGTCACTCCGGGGACGCTCGGCTCGAGACGGCACATCAACTTACCCGGCGTGCGCGTCAATCTGCCGCCTCTGACGGAAAAGGATCTGGCGGATGTCGCGCTCGGGGCGGAGTTGGGCGTCGATTTTGTGGCGCTCAGTTTTGTGCGCGAAGCGAGCGACATCGAAGAGCTGCGGCGTGTCCTGCAGGCGAACAAAAGCAAAGCCTGCATCGTGGCCAAGATCGAGGACCAATCGGCCGTCCATTCGATCGACGAAATCATTCGCGCGGCCGATGCCATCATGGTGGCGCGCGGCGACCTCGGGATTGAGTGTCCCATGGAAGAGCTGCCCATCATTCAGCGCCGCATTGTCAAGATGAGCATTCGTCTGGGTAAACCGGTGGTGGTGGCGACGCACCTGCTCGAGTCGATGATTTTAAATCCAATGCCGACTCGGGCTGAAATCACCGACGTGGCCAACGCCGTCTTCGAGCAGGCCGATGCGATCATGTTGAGCGGGGAAACGAGCGTGGGTCGTTACCCGGTCGAGTGCGTTCAGGTTTTAAACCGGGTGGCCTTGCGCATCGAGCGGAGCGGCGGAGCGGGCTACGCCAAGTCGGCGGTGCTGGATGACAACCGGCAAAAGACGGTGGCCTCGGCCGTGGTTCTGGCCAATTCGCTGCGGCGGGCCAAGCTCATCGTCTTCACCCGCCATGGCGCCATGGGGCGGAACGTTTCGAATTTGCGCCCGGAACATGCGCCAATTTTCGCCTTCACTCCGAGCGAGCAAGTGTGCCGGCAGCTTTCTCTTTGCTGGGGCGTATGGCCGGTCCGGATCGATTTTACGGACGATCCGAATGCCACCATCGAGGCGGCGGAGAATTATTTGCGGGAAAAGAAGCTGGCCAGCTCCGGGGATCAACTGGTGGTGATCAGCGACATCCTGGCGGAAGGCTCGCGTTTCGATTGCGTGCAGCTGCGCGCCGCAAAATAGCGACCGGTAGTTTTCGTGCTCTAGGGAACGGCCAGCGGAGCGCTTGCCCTACAACGACTGCTTGCCTTCCGCGTCTTCCGGACGGGCTCGAGCCATACGTTCCGTTCCGACCGGAAAACAAAAAACGCGCGGACGTTTCGGTCCGCGCGTTCAGATTGGACGTTTGATAGACTTGGGGCTTACGCCTCGACCGGCAACTCGACGTCCACTGGGCGCTCCTTCTTGCCGAGGGCGCGCCGCAGTTTGGATAGAGCGATGTTCTGAAGCTGGCGGATGCGCTCGCGGGTGACGCCGAACTTTTTGCCGACTTCCTCGAGCGTCTTCGGTTTGCCGCCGTCCAGGCCGAAGCGCTGGAAGATGATCTTTTTCTCGCGATCATCCAAAACATCGAGCAGGCCGCCGACCTCGTTGCGCAAATTCTTGTCGCGCAAAAGCTCGAAGGGTGTTTGCGCGTCCTCGTCGCCCACAATCTCGCCGAATTCCGTCGAATCGTCGTCGCTGATGGGGGCGTCTAGGGAGGCAGGCCGAATGGAAACCGTCTTGAGCTGTGAAACCTTGCCGCTGGCAATGCCAATTTCATCGCCCAATTCCTCGTCGGTCGGTTCGCGGCCGAGTTCCTCACTCATTTGCAGGGAAACGCGGCGCATCTTGGAGATTTTATCGACGAGATGGACGGGCAGACGGATGGTCTTGCTCTGGTTGGCCAAAGCGCGCTTAATCGACTGCTTAATCCACCAGGCCGCGTAGGTGCTGAGCTTGCCGCCCTTGGCTGGGTCGAAGCGCTCCACTGCCTTCATCAGGCCGATGTTGCCTTCCGAAATCAGGTCGAGGAGGGGGAGTCCGAGATTGGCATAATCGTGTGCGATCTTGACGACCAGACGCAGGTTGGACCGGATCATCAACGCCCTGGCTTCCCGATCGCCTTTCTTGATCTTGGCGGCCAGTTCAATCTCCTGATCCGGCGTCAAAAGCGGGATTTGCCCGATCTCACGCAGGTAAATTTTTATTCCTGTATCGCTATCTTCAGCGGCCATATAACTCTTTTTCATTAAACGGTTTGAGGGAGAGAACCGACAAAGTGCCGGCGTCGACGCATGCCGGGGCTTTGTCGGACAAATTTAGTAGCATTTTGACGTTACTTAACAAGGTTAAATATTTGGATTTTCGACACTGGCTGGAGGCCTCTTGTTCAATCTTTTATAGAGGGAGTTTTCGAACGCTTTGGGGGGCGGCCTGATCGTGCCCAAGATCGGCCTGGGATTCGATGCTCTATCCTACAATCGCACCCTGACCCCCGAGCAGTTTCATTTCATGGGAAAGGACCCTCCGTGCGCTGAGTTTCGGGCGTTTTTGCCTTTTTCCGGAACGAGGAACGGGTCCGGCGCGATTTGCCGCTTCTCGCTGCCCCCCTTTTTTGCCACCCTGCGCCCGCCATGCTCGCCAAGATCTACTCCGCCGCCGTCTACGGAGTGGATGCTTACGAGGTGGAAGTGGAGGTGAACGCGGGCCGCGGCGAAGTGGCCGTGGTCGTGGTGGGATTGCCCGACGCGGCGGTGAAAGAGAGCCGCGACCGCGTTACTACGGCCGTCGCGAATAGCGGCTACCGTTGGTCGCGCGGCCGCATGACGATCAATCTGGCCCCGGCCGACATTAAGAAGGAAGGACCGAGCTTTGATTTGCCCATCGCTTTGGGGATGATCGCGGTCAGCGAAGAAATCGATACCCTGCCTTTTGCCGACTTCAGCTTTGTCGGTGAACTCGCTCTCGACGGCGGCGTTCGCCCGGTCAAAGGGGTGCTGCCCGTGGCTTTGGAAGCACGGCGTCGCGGCAAACGCGCCTTGTTCGTGCCGGCGGCTAACGCGCGCGAGGCCTCCATGGTCGACAAAATCGACATCTACGGCGTGCAGAATTTACGGCAGACCTTCGAGTTTCTGCAGGGGAAACAAACGCTCACGCCGACACGCGGTGATCTCACCGGATTTTTCTCGGCCCACCAGGATTACGACGTCGATTTCTGCGACGTCAAAGGCCAAGGTCATGTCAAGCGTGCCATCGAAGTAGCGGTGGCCGGTGGCCACAACATTCTCATGGTGGGCCCACCCGGCTCGGGCAAATCGATGCTGTCCAAACGGATCGCCACCATCATCCCGCCCATGTCGCTGGAGGAAGCGATCGACACGACCAAGATCCACAGCATTGCCGGATTATTGGACGGCGAAAAATCGTTCGTTTCCACACGCCCCTTCCGCTCGCCCCATCATACGATTAGTGACCTCGGACTTCTTGGCGGCGGTCCTTTCCCAAATCCCGGCGAGGTCAGCATTGCGCACAACGGTGTTCTTTTTCTCGACGAGCTGCCCGAGTTCAAACGCTCGACCCTGGAGGTGATGCGCCAGCCTTTGGAGGATGGCAAAGTCACGGTTTCACGCGCAGCCGGGACCGTGACCTTTCCATCCGAGTTCATGCTGGTGGCGGCGATGAATCCCTGTCCCTGCGGATATTTTGGTGATCTGAAACGGGAATGCCGTTGCAGTCCGGTGCAGGTGCAACGTTACCGGCAGCGCATCTCAGGCCCGTTGCTTGATCGCATTGATCTGCACATCGAAGTGCCAGCGGTGGAATATCGCGATGTGTCGAGCGAGCGGGTGGAGGAGGGTTCGGCATCCATCCGGGAGCGGATCGACGCCGCCCGGGCACGACAGCAGGAGCGTTTCAGCAAGGACGCGAAAACGAATTGCAACGCCCGCATGAGCACCCGGCAAATGAAACTGCATTGCAAACTGGGCGAAGACTCTCACGAGCTGATCAAAGTGGCCATGACCGAGCTGAACCTGAGCGCGCGCGCTTACGACCGCATCCTAAAAGTCTCGCGCACCATCGCCGACCTGGCCGGGAGCGAAGCCATCACCTCCGAACACGTGAGCGAAGCGATTCAGTACCGGACCTTCGATCGCACGCTCTGGGTGTGATTTTCCCGAGCGTTGAGCGCATTATTCTGGGGAGCACAGGCCGCTGGCCTGTAGGTCTCGGCAGCTTGCCGAGACAATCTGCGTCAATCTTCCCGACTGATTTTGGAAACCTCAGTTTTCGCGAACTCCGCGGCGCGGACAAGGCCCACGATAACCACGAAAGTAACAATCAGACCCAGGCCTAAATTTGGGATCACGTAGTCCATTTGTCTTGTCGCCGCGCCGTCAGGGTCGTAGGCATGATAGTATCGAGTACTCCGACCCAGAGGGAAAGAATGCTAGGTACCCAGATTCCGACGAACAAACCGTAATCCCGGTTCACAAGGAACCAGAGAGCGACGCTCGCCAGGAAGCTAAGGAAAGTCGCGATGAGAAACGGATAATCAATTTTGTGAAACATAGGTGTTTGAACTGTCGGGGTTGTGAATCACTGCGACCTACGCAGCAAGACGGTCTGTGGATGTTTGTTTTAGAAAATGTGGAAATTGGTGACCAATCGCCTCCCCGCGTTTTTTGGTCCGACTGGTCGGCAGATGAGTCGTTGATCGTCCGGTCTATCTCTATGTAAAGCTTGAATAGGCCGTCCTGACTGACCGGACCAGCGATTTTTTTAACGATGCAACTACAACGGTCGACAACGTAGATGTTCGCCACCCCTTTCTCTTAGTCGAATCGCTTCACCACGGATCCAGTCCAGTCGAGAATCACGGAGTAGGCAAGCTGTTTTCGAAAAGCCTCGCGGAACAAGCCGTGAAGAGGCCGAGGAATTGCTGAGACATCGGCCACGCCGTCGATAGGAAGTAGAACACTTGGCTGGCCTGTGGGTCTGGGCAGCTTGCCGAGACGATCTGCGGGGTTGCCGCGGAATGGCGCTGACGTGGAACTGTTACCGGCAAGCTGCCGGCAACTGCAGGCTGGCAGCCTGCGCCCCCCGGAACTGATCCTTCGCGCGTAGACCGGGCGGCGGCGCGTTGACAGGGGTTTGGGCGAACTTACGGTTGTGGAATGACGCACCAGACGCGGCGGAAGTTTTTGGGAACCACTTTGGCCAGTAGCGCGACGATTTTGGCGGGAGGAGCGGCCTCTTTTCTGCAAGCGGCTGCTGAGGCGGCCACGGGCGCGGCGGCCAGTTCCACCTTTCGGTTAGGCGGCGATTTGCCGGTCCGGCGGCTCGGCTTTGGCGCCATGCGCATCACCGGGGAGGGTGTGTGGGGATGGCCGCCGGACCGCGAAAACGCGCTCAAGGTTCTGCGGCGGGTCGTCGAGTTGGGTGTGAACCTGATCGACACGGCCGACGCTTACGGCCCGGAAGTGAGCGAACTTCTGATCGCGGAAGCGCTCCATCCTTATGCGAAGGATCTGGTCATCGCGACTAAGGGCGGCCTGACCCGGCCGGGTCCAGGGCAGTGGGTTCCGAACGGGCGCCCGGAATATCTCAAGCAATGCGTGGACAAAAGTCTCAAGCGGTTGCGCCTGGACCGGATCGATCTTTATCAATTGCACCGGATCGATTCGAAGGTGCCGGCCGAGGAATCGCTCGGCGCGCTTAAAGAAGCGCAGCAGGCCGGGAAGATCCGGCATGTGGGATTGTCGGAAGTGACACCTGAGGAAATCGAGCGCGCGCGCAAAGTGCTGCCGATCGTGAGCATTCAGAATCAGTACAACATTTGGAATCGGAAATCGGAGAGGGCGCTCATTTATTGTGAGAAGCAGCAGCTCGGGTTCCTACCCTGGTCGCCCATTGGCGGAGGCCGGGTCCGAACCGGGGCGGGCCTGGAAGAATTTGCCAAACGGCACAAGGTCAGCGCGGTCCAGCTGGCCCTGGCCTGGCTCTTGCATCGCTCCCCCGTGATGCTGCCCATCCCCGGGACCTCCTCCGTGCCGCATCTCGAAGAGAACGTGGCTGCGGCGTCGCTGAATTTTACCGGAGCAGACTGGCAGGAGATTGACGCGCTGGCCCAGCGCGTCTGAGCGGGTCAGGATTGGTCGTCCGCTCAGCGGCCGATGATGCGCACCGACGGGTCGTTGATGAATGCCGCCGGTGTGGTGGGTCGGCCATTCTGATCGATCTCGTTCCGGTCAATTACGCGCAGGGGTGAGGTGGTTTTCGAGCCGATGCGCTGAAGTTTAACACGATGCGGAATGAGCGAGCCGGTCACGAATACGAGCACTTCTTTTTCCTGGGCAGACTGCGAATTCGGGAACGCTACAGCGCGGCTGTCGGCGAACGTCACGTCCGCCGAAGCAAGCAGGAGAATGGCCGCACCCAAAAGAACGAATGCTTTCACAAGATAATCTACGCTCCGCCATGACCTTGTAAAATGCCGACTCCCCCTCGATCAGAGGAAGTTCGCGATGGCGATGGCGCCATCGCCAGCACGCGAGGGCGCGTGCGCTCCCCAGAACTGCAACATGGCCGCGCTCTCTCTATTAAATTGAGCGCGAGAGATCGAAAGGACGCGGATTGTCTATTTTTCGCTAGAATTTCTTCGTTAGGCGGACGTAGACGAAGCGGCCGGTGGCGTCGTAGGTGAAACCGGGGTAACCAACCGCGTTACCGCCTTCCCCGAAAGCCTTGGGCGGATCCTGGCCAAAGATGTTGTTGCATCCGATGGTCAGAACGGTGCCGCGGAGGAGATGCGACCAGAAGGTCTCGGAGTAGCTGCTCGTTTGTGTCTCGGCGCTTTCTCTGGCCGTGCCATCCTTTCCTTTCACAACCTCGTTAGGGCTCTTGGAATAACCGGGCACCGGCTTGCTTTCGACCGGGGCGAGCGAGGTGAAATCATAGGAAAGCTGACCGTCAAAGAAAAATGTCTGGTGGACATAGTGGCGGTGCATTTTCGCCCCGGGGGCGATTTCCCGGAAGCCGTCGGTGTAGCGGGAGGTGAGATTGAGATCGAAATGATTCCAGGCCCAGTCGAGCTTGGTGTCTCCTTTCCAGCGGTACCAACCTTCATTGGAAGCGCCGGGATCGGTGGTCGTGCCCGCCAGGTTGCCATGAAACGCCCCTACGAAAGCGCTGGAGAACAGAGGAAAGATGAATGCATCCAGGTGCGTGACCTGGGTGGTCGAGGTAAAGACTCCGAACGGGGTCTCTCTTTGGTAGGCCAAACCGAAATCGACCCCACGAGCCGTTTGCGCGCCGAAGTTTTGATTCGCCGAGATAATGCGAGTGATGAATCCGCCCGCGTCCCGCTCCACTATGCCGGGGGCGCCCCCCAGGACTTGATCAGCGGTGGGGGCGAAAACAACCCCGGTGCGTTCGATGTCCCAGAAGTCGACCGAGAGATTCAAGCCTGGCACATATTTTGGCGTGTAAACAAAGCCGCCGCTGAAGGAGCGGGAATCTTCCGGCTGCAGATTGGGATTGCTCACGATCAGAACGTTGGTCTCCGATTCGAAGACGTGAGCGCCGGTCACAGGATTGATGTCGTGCGAAACTTCCAGGGTTGAGACGGGCGCGGAAAATAATTCCTCGAGCGAGGGCTCGCGGAATCCTTCTCCCCAGGTCGCGCGCAGGGTCAATTGTTCGTCGAACGGCTGCCAGCGTATGCCAAACTTGGGCACGAGCACATTGGTGTTGTTATTCTCGAAATCTTCGAAGCGCACTGCGGCTGTGATGTTGAGGGCGCGGAAACCGGGAATGGCATTGGCGGGGCTAAAGATGGGAATGTCGGTCTCTCCATAAAACGCGAAAGATTTCCGGCCCCCGCGCACGCTCGGGACGGGCGAATTGCCGACGATGTCTCCGGCAACGTTGAGCGCATCCGGATTCTCTTCCAAATTTTCGCGGCGGAACTGGCCGCCGAAAGCGAGACCGACGCCACCCGCCGGCAACTCGAAGAGCGACGTCGTATACATGGTGGCATCCAGGGTGGCTAACTTGGAGATGTCCTCGTCTTTCGGGTGGACGCGGGCGAACTCCACGGTGGCCTGGTTGCTCGCGATGGGGTGCCGATAATCGCCGAAAGGATTAAAGGCGACGGTCGTGCCGATGAACTGGGGGGAGGCCGGATTAAAAATGGGATCAGCCTGGTTGACAATGCGATTGAAGGCGGAGGCCGACACCTGTTGTCCCGTTTGAACATTTTTCAGCTGGCTGTAGCGGAACCCGACATCGTAGCCCCAGCTGCCATCAAACAGTTTGTCTCCTTTGAGGCCGACCGTGCTGAGAAAGGCGTCGGTCTCGTTGTCGAACAAACGATTTCCGAACTCCGCGAGACGCGCTTTGGTGCCGCCGGAGATGATTTGATCAAAAGGATTAAAGGGGTTGAAAGCGCCCGGAGTCATCCCGGTCTCGGCGTAGGTGGGGCCGCCGAAGGGGGTGGAACCGTCGGGGTGCGCCGTGCTCGGTGGAATGGCCAGGATGGTTTGGCCTTTCGATTGGAAGGGACCGGTGGCCGGAGGCGCCAGCTCGTTATGCGTTTTCACGTTCTGATAAAACATGTCGGCATAAACCACCATCTGATCTCCAAAGAACTTGTGGTCGGCACTAAAATAACCGCCGTAGCGCTCCGTCTGGGGAAAAGAGAGAGAAAACAGATTGTAATTAAACGTGACCGAGCGGCCGTTCGTGTAGGTGTAGGCGGAGGCTGGCGCATTGCCGTTGGTCCCGAAGGGAGCATGAGCGAACTCCGTGGTGCTGGGACCGGGCAGAACCGTGCCCCCGGCGGCTGCGACGGCCGCCTTGGTGACCTGAAGATTGTAAGGACTTGCATTCGTGCTCAGGAAAGGCGGGACGGCGGAGAAAGCGCGGTCGCGGTTGGCGATGGAGTTGCGCTGATAATAATTCAGCACGCCGGTGAGGTTGGTGTCGGAGTTATTGCCCACCCCGAAGATTAACGAGGTGGCGAACTCGCCCGAGTCTTTATCGAGAGTATTGCCGTATTCGACGCTCGACTCCGCGCCATTATAATTATGACGCAGCTTGATGTTGACCACCCCGGCCACGGCGTCGGCCCCGTAGGTGGTGGACGCGCCGTCCTTCAGAATTTCAATGCTCTCGATGGCGGCGGGGGGGATCGAGTTCAAATCGACGAACATGGAATTGACCAAACCGGGATTGTTGCCCGTGGGGTAGGGAGCGACCCGGCGTCCGTCGATCAGGATGAGGGTGGCGCGCGAGTCGAAACCGCGGAGCGCGATGGTGGCCGCCCCCACCGCCGTGTTCGAGCCGTTTTCGTTGTTTGAAATGGGCACCCCGTTGGCGCTGGCCAGGGGAAGGTCGCGCAGAAATTGTTCGGTCGTGCGCTGGCCCGCTTTTTGGAGGACATCCCGGTTGTAGGTGGAAACCGGGTTGGGCCCAACTTCTTCCGCGGTCGGAATGTTGGAGCCGGTCACGATGACGCGCTCGGCCGAGACTTCCGTGTTGGCGGCGGGAAGCGCGTTGCCGTTTTGATCGACTAGCGGCGGGGATGCGCTGGTAAGACTGGCCGCGCTCGCTAGCCTAACGAGCCATATTCCCAAGCTGACGATAAGACAAGTGCGGAAGTATTTGCGATACATAAGCCCCCCCCTTTTTTTAAAATTGCCTGCGGTTTTATTAGGGATTAGGTAAAACCCGACAAACCTTCAAGACTTTTATCCGGGCGCCCGGCGAGGGAACGCATCTCTTGCCGCCGGGCGAGGCTTGCTCGCCCTGAGTGGGCTTGCCTCCGATTGAATCCTTGAAACATCGCGTCGGCGCGAAAGAGAGAGCGAGTAGAATGTTCGGCAGGGCAGCGAAGCGAAGCCGTAGGGCGTTCGGTCTAAGGCACTTTTTTTTCGAACTGAACAGGCCGCGCTGCCGGAGCCTCTCAGCCACTTTTTCTGAAAATGCTTGATTTTGTCGGGACCGCACGCGCACAGTCGCGCGTCGAACGGTCCAGCCCCTGGACGTTCCGATGATTGTGTTTCCCATTCAGCGCCAGCCTTTAGTCCCGGCGCGCCAGCGCGCGTCACGAATTCTATTGTCGATCCTGTTTTTGGGTCTTGGCGTTTTTGCGGGAGTGGCCCGTTCCCCGACGAAAATAGTTTCGGCGAACACGAACATTGCCGTTTGTGTGGCGCCGCCTCCGGGAATGGTGGCGTGGTGGCCGGGCGACGGAAATGCCAATGACATCCAGAGCGGGAACAACGGGATCTTGCAAGGGGGTGTGACCTTTGGAACTGGTGAAGTTTCTTCGGCCTTCAGCTTTGACGGACAAACTGGTTACGTCCAAGTGCCCGACAGCGCGTTCTGGGCTTTTTCGACGAACGACTTCACGATTGATTTTTGGGTGGAGTTCGATTCCTTGAATCATTTCCAAAGCCTCGTCTTCCCCGACGCAGCGTTCCTTGGAAATGACGAAGGCTCAAACAACAACAATAAATGGGTGCTGGAATACGCCAACGGACTGCTGACTTTTCACGTCAACAGTCCGACGCTCGGTCCCATCTGGATCGCGCAGACGCCCTTCAGCCCGCAGCTACAGCAATGGTATCACGTGGCCGTGACGCGGAGTGGTGACACCTTCACTATCTACGTGAATGGAAGTGCGGCCGGCTCGGAAGCTCGCGCCATCGTCATCCCTGACGCGAATGCCCCTCTCACCATTGGCCAGGCGGAAAACCTCGGTTTCTTCCAAGGCCGCGAGGATGAGATCGAGATTTTCAATCGCGCTTTGCGGGCGGACGAGATTCAGGCCATCTATAACGCAGGCAGCGCTGGGAAATGCAAACCGCCCGCGTTGATCAGTTCGACGTTCCTGGGCGGCTTCGGAGATCAGCGCGGGACCGGCATCAGCATCGGCGGCGGGGCGATTTACGTTTCGGGTATCACAGACGCCAATAATCTGGATGGACTGACCGCGCGTTATGCTCTGCCACTGAGCGACGGAGCGGCGCCGGTTTGGAGCAAGAACTGGCCAAGCTTGACCCAGAGCGATGAGTTCTATGGGATCGGCGTTTCCAGCGAAGGCGTTTACCTCGCCGGAAACAGCTTCAATCGCACGAGCGACACGGTCGGTGGCAAAGAAAATAAAGGCATCACCGTTAAATTTTCGCTCGATGGCCTTCCGGGTGGCGGATTCAACGACGCGATCTGGGATGTGCAGACTCCCGCGGCTCCCGGCGCATTCAGTTACGGCGGCAGCGAGTTTTTGAATGCCCTAACGATCTCTATGGAGAGCGATCAACCTTTCACTTATGTGACGGGCCAGGCCCAGAGCGCGGGGAATAACGGCGGCCGCCTCTTCGTCTCGAAGCTGAACTCCAGTGGCACGGTGCTCTGGACCCAGACCGACGATCCCGCCACGCCTTTCAGCCAGGGGTTGGGCGTGACTTCGCTCAACGGGAATGTCTACGTGGCCGGTCAAAATCAGGATGCGGGGTCGGCCCAGCCTTACCTGATCAAGTATGGCCCGGCGGGAGGCGCGCCGGTCTGGTCGCGAAAATCCACTTCGTTCGCAGGCGTTTATAATGCGCTCACTGCTTTCGATGGATTCATCTACGCCTTTGGCTATCGACAGGGTGGAGTCGGAGGCTCGAGCGACTTTCTGATCGAGAAATGGGACGAAGGCGGCACCCTGCAGTGGTCGAAGCAATACGACCGAGCCTCATCCGAGGATATTCTTTATGGAGGTGTGGGGATTGGACCGGCCCTCTATGCCGTGGGGTCGACGACCGGTGGAACCGCCGGAGGCCGCGACGCCATCATCCTGGTCTTGGACCCCGCCACCGGGTCCCTCATGGGCTCGACCGTTTACGGGGGCAACCAGGACGATTTGGGCAGAGGCGCAGCCACCGACGGCACGGATCTGTATGTGGTGGGAGAGTCACGGAGCTTCAGCGCTCCGGCCGGCCCTGCGACTGACGGGGCAGTCGCGCAGAATGATTTGATGTTGCTGCGCTTCGGTGTCACGCCGGCACCCACTCCAACGGCAACCCCGACACCGACACCGACACCGACACCGACGCCGACACCGACGCCGACACCGACGCCGACACCGACCCCGACGCCGACACCGACTCCGACTCCAACGCCGACTCCAACTCCGACTCCAACGCCGACTCCAACTCCAACGCCCACAGCGACGCCAATCCAAAATGTCACCGTCCTAACCTTCGAAGGCTTGCAGGATAACGAATCGATCAACGACTTTTACAACGGTGGAACCGGTAGCAAAGGCAGCTCCGGACCCAATTATGGTGTTACCTTCACGTCCGATTCGCTCTCTCTGATTGCCAATTCTGCCGGAGGCACGGGCAATTTTTCCAACAATCCTTCGGGAGTTACGATCGCCTACTTCCTTTCCGGCGCGGGCGACACCATGAATGTAGCGGTGGGATTTAACACCGGTTTCTCGTTTTATTACGCGGCATCGTCACCTGGCAGCGTCCAGGTTTACGACGACCTTAACGGAACCGGCAACCTTTTAGCCTCTGTACCGCTGCTGGCGACACCGAATCCTTACACGGAGTGGGTCGCGACCGGGGTGAGTTTCAGCGGAATAGCCAAGTCAGTCGTCTTCGGCGGAGCCGTCAACTCCATCGGATTTGACGATATCACCTTGGGCAGTTCAGCGCCTGCTCCCACACCAACTCCAACACCGACGCCGACTCCCACGCCCACTCCGTGCAGCCTGGTGGTCACGAACACGAACGACAGTGGACCGGGGAGTCTGCGCGACGCGATCACTTGCGCCAACTCCATGACGGGCGCGCAGGTCATCGATCTGCCGGCGGGCGTTTATACGCTGGCCGGCGCGGCGGACGATGACGCCAACGTCAGCGGCGACCTTGACATCACCAATAGCCTAACGATTAACGGGGCCGGGGCCGCTACGACGATCATCGATGGCAACGCCGTGGATCGGGTCCTGGATGTGATCAGTCCCTCCTCCGCCAGTCCCATTGGCGTGACCATCTCCGGCGTGACGATTCGGAACGGGCAAGTGACGGGTGCGGGTGGCGGCATCCGCAGCACCGGGCAATTGACCCTGAGCGGCGACGTCATCACGAACAACACGACGCTTCTCCCGGCGGATGCGCCTCTCACCTTTGCCGCGGGCGGCGGTGTGGCTGTGCTGCATGCAACCCCGTTCACCCAACATCTTCCGCCTCTTTTCGTCCAGTTTTGCACCTTGACGAATAATACAGCGGGCGGGACGGGCGGTGGGCTCTACATGGCTAACGGATTGTCCAGCGATACGATGACGGTGGCCGACTGCAGTTTCAGCGGGAATAAAGCCGGGGGCGATGGCGGGGGCGGTGCGTGTGCGGACAATACGCTCATGCTGTCCGGCTCAATTCTGGACCACAATGAGAGTGGCATGAGTGGTGGCGGCGGAGGGTTCGTTAACCAAGGCGGCGCTACCACTCTGACGAGCGATACGTTTCGCAATAATACGGCGGGGGCCGGTGGGGGCGGCGGATTTGAGAATCAGGGCGGCCCTCTCGTCATGACCGATTGTTTTGTTTACGGAAACGTTTCCACTTCTGACCCGGGCAAGAACGACGGCGGCGGTGGTTTCGAGAACGAAGGCGGCACACTCGTTATGACGCGTTGCACGATTTCCGGAAACACACTGATCGGAGCCGGAACGAACGGGGAAGGCGGCGGTGGTTTTGAAAACGAGGGCGGCACCCTTGAGATGACCGATTGCACGATCGATGGCAACCGGACGGATGGCCAGGGAGGTGGAATTCTCAACGAGGGAGGCCAGGCGACTCTGAGCGGTTGCACCATGTCGAACAACCGAGCCGATGGGCCGGGCGGTGGAGTGCAAATGGATAACGGTGGGTTTTCGCTGACCAATTGCACGATCAGCGGCAATACTTCGAACGCGCAAGGCGGCGGACTTGGCGGAGTGGATGCCGGTTCGTTCCTGAACGTCACCATTTCCGGCAACGCTGCTCCCACGGGCGGCGGCGTTTATCAAAACGAAAACCGCAGCGGCATCGCCAACTTCAAAAATGCGATCATTGCCAATAGTCCGAGCGGCGGGAACTTCGGCGCAGGAATAGCTCAGCCGCGTGTTCTTTCGTTAGGCCACAATATTAGTAGCGACAATAGCGTGGCCGCGTTTTTCAGCAGTGCGGGCGATTTTAATAACACAGATCCGAAGCTGAAGGCTTTGGCCGACAATGGAGGACTCACGCTTACCCATGCACTCCAGCGAGGCAGTCCGGCGGTGGACGGGGGCGACAACAATGGCGCGCCCCCAACCGACCAACGGGGTTTTGCTCGTCCCATCGATGGGGATGACGATGGCATCGCGGTGGTGGACATCGGCGCGTTCGAAGCGGCCCCGTTTTGCGTGGCGCCGCCCTCAGACCTGGTCGGATGGTGGCCGGGGGACGGGAACGCTCACGACATTCAGAGCGGAAACAACGGCACGGTCCAGGGCGATGTCACTTATGCCAGCGGGAAAGTCGGTCGAGCCTTCAAGCTGGGCGGCCATGGAAACGTCAATGGAAATGGCGACCGCGTCCTCGTCGGGAATCCGGCGGTTTTACAGCTGCAAGATTTCACGATCGACGCCTGGATAGCGCGCGCCAGTTCCACTGTCGTCTCGAACGACCCCCGCCCGGGAGTCGCGGGCGGTACCTTCTTCGCCTACGGCTTTCATGGGTATGGCTTTCAGATTTTTAACGACGGACGCTTGGACCTGACGCAAGTCGAAGTGTCGGCGGCTTTTTCTACGTCCACCATCACGGACACGGATTATCACCATGTCGCGGTGACGAAACAGGGCGGCACCGTGACCTTTTACATCGATGGAGTGGCGGACGCGCCTGTTGCCTACAATCCGACCTTCACCTTTACGACAAATGCCGCCATCGGTGCGCGGGGCGACAGCGATGTGCAAAATGCTTTTTACGGCGCCATTGACGAGCTGGAAATCTTCAACCGCCCGCTAAGCGCGGCCGAAATCCAGTCGGTTTACATCGCCGGCAGCGCCGGCAAGTGCAAGCCAATGGCCTTGTATGCCGCGGACGGCGCGGGCGGCAATCCGAGCTGCAAGCTTTATCTATTAAACACCAGTGATGGATCCATCGCTCGCCCGATCGGCCTAACCGGATTTCCGCTGACTGCCCTGGCGTTCGATCCCACCGATGGACAATTATACGGCTCGGTCGAGGAGAATTCCGGCCATGATGCAAATAGTCTTGTGACGGTCGACCCCGCGACCGGTGCGGCTGTCCTGGTCGGAAGTTACGGGATCAGTCAATCGATTGCGGATTTCACCTTCACCTCGGACGGGACGCTCTACGGATGGGCTGAGCCGAGCCAGGATCGTCTTTATACCATCAATAAAACAACCGGCGCAGCCACGGAGGTCGGTCCTTCCGGCTTGAGCACTTTCGGCTCGGGACTGGCCGCCAATTCCTCCGACATTCTTTACTTCGCCGGCAGTGGTGCCGCTGGAGCGTTCCGCATTATCGATCGTGTCACTGGCGCGCCCACCACGGTGGCGACACTTTCCGGCGCGCCCATCCCAGGCGGGGCCATCTCCGCCCTCGCCTTTGCCGCGGAGGATAAACTTTACGCGGCGAATTTGACGCTGTCCGGCGGCGTTGGCCAGCCTGCTCACCTCGTCACGATTGACACGGTGAGTGGAGCCGTCACCGACTTGGGCTCAACCGTGGGCGGGTTGGACGCAATCGCCTTTGGCCCAGCGCCGGCGGGGGCAACACCAACACCAACACCAACACCAACACCAACACCAACACCAACACCGACACCGACACCGACACCGACACCGACACCGACACCAACACCAACACCAACACCGACACCAACACCAACACCAACACCAACACCAACACCAACACCAACACCAACACCAACACCGCCGCCACCTACTCCCACACCCACTCCGCCCGGGCCGATCAGCCCTTATTACTTAACCGCGGGACAGCAGCATAAAAACTGGGTGGTTCAGGTGGATTCGGTCATCAATTCGTGGCCGCAACAGCACATCAACTCCGTCGGCGAATATCCGATTGTTGTGGCCAGCACGGTCAACACCCTGGGCTCCTTTTACACGGGCCTGACCACGAACGGTTCTCAGTACACGCTGGCCGGCGTTTATACTGGAGTGAATTACACCCAACCCGTTCCGAATGCGGCTTTCTGGGATGGCGCATTCGACGGCACTTTTAATTACTCGGTCGAGTTTAACCATGGCGGGGTCTACCGGTTCAACGCGGATTGGACGAATCCTGTGATACTCTTCAATACTTCGTCCGACTATCTCGGGATCACCTTCGACACGAGCAATCACACCATCTGGATCGCCAAATTTCATACCGGCGTCGTGGAACACCGCACTCTATCCGGTGGCCTTCTCTCCTCTTTCACCGTGCCTTTCACGGGCGTTTCCTGCCTGGCGCTGGATCCGGCCGACGGCACCCTCTGGATGGGATCGCAGATGAACCAGGGAACTTTTTACCAATACACGCAAGCCGGTGTGCAGGTCAGAACGCGGACCTATCCGAGCTTGCTGAGCCAGAATACGCTGGGGGGTGAGTTCCCCCTCGCCGCCGCGCCTACTCCCACACCTTCCCCGACCGTGACTCCACCGCCAACGCCGACCGTGACGCCAACGCCGACCGTGACTCCAACGCCAACGCCGACACCGTCACCCAACGGGACGGTCATCGTGAGCGTCTCGGTCGCGCCCGGCCAGATTACGGAGGGGAGCGACGCAATTTTCCAAGTCAGCAGCAGCACGACCTTGAATCAGCCGGTGACCGTGACCTACTCGATGAGTGGCAAGGCCACGCAGGGCAGTGATTACACGCTGAGCGGCGTTCCCGACCAGGTGACGATTCCGGCCGGATCTTCCTTGGCCACGGTGACGTTGCACGCCATTGCAGATCACATCGCGGAGAAGACCGAATCGGCCGTCATGACTTTGAACAAAGGATCGACTTATACGGTTGCGAGAGCCAGGAAGGCCACCGTCAGCATCCTGAATGGACCCTGAAGCACGACTGACCGTTGGTCTTTGTCGTCTATTCAGATAAAAGGCTCATCGCTTCCGCCATCGTGTCGCACGTCGCGATGTGCACACCGGAATCGTAATGAAAATGGGACATGATTTGCATCCCAATATCGCGCGACGGATCGGGTATCACCCTAACGACATCCGAGACCCCTTTGGCCTGGCAGAGATCCATCACCTCTTCGACAGAGGGGGCACAGGCAACGTCCATCTTTTCCAACTCCGTCAGATCGACCAAAAGACGGAAGCCCTTCTCCAGTTTAGCCAGGATAGAGGGCGCTTCGTTTATGGCTTTTTGCGCTTCCCCTTCTGTAATATGCCCGCGGTAGCGCACGATCATGAGTTGCTGCGCGAGATCGGCTTCGATGGTGACCACAGGTTATTTTTCCACGTCCCGGGCGCGCTGCATTAATTAATTCCGTCGTCGATTTGTTTGTTTCCTCTCGGAAACCTTGTCCCATTGACGGGACGGCTCTGTCCCATGCACGCCGCCTTTTCAGCGGCAGGTCATTTCCTGAGGCCTCTATCAACCAATGGGAGGTCAAAGGGTTAGGTTTGTGCCGTTGGGCGCGGCAAGAGGGAACGTCGTTCTCCAAAAACTTTTGAATCCAGGGACGCGCTCAACCGCATCTCACAGATAGAAAGATTAAATATGAAACCAACCACGCCAACTATCGATCGCGAACGCAGTCGAACAGATCGCCGCGCCTTTCCCGTGACCGATTTTAATTATCACTCCGTTGCTCCCGGGCGCTCCAGTGGCCGCTGCGCGCGGACGACCGATCTTTCATTTCGCCATATCAGCCGCGAATATTTCGAGACCGAAGCGAACCATTATTTTCTGGCGGAAGCCGCCGTCTTCGCAGCCATCATGTTGACTGCGGCGGTCCCGCTGGTGAACGGGGCCCACGCGGTCCTGCACCTGGCCCGCGCCTGCGGCGGATACTGATTGGAAAAGCGAAGCCCAAGGGAGCGCTTCGCTTTTTCGCGTGATTCGATCGAACCCTCGCTCGCTTCCCAGCAGGCGGCGGTCGACCAATTGCGCGATGGTTGAATTTTTCGATCGTGATGGAACGCGTTCTGGAACTCCCTTTGGCGGAAGCTCGCCGCCCGACGATGTTGCTTGGAATTTTCGCCGGAGTATTCATGCTCGCCGCGGTCATCGGAAATGACGACCGATCTATCGCGCGCATGAAACTATTGTTAAGGATCGCTGGGCCGGCTCTGGCTATTTGCCTGGCTGGCTGCAATCAGGAAGTCGAACGGATCGTCGAGCAAACGTTCGATCAAACCTGTCAGGTAGAGCCGAATGCGCGCATTAGCGTCAAAAACGTGGATGGCTCCATTCGCATCTACGGCGCCGACACGCGCGAGGTAAAAATCCAGGCCATCAAGAAGGCCTACGGACGCGAACGTTTACAGAAGATTGTGATCAATGTGGCGGCTCAGCCGAATGCGGTTTCCATCGACACGGTTTATCCGCCGAAGCCGAAGCTCGGATTGGCCGACCGTTCCGGAACGGTGGACTATGTGATCGTCGTTCCGCAGACCTGCGCGATCCCGCGGCTCGAGCTCTCCAGCGGCGAAATCCTGATTGAGGGAATGCGCGGCCGCCAGGTCACAGCCAACCTCGTGAACGGCCGGCTCTTCGATCATAACTGTTTTGGAACGCATCAATTGTTCGTCGCCAATGGCAATATGGACGTCGTTTACGACTTTTGGGAGCAAGGCGAGTTCTCGGTCGACGCCAAAATCGTGAACGGAAATATTCGCGCCTTTATCCCGGGGGAGGCTGCCTTTCACCTGCTCGCTACTACGGTCGACGGCAATATCTCGAGTGATTTCACGGAAAAGGAAGAGCGCCAGCGCGGTCCAGTGCAAAAAATCGACACCGTCGTGGGAGGACCTTCGCAGGTCACGGTCAAGATTCATGCGACCAACGGCAACATTAAGGTTTCCGAAGTCAATCCCTGACCCATGTTTCGCGACTTTCGCCGGCGGCGATTTGGGATCACCCCTGCCTGATTAATGTAAGGTTCGGCTGGTCAGTTCCTGCAGGGCGCGGCGATCTTCATCGGCGCGTGCGCGCAGACCGACGCGGCGATAACATTCTTCCCGCTTTTGCAGGGCGGCGCTTGTTTTCTCGATACCCAAAGCGCGCGAGAACGAATCGATGGCCGCTAAATTGTCGCCGTGAGCCATTTCCAGTTCGCCTCGATATTGCCAGGCCGTGGCCAGGTTTGGATCGAGTTCGGTGGCCCGCTTGATTTTCTCAAAGGCTTCCTGCCCGCGCCCGAGTTTCGTGAGGGCGTAGCTCACCTCGGCCCAGCCATTGGCTGACTTCGCATCCAAACGCACGGCCACCTGGGCATCGTCAAATCCAAGCAGCGGCTGGCCGATTTCGTTTAGCTGCCAGGCCCGCGCCGCGTAATGATCCGGATTGCCGCGCTCCACCGATATGGCGGAATCAATCCGGCTGATCGTTTCCAGGAACTCGGGCGTGAGCGATTCGAGCCGGAGCGGAAGACGGACGGACAGGCTCTCGCATTCCCGCCCTCGGTTGAGGGCAATGAGGGCGAGAGCCTTGAACAATTTGGGCCGGACCGCCCACGGCGCCAGGCGGACGGCCTGCTCGGCGTCGTCCAGCGAGAGCTCCGGGTCACCACTCCGCAGCATGAGCAACGCGCGGTCGGCCAGCAGTCCGGGATCATCGGGGATGGCCGCAACGCGCGCGTCAAATTCGCGGATCTCATCGAGGAATTTGCTGACGTTCTCGAAAAGCCGCGACCAGCGCTGCACTTCCGCGTCTTCCGGCCCTAGTTTTTGGGCATGATGCAAATCCCCGAAGGCCTCATTCCAATGGCGCAAACGCCGGTGACAAACAGCCCGGTACAGGCGCGCGCTGGCGTTGTCGTGCACTTGCAGAGCACGCGTCCAGGTTGAAATTGCGTCAGCCCAACGCCCGTCTCGCTGCTCGAGCGCCGCGATTTTGGCGAAAACCCGCCGGCTTTTCGGTTGGATGGCGATGGACCTCTGCCAGGCCTGCAGGGCCGCACCGGAGTTTCCTTCCTCGCGCAGAATATCGCCCTCGAACTCATCCACGCGCGCCGACAAGGGACGCACCGTGGCCCGCCAGTCGCCGAGGGAGCCGCGTGCGCCGTCGAAATCATGGAGACCGATCTGCGCCTGGACCAGGCGTTTCCATACTTTCTGGTCTTGCGGAGCGATGCGAATGAGACGCCGGGCCAGCGGAACACCACTTTCGTAGGAATGATGCCGCATTTCATGGGTGAGCTGCATGCGCAGGGCTTTTTCTTCGCTCACATTTTGGGGCCGACAGGAAATCAGGCCGACCAGGGCGGCCGCGCCGCCCCACCAAACCGGGCGCAGACCGGGCCAGAGCATTTTGATGTTTTGAAAGACGGTGCGCTTGACCGATCCCACAGCGTTGCGTCTCATTAGATCACACCGGCGAAAAAATCGTGATTCCCAATTCCCAAAGCGAAACCTAACATGCAAATTCACAAATGCCTTCGTTCGATATCGTCTCGGAAGTGGATAAACAAGAACTGGATAATGCCCTGAACCAAGCGCGTAAGGAGCTGGCCACCCGGTTCGACTTCAAGGGAACCCGGGCCGAGATTCTTCTCGAGAAAGACAAGATTGTGCTGACGGCCGAAGATGCCTCGCGTTTGCGCGGGTTGCGTGAAATTGTCATCGGCAAATTATCGAAGCGAGGCGTTGATCTTCGCAATGTCGAGCAGGTTGATCCTGAAATTTCCCCGTTGGGTCATGCCCGCCAGGATTTGAAGATTCAACAGGGTCTCGAAGGTAACAAGGCCAAGGAAATCATCCAGGCAATCAAGGCGCAGAGCTTCAAGGTGCAAAGCCAGCTGCAGGATCGGCAGATTCGCGTGACCGGAAAAAAGAGAGACGATCTGCAGGATGTAATCGCGTTTGTGCGCGGCAAAGATTTCGGAGTGGCCACCAACTTCACGAATTTTCGCGATTGAGTAGCCTGTCGAGAGTGGCATGGGCTTCCAGCCGATGCCACTCATTCATCCGCCTTGCAGCGGAGGCATGATCGATATCTCGTCGCCGCTCTTCAGGGGATGTTGGCGGTCGACAAATTCGACGCCCGCCGCCACCAGGATGGTTTTATCGGCTGGACGCAGAGCCGGGTTCTGTTCGTAAATCTTCTCCAGAAGATCAGCCACGACCGATCCCTCCGGCAGGTCCACCTGAAGCTCGGAACCGACGGCCAGGTCGCGCAGGTGCGAATAGAACTGCACGCGGAATTGCATCGGTCGATCTATCCGGCCTGGGCGATCAACTCATTCCGTAGAACGCCGATGTAGGGAAGGTTGCGATAGCGCTCCATGAAATCGAGGCCGTAACCGACTACGAACTCATCCTCAATTTCGAACCCGATGTAATCCGCGTCGACGTGGCGCGAACGTGTTTTCTTTTTACTCAACAGAACGCAGACCCGAATGCTGCGCGGCTTGGCCGTTTCCAGTTTGTCCCGAATGGCGGCGAGAGTGTGGCCGCTGTCCAGGATGTCATCGAGGATGAGAATATGGCGGTCCGTCACATCGGGCAGGGCGATCTGTTTGAACATGACCTCACCACTCGTCTCCGCTTTGCCGTGGTAACTAGCTACGCTCAGGCAATCGAGCTTGAGAGGAAGCGGGATGCGCCGCAATAAATCGGCCATAAACATGAGGCTGCCGTTGAGCACGGCGATGACGGTCAGCTCGCGCTCACGATATTCCGCCGAGATTTGCGCGGCCAGCTGATCGAGCCGGCTCAGAATTGTCGTCTCATGGAACAAAATCCGGTCCAGATCATCTTGCATGAAGACATTAGGCCACCGGGCCGGACAAAGATCAACCTCGGGTCCGGGCTGCGGCGTTGCCTGGTCCTCTTCGTCAGATACCGTCTCGACGTGAGCGTTTACCAGGCCGAGTTGCAGGTGCAAACAAAAGGGAAGGGGACCTACGAGATGACCGATGAAGTGGAGGCGCAGGTCCGGAAGTCGGGCCTGCGCAACGGCATCGTGACCCTCTTCGTGCAGCACACCAGTTGCAGCTTGGTCATCATGGAAAATGCCGCCCCGGCGGCGCGCCGTGACTTGGAAAGATTTTTCGACCAGCTCGTGCCGGAAAATCAGAACTTCGAGCACAACGACGAAGGCCCGGACGACATGCCGTCACACATCCGCATGGCTCTCACGCGCACGAGTGAGACGATCCCGCTGGCGGACGGGCGCCTGCCCTTGGGAACCTGGCAGGGAATTTTCCTCTTCGAACACCGTCGCAATCCGCATCAGCGTCAAATCTCGCTGACGATTCTGGGAGAATAGTCGGCTGCCATGCGCCTGAGCCTGTCAAATAGGACAGGCTCCGTAACGCCTAGGGCTGCGGCTGGATCACGATATCGGCGTGCCTCGGGCTGCCCAGGTGGTAGCGGGCGCCGTTGAGTAGGTTTAGCGTCGCGATTTCCCGCGCGGGAAATCCTTCATCCGGAACGGTGTGCAAAGTAACGGTGACTGACGCTTGACCCGCCGGGATGAGGATTTGGCCGGACTTGTTAAAATTGCCGAGCAGAATGTAATCGAATCCCTGCACGGCTGAGCCCGTCATGACAAATGCGACCCCGATATTGCGCGGGGCAGGAGCGGAAAGGTTCACCGTATAAGTCGCTTCCTGGTTTTCGTTCGTAATGGGTGAACCGGACGACGAAATGCTGACGAGAGGGGATCCAGCCAGAAGCTGGCTCGCGAGGAGGAAACTGAATATCGGAATGAGCAGGCCAACTCTTCGGGAGGAGGGTGCTCGTCCACGAAGGTTGCGCACCTGATTCTGTGAGGGGAGTTTCGCTTTCATACGACTCCCTTATAGAGAAAAGAGGGCGGGACTTAAAGGCTTTTCGGCTTACTGGTAAAGAGCGTCGACGAGCCGAAGGGACTTATCGTTAGGCAAGACCGCCTGCTCCATCTGGTTCATGACGTAGGCAAAGCTGAGATGGCTCGATGGATCGGCGAAAGCGTGGCTGCCTCCTGCTCCGGGGTGACCGAAGGCGTCGGGTGAGGGGCCGAAGATACGACGTAAGGCAGCGCGAGAATCCTTCATGAAGCCGGCCGAAAAGGCGGTGGGAATTTGAAACACCTGATCGATGCCGTCGCTCAAGGGGTCGGTCATCCATCGGAGCGTTTTGGCGGTGAAGAAGGTTTGGCCATCCATGACGCCGCCGTGCGCCAGCATGGCATAAAATTTGGCGAGCGATCGGGCGCTCCCCATGCCACTGAAGGAGACGATCGACTGGGCGCGCGTGGAAGGTTGATTCATCCCACTGACCGAATGCAGTCCCTGAGGTGAACCGAATGTTTTGCGCGCCAAGGTTCCCGGTTTGGCCAGATCACGATAGAATGCAGCCGGCTCGGGCGCCTGGCCGGTTCGGGCCGCGTAGATGGTGGCGGCGCGCGAATTCAGGTCGGGCGGCAACCCGATCCAGAGATCGAGCCCGAGTGGTTCGGCGAAAATCTGCCGCCAGTATTCACTCACGGTTTTGGTGGAGAGACGCCGTACCAATTGGTCGACCAGAAAACCGAAGGTCCGGGCATGATATCCATGGGCCGTGCCGGGAGGCCACAGAGGAGCCTGGCCCTGGAGCGCGGTGATGACCCCCTCGTAATCCAGAATGTCGACCGGTTGATCGAGCGCGCACAATCCCGCTTGGTGCGAGAGCAGTTGAGCGAGCGTGATGGTCTCCTTTCCGGCCTGCCCAAACTCCGGCCAAAATTCTACGACGGGCCGTTCTAACCCGATATTTTGTTGCGCGAGAACATGGAGCAGACAGGCACTGCCGAGGCCTTTGGTGGCCGACCAAATGAGCACGATCGTGTCGGCGGTCCAAGGATGCTCGTGACGCGCATCTCGAAATCCGTCATGCAAATGAAGGACCTCTTGTCCTTCGCGCCAAACCGAAACGGCCGCGCCCAGTTCGCCAAAACGCGCAAAATTTTCCTGGAAGAGCGGTTCGAGTTGTTCCCGAAGGTGGGCAGGGTCCAGCGGCATGACCATGCCGAGACGCTAGCAGAGGAAACTGGAACGCGCCGGGCCAAGCGCTTCCGCTGAAGATCTGTTCGTGGAATCGGGCGGGCGGACTATTTCAGGAGAGCTTTGACCGATTCGAGGTCGGGATCTCTCTTGGCCAACTCGCGGAAGGTGGAGTCCATCTTGAAACTGGTTTCGAGATGGTTGCGGGCGTCGTTCACGTTGCCCAGGAGAGCATCGTAGCAACCCATGTTGTAATAATAGATGGGTTCCTGAAGGAGGGCGGCCGGCCCTTTGAGCAACAGATCCTTGGCCTGAGCGGTCTTGCCCAGTTCGTGCAGGCAAAAGCCAGCGTGCAAAAAGCCGGCGCTGCAATCAGGGGCGGCGCGACAGAGCTTTTGGCTCACGCGCAAGGCCTGGGGCCAGCGCTTTTCCTGCATGAGATGATGCAATCGGAGTTGCAGGACCTCGGGTCGGTTTTGAAGCTCGCGATCGATTGCGTCCAATTCGCCGACCGACTCGCGAGTCATGCCGAGTTCGGCGTAGCCACACGCTGCGCGGAATTGCCATTCAAAGTTCACGGCATCGGTTTAAGCAAAAAGCTTGCCCGATTATGGAAATTACAAATTGTTTAAGCCTGAATCCATGGGAACGGAGTGGGCTTAATCAGCTGGCCACCAGATTTTTAGGTCGGCCGCCTGCGAGGTGTTTCAGAGGGCTAAAGCAAATTTTCCAGCTCGCTCACGCGCCTCTCGAAAAGCCGCAGCGTGCTTTCGATCGGCTCCGGACTCGCCATGTCCACGCCCGCCTCCCGTAACGTCTCGAGCGGAAACTTCGAGCCTCCCGATTTCAGGAAACCGAGATATTTTTCCACCGCTCCCTTCTCCCGGGCCAGGACTTTTTGGGCCAGCGCCACGGCCGCGGAAACGCCCGTCGCATACTTGTAAACATAGAAGGCGCTGTAGAAATGCGGGATGCGCAGACATTCCAGGTCCAGTTGCGGATCGAGCACAACGGCGTCCCCGAAGTAGGTCTGCAGCAGCTTGTGGTACTCCGCTTTGAAAACATCAAGAGTAAGACCGTCGCCCCGTTCTTCGATGGCATGAATGACCTTCTCGAACTCAGCGAACATGGTCTGCCGGAATAATGTCCCGCGCAGATCGTCCACCTGCCGATTGATGATGTAGGCGCGCATCTTCGGGTCGGTCGTCTGTTCCAGCAGAAAATGGGTGAGCAATTCCTCGTTGAATGTGCTGGCCACTTCCGCCAGGAAAATGGGGTAGTCGTAATCCTGGAAAAGCTGCGATTTCTGCGAGAACCAGGTGTGCATCGAATGCCCCGCTTCGTGGGCCAGCGTGTAGATGTCGGCGAAGACATCCTCCTTGTAATTCATGAGGATGTAGGGGGGCGCGCCGTAACTGCCGCTGGAGAAAGCGCCGCTCCGTTTCCCCTTTGTCTCGTAACGGTCGCACCACCGTCCGCGCAGGCCGTCGCCCAGCGCATCCACATACTCGCGGCCCAGCGGCGCCAGGGACGTCACTACTTTGGCGATCGCTTCGTCGAAACTGATTTTCGTGTCGATCTCGGCCACGAGGGGCACATACGTGTCGTAGGCGTGGAGCTCGTTCAGGCCCAGCACCCGCCGGCGCAGTCCGTAATAACGGAGCAGGGCGGGAACGCCACCGTGCACAGCCTTGATCAACCCTTCATAGACTGTCACGGGCACGTCATCCTTAAAGAGAGAGGCTTCCAGCGCGCTGGTGTAATTGCGCGCCCGGGCCCGGAAGATGTCGGCCTTCACCGAGTAGGAAAGCGCTGCGGCCAGCGTGTATTGATGGTCCTGAAATTCCCCGTAGAACTGTTCGAAGGCGCGTTGTCGCACCGCCTGGTCGCGTCGCAAAAGAAAGGAGCTGTAGGTGCTCTGGGTCAGCGGCCGTTCCATGCCGGTCTCGTCGGCCAACATTCCAAACTTCATGTCCACGTTGGTCAGTTGCGAGAAGGCATCGTCATATCCATCCAGCGCGACCGAGCCGAGGGCGAGAAGCCGCTCCTCGCGTTCGCTCAAAATGTGCGGACGCATCCGGCGAATCTTGTGCAACCGGTTGCGCCACTCGGCCAGCACCTTCTCTCCGAGGAACGCGGACCAGAGCGCGTCTTCAATCGCCTGGATTTCGGGAACGACGAAAGCCGCCAGCTCCCCGATGGTGGTGAGCATGTTTTGCAGCTGCGCGATGCGCGTCAGATAATCGTTGTTCGCGCTGTCCTCCGCCAGTTGCAAAGAAGCGAAATGGGAGAGCCGTTCGATCTTGCGATCGAGTTCCTTTTCAAAGTTCAGACAGGAAGCAAGGGAGCCGGCGGATTCACCGATCTTTCCTTTCCAGTCGGTGATGCGGGCATGGTTCTGTTGCACCCACTCGAAGTCTTCCTGCCACTTGGTCACGTCGGCGAATAAATGGGTCAGGTCCCATGTATCCGATTCGGGGATCTCCTTTCGGGTGGGTGTTTTGGTTTCTTCCGCTTTCTGCTTCATGTTCTTTGAAATTAGCGGAAGCCCGCTTCCCCTTCGCGGTGAAGGCGCGGCCCTTTCACGGTGACCGGCTCGGGCGCGCGTTCGGCCGGGATTTGCGGGCAGCCATCGATCCATCTTTCCGCGTCCGGAGCCGCCCATTTCACGGCGTTGCGCAGAACCAGCCGAACCATCGGGTGATAATAGATGGGGTAGGTTTCATGGCCGGGGCGGAAGTAAAAAATTTTGCCGTTGCCCCGTTTCCAAGTGCAGCCGGAGCGAAAAACATCGCCTCCTTCGAACCACGAAATAAAGACCAATTCGTCGGGCGCCGGGACGGCAAACGGCTCCCCGTACATTTCCGTGTTCTCGATCTCGAAATAACGGTCGATCCCGCGCGCAATCGGGTGGGCCGGGTTGCAAACCCAGAGACGTTCCTTCTCTCCCGCCTCCCGCCAGGTCAGCGAGCAACTCGTTCCCATCAATCGCAAAAAGGGTTTGGAGTAATGCGACGAGTGCAGGGCGATAAAGCCCATTCCTTCCCAGACGCGCGCGACCACGCGCTGCACGGCTTCATCGTTGACCTGGCCATGCGCGGCGTGTCCCCACCACAAGAGGACGTCGGTGTTGGCCAAGGTCTCCTCGGTCAATCCATGCTCCGGGTCATGCAACGTGGCAGTGCCAACCTCGAACTCACCCTTCTCCCGGATGCCGTCCGCGATCGCTTGATGCATTCCTTCCGGGTAAACTTCCCGCACGAGCGGATTTTCTCGCTCATGGATGTTCTCTCCCCAAATCAGCACTCGAAGCCGCTGCGACATCGGACTCATATCATGTGATGAAGGACGGAGGTCAATGGAGAGGCGCGCTCCCGCGCAAGGCCGCCACTTCCGGATGGCGCGCGATTTTTCTCAACGCACGAATGGTCAGCTCCCGCCCGGGCGACACCTTGGGCCAGGGCGACGCGCCCGAAGGATGAGGCAATGGGATCAGGTCAAACTTCGTCCCCTCGTGGTCGAGACTGAATTTGCGGCTGATCACCGCATCGAGTTTGTCGAATGCGATGAACTGCGCGATGGCTAATTTTCCCACCGGAATGACCAGGCGCGGACGCAGAATCTTGAACTCATCATTCATCCAGGCCGAACAGTTGCGGATCTCGTCGGGTGCCGGGACGCGATCACTGCCGCCCGGGGCTTTGCCTGGAAAACAACGGCACACCGCCGCAAAGTAGACGAGCGACCGGACCGCGGTTTCGTCCAAGCCGGTAAATTCTTCCAGCCAGCGGAAAAGCGTCTTCCCCGCCGTCCAGGCGAAGGGCCGTCCCAGCACCGGTTCGCGCCCGCCCGGCGCCTGTCCGACCAGCATGATTCGGCTCAAGACGGGGCCACCGGAAACAGGCGGCGGAAGCATGCGCGGGCAACGCCGGCATTGCCGGAGACGCGCCACGTGGCCTTTGAGCTGCGCCTGACGACGCGAAGAATTTTGCACGACGGCCATCTCGAATCTACCGATGAAAGATCGAGAGAATCAAACTCAGCACGACGCTCATGACGATGCAGGTCGCGATCGGAAAATAAAATCCGGAATAGCCGCGCTCGATCCGAATGTCCCCGGGCAATCGGCCCAGCCAGCGAGGCGCCAGCCCGCTCCACAAAATCAACCCGGTGAGGGTGACGATCGCCCCGGTGATGACCAGGAATTTTCCCATCTCATGCATGGCTGGAAAGGTCGCGGAAATCAGCGCGACGGGCAACCCCCGTGACGCTTCGGTTTTTTTGGATTGTAGCGCGAAGGGTTGCGCGCGCCCGTGGCCCGCACAACCTTGAAGAACGATGGCTGTCCAGTACCGGGATTATTACGAAACGCTGGGGGTTCCCAAGACCGCCAAGGATGATGAAATCAAGACGGCCTTTCGCAAGCTCGCGCGCAAATATCACCCCGACGTGGCCAAGGACAAGAAAGAGGCCGAAGAAAAGTTCAAACAGATCAACGAAGCCTACGAAGTTCTGGGCGACCCGGAGAAGAGGACGAAGTACGATCAACTGGGCGAAAACTGGAACCAGCCCGGGGGTGGATTTCAGCCCCCTCCGCAGTGGGGCGGCCGGCCCGGCAGCGGCTTTCCCCGTCACGGCGGCAGCGATGGCGGGGCGGAGTTCGAATTCAACGGCACGGGGTTCAGCGATTTTTTTGAGGCATTTTTCGGAGGAGGCCGTAGTCAGTCGGCCTTCGGCGGATTTGGGCAACGGCCCACTCCGGCCGAACGCGGCAGTGACGTCGAAGCGGATATCATGGTCACTCTGGAGGAAGCGCTGAATGGTTCCGTCCGAACTGTCTCTTTGCGGCGCGCCGGCTCGAGCAAGCTCGAAACCTACCAGGTTAAGATTCCGAGAGGGGTGCGCGAAGGTCAGCGTATTCGCCTGGCTGGGCAGGGTGAGGCAGGGGAGGCGGGCGGAAAAAGCGGCGATCTATTCTTGCGGGTTCGGCTGGCCCGGCATCCCGACTTCACGGTCGAGGGGAACGATCTGATCCATGAGGAGAAACTGAGTCCCTGGCAGGCGGTGCTGGGAACGGAACTCAAGGTCACGACCATCGAAGGGAATGTGCGGATGAAAATCCCGCCGGGAACCCAGAGCGGCCAGCGTTTTCGATTGCGCGAGCGAGGGCTACCCGGAACCACCGGCGCGCGCGGAGATCTTTATGTCGAGGTGGAGATTCAAGTTCCAAAAAAAATAACGGAAAAAGAGCGGGAGCTCTGGCAGGAACTGGCCAAGCTTCACGGAGAAGAGTAAGTTTCCGGCGCGGTCGTCTGGAGCGGCGGTCTACCTGTCTCGCCGCAGCGCCGCGAAGGCGGATGACCGCCGAGTCATTCGCGCTTGCTGACAGTCCCGCTCGACAAGCCCGTGGACGTTGCGCTTAAGATGATCCCATGAAAATTTCACTCGGCTCGGATCACGCCGGCTTCCGATACAAGGAAAAGGTCAAGGAACTCCTGCAAAGTCTCGGGCATGAAGTGAAGGACTGCGGCACTTTCGATGAGAAGCCTGTCGATTATCCACTATTTATCCGGCCGGCGGCGGAAGCGGTCGTGCGCGGGGAGTGTGAACGCGGCATCGTCTTTGGCGGTTCCGGCAACGGCGAGGCCATGGCTGCCAACAAGGTCAAAGGCGTGCGTTGCGCCTTGTGCTGGAATGAGGAAACGGCCCGACTCTCGCGGCAGCATAACGACTCCAATGTCCTGTCCATGGGCGAGCGCACGATCCCGTTGGAGTTGGCTCTGCAAATCGTGCGGATCTGGCTGGAAACGCCCTTCGAGGGTGGCCGCCATCAACCGCGCGTCGAGCAGCTCAACGCCATGTGCTAAAACCAGCGGTCGATCCAGACTGCGGCCAGAAACACCGCGCTGACGAAGGCGTTGCTCTTGAAAAAAGTACGATTGATCCCGGCCAGATCAAGGCTCCGCGCGCTGCGATGCTCATAGACGAGAGCGGCCGCCACCACCGGCATGGCCATATAATAGATGATCCCGAGTCGGGCCGTTAACCCGAAGAGAATCAAGCCGGCGAACATGGCAAGGTGCAGCCATTGCGCCAGGCGCAGGCTGCGCGTTACACCGAGGCGGACAACCAGCGAGTGGAGCCCTTCGGCGCGATCGAATTCGAAGTCTTGCGTGGCGTAAATTAAATCGAACCCGGCCACCCAGCAGACGACCCCGGCCGCCAGGAGAAAGGGCGGTAAACCGATTTCGCCGGTTTGCGCGATCCAGGCGCCGATCGGCGCGACGCCCAGCGCAGCTCCCAGAAAGAAATGCGTGGCGGAGGTAAAACGTTTCGTCAGTGAGTAAAAAAAAATCAGGCCGAGGGCGAAAGGAGCAAGCAGTGCGGTCAGGAAGTTGATGCAGGCAGCCGTAAAAAGAAATCCGCAGGCGCTGAACGCAAGGAGACCGATCAAGACCGGGCGCCCTAAAAGAGTGTGCCGGCTGGCGGTGCGCGGGTTGCGCTGATCCAGAGACCAATCTACCAATCGGTTGAAAAGCATGGCCGCGGTGCGGGCGAAGACCATGCAGATCACCACCAGGGAAAGAATTCGAACCGGGGGGCGTCCGTGCGCGGCCACGAGGAGCGCCCCGATCGCGAAGGGCAGGGCAAAAATCGTATGGGAGAAGCGGATCAGACGCAGGAAGCGCACGATCGGTCTCGCCATCTCGGCCGGCCGGTTCGTAGCAAAGATCGGAGGCGAGGCCATCGCTTCAGCCGTCCCTCAGCAACTGCTCCAACTGGCTCCGGGCCTTCGACAAAATCGGCGTGCCGTGCGCGAAGAGCATGCGTTCTGATGGATAGAGCAGAAGGGCCCGAAGCGATTTTTTCATTTGCTTGTGATCGGTGCAGTACTGGGCCGGCAGGAACGTAAAACCGTACGGGTCGAAATGGATGAGCGCGTCGCCCAGAATGAGTGAGCCGCGATCATCAGGCCAATGAAGCGCGATTTCACCGGGAGCGGCTCCCGCGATTACGATCACCTGCAGTGAATCCAGAATGCGGTCGCCCTGTTCGACCGACTGGAACCCGTCGATGGAGTCATCGGCCAAGGCGGCGTGACCGAACAACGGGACCTGCCACTTCCGGGCAAACGCGGTCGAGGCGCGCCAGTGATTCACGTTGGTGACCGCGATTCCGGCAATCCGTGCCATGGCCAATAAATCTGGGAGGGCGGAATCGGCGAGTGGGATGGGATCGATCAGGAGGAGCCCTTTGGGAGTATGGACAGCCGTGGAGAAGAGTTCGGCTTTGACCTTGGGATCAAAGGCGTGCCAGAGGGCCAGGTCCGGGGCGACCTGTTGGAGTTCGGGCGCGACGATCATGGGATATAAAGGCCGGCAAAGCGGGCCGCGGCCGAAACGGCTGGCATTCCAATTGCTATATTCTCCATACTTTCCACAATATGATCACATTTGCTTACCAAGCTCGCGACGCGTCCGGCCGCATTGTCACCGGTATCCAGGACGCTATCAACGAAGACAACGCCGTGACCAGCTTGATGAGCCGCGGTCTCATGGTGCTTTCCCTGCAAAAGAAAGGTGACGCCAGCAAGGCGCGCCAGAAAGCCTGGACGGTCAAGGAGACCGACACGGTTCTCTTTACCCGCCAGCTCGCTACCATGATCGAGGCTGGTATCTCGCTGGTCCAGGCCCTCACGGCCCTTTACGAACAGAGCGATCCCAAGCGCCAGCGCAATCTTCGCCAGGTCGTGAGCGACGTGACCACGAGAGTGCAGGGCGGCGAAACCTTTCACGCATCGATCGCCAAACATCCGCGCGTCTTTAATCAGCTCTATGTCAGCATGGTCAAAGCGGGCGAACACGGCGGCTTGCTCGCCGAGATTCTCGATCGCCTGGCCGGGTTCCTCGAAGCCAGCGCCCGTCTGCGTAAGAAGGTAAAATCGGCCATGACCTACCCGGTCATCGTGCTTTGTATCGCCTTTGCCATTACCACGTTCCTGATCGTGCGGGTCGTTCCGATCTTCGGCGAAATCTTCAAGGATTTCGGCGCGAAACTGCCGGCTCCCACTCAGTTCCTCATGGATGTGAGTGATTTTGTCCGTGGGAACTGGTACTTCCTCGCGCTGGTCATCGGCGGCACCATCTTTGGTCTCCGCTATTTCCTGCGCACCAAGCGAGGTAAACAATTTTCCGATCGCTGGAAGCTGAAACTCCCTGTCTTCGGCCCGCTCGTGCACAAGATTTGCATGTCGCGCTTCTCCCGCACTTTCGCCCAGCTCATTCGCAGCGGCGTGCCCATCCTGGAAGTGCTCGAGATTGTGGGCGGCTCTTCCGGAAATCACGTCATCGAGACGAGTATCCGCACGGTTAGCGAAGATGTCGAAAAAGGCGACAACCTCTCCGTCGCCATGTCCAAGAAAAAGATCTTCCCGCCCATGCTCCTGCGCATGGTCGCGGCCGGTGAAGCCACCGGTAAGATTGATACCATGCTCGAGAAAATGGCCGATTTCTGGGATGAAGAAATCGAAGCCATGCTCGATGCCCTGACCTCTCTGATCGAGCCGATGCTGATCGTATTCCTCGGCGTCATCGTGGGTGGCATCGTCATCGCCATGTTCCTGCCCATCTTCAAACTCAACGAAGTCGTCTCCCAGAACAAACCGTAAGCATAGTAAGAAAGCGTTGTGGACAATAGGGGGGCGGATCGAAAGGTCCGCCCTTTCTGTTTCTTTAGGTTCGCCCGCGCGAGCCCGAGCAACGGCGGCTTACCCCGTTTCCGGTGGCGCAATCCCATCGCAAAGCCCGTTCGGACGGAAGAATTGCCGGATATTTGAAAAGCTCGCCCGGATAAGTCGGCCTGAACTTCGCGTCATGGGCCGTAGTTACGGAAAAGGGCCCCTTGAAAATTACGGTCAGCAAGGTCTCACGACTCCGGGTTTACCGGGAAGTGTTTGTTCTTCAGTTTCTCGGGCACGCGTTGGGTGTGTTCCGACTCGATTTGTTCGCGCGCTGCCCCCAGGGCCTCGTAGGCTTCGCGACTCTTCTTGGCCCGGCACATGTAGGCCGTGGCATGGGCCAGGGGAATCCGCGCCTCCGGCAGTCCCACAAATTCAACCGCCTGTTGCGTGGCGACGGCCAACGGCAATGCCTCCGGGTCGGCCAGTCCCACATCTTCGCTGGCGAAGATGACGATCCGGCGCGCGATGAAACGGAAGTCCTCTCCGGCATGCAGCATTTTGGCGAGCCAGTAGATGGCGCTCTTTTCATCGGAAGCGCGCATGCTCTTGATAAACGCGCTGATCGTATCGTAATGGGCATCCCCCGCGCGATCGTAGACGACGGCCTTCTGTTGGATGCTCTCTTCCGCCGCGGCCAGGGTGAAATGAATCAACCCGTGGCGATCGGGCGGAGTGGTGAGCACTCCGATTTCGAGCGCATTCAAGCATTTGCGCCCGTCTCCATCGCTCAGCTTGGCCAGATGCCGGCGCGCCGCCGGGTCCATTTTGACCTTGAAGGCGCCGAGCCCGCGTTCCTTGTCCGCCAGCGCGCGCTCGATCAATAACTCGAGCTGTTCCACTCCGAGTGGTTCCAGTTGGAAAACCTGCGAGCGCGAGACGAGGGCGCTGTTGACATAAAAAAACGGATTGTAGGTGGTGGCACCGATCAGCCGGAGATTCCCGCTTTCCACATCGGGCAGGAGAATGTCCTGCTGCGCTTTGTTGAAATGATGAATCTCATCGACGAACACGATCGTCCGCCGCCCCGAAGTGCGGAGGCGGTTGGCCGCCGCGGCCAGGACGCGGCGCATCTCAGCGACATTACTTTCCACGCCGCTCAGCCGCACGAATTTGGCATGGGTGAGCTCGGCTACGATTCGGGCCAGGGTGGTTTTGCCAGTGCCAGGAGGTCCGGAGAAAATGACCGAAGGCAGCCGGTCCGCTTCGATGGCGCGGCGCAGAAGTTTGCCCGGGGCGAGAATATGCTCCTGGCCGACAAACTCGTCGAGTAGGCGAGGCCGCATGCGGGCAGCGAGCGGAGCGGCCGCGGCGAGATTTTCCGATTCGTTGTCTTCCTGTTCTCCGAAGAGATCGTCCACCAGGGAAAATACCGCTCAGGCTTGATCTCTGCATCTGATTTCCGGGCAAAATCCAATTGCTTGAGCTGGTGAGCGCTCCTCCCTAGCCTCGGAGCGGTTCGGCCCTCGGGATGAAAAAAGAATTTCTCCTCCGCTTCTTGGCACCACTCGTTTCAGCGGTGCTGGCCGTGAACGTTATCTCCATGCCGGCGGCCGAATATCCGGGCGATGCGCAGTCCGTTCGCATGGAAGCGATCACCCTGCTGAACGGCGGCGGCTGGGCCGTGCCGGAAAATGTGGCCACGCAATTCGGGCCGCGCGGGAACTACTTTTACCAGACCGCGGCGGGCCGGTGGTATCCGAAGTACGGCGTCCTCAACACGCTGATCTATCTGCCGTTTCTTTGGCTGGAAAAAATCGTGACCGGCCGTGTCGGCTTCGACACTGATCACACGATTTTTTTGAACCTGCTGAACCTGGTCGCCGCTGCCGCGACGGCCCTGTATCTCGCGTTGCTGGCGAGGCGTTACAGCGCATCCAAATTCGTCGTATCGCTTTACGTCCTGGCGTCGATCTATAGCACCTTCTGGTGGAACTATCTGCGCGCGCAAACTTTCGAAACCTACCTCCCTCTGATGATGATCGCTTTCTTCTATCATCTGATGCGCGCGCGAGACCTCGCTGAGCCGGCCCGGGGCCAACTTCTGGCGGCCGCCTGTTCTTTCGGAGTACTTTGTCTCTGCAAGACAGTTTTCGTGGCGCTCTTGCCGGTCATCGCGTTCCTGCTGCTCTTTCGCCACGACTCGCCTTCTGCGTCCGCCCGATTTCGTGGCCAGTTTATGGCCTTTTGGCTGCCGGTCGCGCTTTGTCTGGTCGTTCTTCTGGTCACGAACTGGGCCAAATTCGATTCCGCGCTCAACACCGGTTATACGCAGTGGCAGGAGGAACGGCAGCTTTTCACCAGCAACGTTCTCCCGGCGCTGCGCGGTTACCTTTTTGATCGGCAGCAAAGTATTTTTGTTCATTTCCCGGTTCTGATCTTTGCCTTGCCGGCATGGCCGATTTTTTTGAAGAGGAACCGCCCCGACGCGGTGGCCGCGCTCCTACTTACTTCCGTCCTCATCATCCTGCATGCAGGACGCCCGGAGTGGCGCGGCGCGGCGGGCTATGGTCCGCGTTATCTTCTCCCGGTCGCGCCCATCCTGGCCATTCCATTTGTTCACTGCCTGAACTGGCTGGCCGCGCTCTCCAGCCGGATGACCCGAGCGGTCTCGGCGGTGCTCCTCGCCACGATCCTCGGTTGGTCGCTGCTTTTACAGGTCGCGCTCAATTCTCTTCCTTTTTATTTTTGGAATGAACTGGTCGCGATTGCGGATGATCCGGAGGAGACGGGTGCTTCCGAGTATTTGCACGCGCATCATCTCGGGACGGTTGATCTGGAGTTTCTCTGCTACGCCCGTGGCTACCGCTCTCGTTTCGTTCGGGGGATGGTCGATCGGCTCACGCCCGCCGGATTCGCGCGTTTGGAAGGACTCAAGGCCGAAACGAATTTCAATTCCTATTGGTACCCGCGTCCAGTGGAGGGCGGGCGGTAAGTCTAAGGGGGTCTATCATGAAATTCCCGACTGCGCCGCGCCAGCCCTTCATCGGCCTGGTCGCGGCCGCCGTAGTGGGAATCATCGCGGCGGATTTTTTCCCGATCGCGAGCGCACCTGTTCCTACTCTCGCCTTGACCGCATGCCTGGCCGGCCTTGTTTTGCTTTGCTGGCCGAAACTCTGGGGCACTTACGCCCTGGTGGTGTTTGTTTTTTTTCTGCTGCATATCACGCGGACGACCAACACAGCCGGGCAACGGTTGGCCGCGCGGTTGGGTGATCGTCCGCGTGCCATCAAGGTCACGGGCGCGGTGGTGACGGAACCGAAGAATGCTTCCGGCCGAGCGACCACTTTCCTGTTGCAGTTCCATTCCATCGCGCTTGAAGATAAAACCGAAACCACAGACGCGACCATTCTGGTGCGCTGGCGCGGGGTCGCCCAATTCGGGGATGAGCTGAGCTTGTTTGGGATGGCGCAGTCGATCAGTCCGCCGCGCAATCCGGGAGAATTCGACATGCGATCGTATATGGCGCGCCGCGATGTCCATCGGTATCTTTCCGTGCGCTACGCGGAGGACGGAATGGTCCTTCGCCATGGCGGAGGAAATCCCGTCTTGCGGGCAGCGCAGCATTCCCGCGCACGCATTCAGGCGACCCTCTGTCGGGGTCTGGAGGATGCGCCGGAAGTGCAGAATTTTATCAGCGGTCTCGCCCTTGGTCTGCGTCATCAAACCCCGGAAGACATTGAAGAACCATTTCAACAGACCGGCACACTGCATTTGTTTGCCGTGGCGGGTTTGCACGTCGGCATCGTGGCGCAACTCTTATGGTTGCTCGCTTCCGTTAGCCGGTTGCCCCGCAAGTGGGCTGCCGGGTTGATTATCCCCGCGCTCTTATTTTACGCGTGTGTCACGGGTCTTCACATCTCGAGCATCCGCGCTGCCGTCATGAGCTCGATCCTGTTCGCCGGAGTTTTCTTCGAGCGCAAGGTTTTGGTCCTGAACAGTCTGGCCGCGGCCGCTTTCCTGTTGCTCGCCTTCAACACCCAGGAGCTTTTTTCCACCGGCTTTCAGCTCTCCTTCGCGGTCGTTGGCACCATTATTTTGCTGGCCGAACCGCTGCAGCGGCTTTTCGCGCGATGGTCGGCGCCCGATCCTTTCCTGCCCGCCAGCTTGTTGAAGGGTTCTCGTCGCTTCGCGCATCTCGGCGCCCTCTGGGTGGGCCAGGCTTCCTCCGTTTCGCTGGCGGCCTGGCTCGGTTCGCTCGTGCTCATTCTTTGGTATCTCAATCTGATCACGCCCGTTTCCCTCTTCGCTAATCTCGCGGTCGTCCCAATCGCTTTCTTTATCCTGGCCGTGGCCTTGCTCTCACTCCTTGGCGCGCCCGTTTTGCCCTGGCTTTCCATCGTGTTTAACAACACGAACTGGTGCCTCGCTCGCCTGGTCATCGCCATCGTGCATCTCTTCGCCCAACTGCCGGGCGGTCATTACTACGTCGAACATCCACACTGGCAGGGCCGGACGCGTGCCCGGATCAATGTGCTCGATCTCGGGAGCGGCGCTGCCGTCCATGTTCGGGCCAGCCATCGCGACTGGCTCTTCGATTGCGGGAGCGACCGCGATTACGAGCGGACGGTCCGGGCCTATTTGCACAGCGCGGGAGTGAACCGGCTCGATGGTTTACTTCTGACTCATGGTGATTCCCAACATATCGGCGGCGCCCTGCGGGTCTCGTCGGAATGCCGTCCGCTTCTGGTGATCGATAACCCGCTGCCTGACCGTTCCATCGTGCACCGCCGCATCCGACTGTATTTGGAGCAGGCTGCTTTCGTCACACGACAGCCGGGTGCGGGCGAATCGTTTGCCATCACACCGGAGATCACTGCTCGAATTCTCTATCCGACTCGACTATCGCTCGCCCGCACAGTGGATGACCAGAATCTGATCGTGCAGATGAAGGTCGGCCATGCGGCGAGCATCTTATTGATGGCGGACAGCGGAGTGGAGACCGAGCGGATGCTCCTCGGATCGGGCATGGATTTGCACAATGATATCCTGATTAAAGGACAACATCATTCCACCGAGTCCGGGTCGGCCGCGTTTCTGGACGCGGTCCGGCCGCGCCTCATTATCGCAACCTCGCGGGCGTTCCCAGAGAACGAGCGGATCAAGGATGGATGGGCCGATCAAGTGAGAAGGCGCGGGATCCGGCTGTTTCGACAGGACGAAACGGGCGCGGTGCAATTGCGCTTTGGCCGGGACGACTGGCAGGCCCGCGCCTACGTCACCGGCGAAACTTTCCAGAGCGCCGTTCGATAAATGGGCGCTCCCGCCATGACGAATTTTTTTTCAAAAGTTGTCACCGGCTGCGGACCGGCTCCGTTTTCACGTTCTACCTGCAAGGTGGCCGAACTTTGGACGAGTCGCTCCATTTCCCCGAAGTAATCCAATTGATCCGTGGCGATGCGCAGGCATCCGCCCGGCGCCAGCGCGGTCCGGATGGCATCGAGGAATTCGGTTGTGAAAATCCGGCGCCGATGATGTCTGCGTTTGGGCCATGGATCCGGAAAGAGAAGATGGAATACGCTGACCGAGTCCGGCGGCAGAAGATAGCGGACGGCGTAGGCGGTCTCGACGCGCAGAACGCGAACGTTGGGGAGCGCCGCGGCTTTGCGCGAGGCCGATCGGACCCGCCCGGCCAGTCGCTCGATGCCGAGGAAGTCGTGGGCTGGAGTCTGCCGGGCAAGTGCCGCGAGAAACGATCCATCCCCGCAACCCAGGTCTACCTGCAAAGGGGCGAGACGTCCGAAAATTTTCCCGGCATCCAGAGGTTCTACGTAGGATTCCGGAATCAGTTCGAGCATGTGCCTACTCTGGCCCTTCGGCCGCGCGCTTCAACCTTCACCGCCTGGGGCGGTCGACGGCTCGCGCGAAAAAGCGGAATAAACGGGCGTGTCCGCTGTCTAAATACCAGTCATGAAAATAATTACTGCCGGTGCCCTTCTCTTTTCCCTGTGCCTTACGCCCTTATTTGGCGGTTCCCCGGCCGAAAACGCGACGCCGACCGCGAGCCGGACCGCCGTTCTGGCGGGCGGCTGCTTCTGGTGCATTCAACCGGCCTTCGACAAAGCGCCCGGAGTGATCAAGACCCTGGTTGGATACTGTGGTGGGACGGAGTCGAACCCAACTTACGAGCTGGTCACCTCCGAAAAAACCAAATACCGCGAGTCGATCGAGATTACCTACGATCCAGCCCGCATTTCGTTCGAGCAATTGCTCGACATCTACTGGAAACAGATCGATCCGACACAGGCCGACGGGCAATTTACCGACGTCGGCCCGAGCTATCGGGCGGCTATCTTCGTGGCCAGCGACGACGAAAAGAAAATCGCGGAAGCATCAAAAGAGAAACTGGCGCACTCCGGCAAATTTGATCGTCCAATCGTGACGGAAATTCTGCCGGCCATGAAGTTTTACCCGGCCGAGGATTATCACCAAAAATACTATCAGCAGAACCCTGCGCATTTCGAAGCGTTTGAGAAGGGCTCCGGCCGCGTCTCGTTCGAAAAGAAGACATGGAGCAGCGATCGGTAATCGGTCGAGGAAAATTCAGCCATAGATGAACACGGATGCCCTGTAGGGAAAGCTGCTAGCTATCCTTCGGGAGAAGGATCCAGAGATGACATGGTAGGGCCCCGCCAAGGCAGGGCGCTGCGATGTCCGCGCCGTTGATGAACCACTCGCCGATTCTCTCCGCGAATCAGCCGCGCGGAGTGGACGCCGCAGCGCGGCGTCTTACCACCCGACCTGCGCGACAAGTCTAGTACTTGTAGACCTGGCTCTTGGAGGCTTCGACGAACTCGGCCCGATCCACCGAGAGCGGTTCGTTCAGGACCTTGGCCAGTTCCTGGGCCAGGACGATGCCAATGGCCTTGGCATCCCGCGTGTAAACCGGAATGGGGAACGATCCGGCATTGCGATCGTAGCCGTAGATGGTCCCTTCGGTTTCCCACACGCAATAGGCGTGACCGGCCGGATGATCCTTGTAACGGACAAGAAGAATGCGGGCCCAGAAATTTTCTTCGAGGCTGTGCTGGGTCTTGACCGCCGCCAGGTAATTGCAGGCGGAGACGACGCAGCCGTTGAGGACGACGAGGTCGTTGTCGCCCGGGGTGAGGAGGACGGGCGGCTGGGGCCGTGCGCCGAGGGTGAAGCAGGCGAGGAGGATGGCGGCGTGATAGGTGAACTTGCTGAAAAGAGCTGATTTCATGAAGAAAAAAAAACGAGTCGCGTTATGGTATTTATAATGCACGAGGCCTGTGGTTGGGAAGCATTATTTTAGTTTCCCTCCCAAAAAAGGCCTCCAAGCATCCTACCCCCCTCGGTCAAATCCGAACCCGGCGGTCGCCTTGTTTCAACCCTTGGGGCAGGGTGGGTTGCGCGGCAGGCGGATCGCCTCTATCGTAGAAGCATTCGGGGGCGCACTGGCTTCGACTCGTTGTTGGAAGCGCAGGCGGCATGTCGAGGATGGTTCGTTGGCCTCGTTAAAATCCGGACCAAAAAAAATAAACGCAGATCACCAAGATCTCGCTCTCGCGGCTTAATTGACCGTGACGTTTGGAGCTGGACGCCTGCTACGGCGCCAAACGTGGACAGCAGGCTAATCGGACGGCGGAGTGACCGCGCCGGACGGTGAAGGAAATTCGTGGACGCTCGGGAGACGGCAGTGCGCCGGTGCAACGTCGGCTCCTTAAAACTTATCGCCGGCTACACATGTAGATGTTTGCGTGGAAAGTGACGGGGACAGGGGTTCAACTCCCCTCGCCTCCACCTTAAGGGAGTTCATCTCTAAAAGAGAGGTTGCGGCACTCGCCGCGACGGTCGGAAGGCGGAACCTCTTGGTGAGGTGCGTTCTTTGACGCGCTTCGTAAGACTCGCGGGAAAGCGGGAGTAGGACGGAAGCGCGCAGGATTTCCACCGGGTAAGTCATTCGCCTAACCGATGGATCACTGAACATTTCGCCGGTGCAAGTGTCGAACACCCGGAACCGCGCCCTCTGAATTGAATTGTTGCGGTTCTTTTCGCATTTCATGGGTTTTATCTCATAATGGATCTGCTGATGAACAGTATCGCGGCAATAGCGGGCCCCTCGCCCAAGCTGGAGAAGCGGGTTCATGGCCCGTTGCCTTCTTGGTTGGCTCGCGCCGGGCTGATCGCGGCTTGTCTGTTTCTGACGGCTCTGCTCGGATATCTCGATTTTTTGACCGGCTACGAGCAATCGCTGCTCCTCTTTTATCTGGTTCCGATTGCGCTGGCCACCTGGTTTGAAGGCCTCGCCTTCGGTGTGCTTTTTTCCGGCTTGAGCCTGGTGGCCTGGGTGATATCGGACATTGCGGCCGGTATCCCGGTGGTGGGTGCCTGGAATCTGGCCATGGGTTCGGCGGCCTACGTCGTTTTTACTGTTCTCCTTCACAAATTGCGCACGGTCCTGCGCGACCTGGACCAGCGGGTGCGGGATCGCACCCTGGCTTTGCGACGTGAAATCGCGGAGCGCGAGCGGCTCGACAAAGAGATTTCGGAGGTGGCCGACCGGGAGCGCCTTCTTCTTGGGCAGGAATTGCACGACGGTTTATGCCAGCATTTGACCGGCACGGCTTTGACCGCGCAAACCTTGCGAGAGCGTCTGGCGGCGCGCTCGGCCATCGAAGTGGCGCAGGCGGACCAGGTGGTGCGCTATATCGAAGAAGGGATCGACCTGAGCCGCAACCTGGCGCGCGGCTTGTTTTCTCCTGAACTCGAAGCGGACGGATTAATGGTGGCTCTGCATGGCTTGGCCGAGAATATGACCGATCGCTACCGGGTGCACTGTGCCTTTGACAGCGACGGGGTGGTGAATATCGGTGACCCGAAAGTGGCTACGCAGTTGTACCGGATTGCGCAGGAAGCGGTCATGAATGCGATCAAGCATGCCAAGGCGAGTCAGATTGATATTCGTCTGGTGGAAGCGGATTCGGATCTGACCCTGACGGTAGCCGACGACGGCATTGGGTTGCCTAGCCAACCGCAGCAGGAAGGGCTGGGACTCCGCCTCATGGCGCATGGGGCCGCTTTGGTCGGGGCTGATTTTCTTGTGAAACGGCGAGAGGACGGCGGAACTCTCGTCCAATGCAAAGTAAACCTGAGCGCAGAATCCAATCTATGAATCGTAAACCGAACGAAGAGAGCGAAGGCAAATCTCGTATTTTTATTGTGGATGATCACCCACTGGTGCGGGAAGGCCTGTCCAATCTGATCAATCAACAGGATGATTTAGTCGTCTGTGGGGAGGCGGAAGACGCGGCCCAGGCACTGGCCGGGATCGGAATGAAAAAGCCCGACCTTGCGTTGATCGATATTTCTTTAAAGACCGCCTCCGGTCTTGAGCTGGTCAAGGACCTGGGCGTGCATTTTCCCAACGTCGCCCTGATTGTTCTATCCATGCACGATGAGCTGCTTTACGCGGAAAGAGCCTTGCGCGCCGGCGCGCGCGGCTACGTCATGAAACGGGAAACGACCAAGGACGTGCTCACGGCCATTCGCCGCGTTCTGAAGGGCGATGTCTACGTGAGCGAGCGCGTGCTCAATGCCATGGCCCGGCGCCTCGGCACGCCGCGCAAGGCCGGCGCGGCGACGCCGGTCGAGCAACTGAGCGATCGCGAACTGGAAATTTTCCGCCTGCTTGGACAGGGTCTGACCACTTCACAAATCGCGAGCGATCTCCATCTCAGTCTGAAGACGGTGCAGGCCTACTGTGCGCGGGCCAAGGAGAAATTTGGCGTGACATCGTTAGGCGAGCTCTTGCGCGCGGCTATTCGGTGGGAAGACGCCACCCACGTGAAGTAGGTTTGAGTGGATCGAGGGAGCGGTGCGGCTCGAGGGTGATAAAGACTCATCGAGTCCGTTCTTTTACTTCCGCACTTTCATCAGGTAGGGACGTCTCTCCGAGACGTCCGGCTCACGCGGCTTTCACGAACATCCAAGGACACCCCGGAGGTGCGTCCCTGAACGTTAGTGAAAGTGAAGGTGTAGGATTAAAGTTAGCCACCTTCAGCCGTAACCGAGTTTCTCCACCATCGGGTAGCTCGCCATCAGTTGGTGCGCCGTTTCTTGCGGGAGGCTATCCCGCCATCGCGCGTTTTCCGGCCTGATGCTGGCCGCCGCCTGGGCGAGACGCGCACGGGTCGGTCGCAACCCACAAAAATTCGCCAAATCTTCCAGGACCTTGCCCGGGCTGGCCTGGATCTCTTCGAAGCGGACGCGTCGATAATTCCTGGGGCGGACGGCCATGCGCTGCCCTGCTTCCACGTAGGTCAAGGCCAGGCGCAAACAGTAGTCTAACTGGTCGAGCGCCGGCGTGGGCCGGTCACCCTTCGCTCTGAATGTTAATTCCCGCGCCCGGATGCTCATGGCCACGGCGAGGGGATGCCGCACCACGTCGATGAGCAAAGCTTCCGGAAAAACCTGCAGCCAGGCGGGAGCAAACAAGGTTGTGCGCGGCTCTTTCCAACCCCAGATCGCTCCTGTTTTAAGCCGGGCGCGGAGCCACCAGCCTTCCGGATTCTGGCGGTAACCCAGGAGCGCACTGAACTCGCGTTGCAGGTGGTCTCGCAGATACTCGGCGCCAGCGCGCTCGCCCTCCACCGTGGCCATTCGCTCGAGGAGTGGCCCGGGTTGATGCCAGGCCGCGCCGACGCTTTTCAAATAATCCTCGTGCAGGCGCTGCATGGCCTTCGATTCATAATGACTGTCGAGCCTCTGGCCGAGTTGCAATCCCAGCAACGCCAGCGCGCGCGCGGTCGCCGTCGTGCCCGAGCGATGGGCCCCGAGGATGAGGATGGGCGCTCGTCTGGCCGGCCCGGAAGTTTCAGAGGGGCTGCGACTCACACGATCTTAGGTGGTGTAGCCGAAGCGGGCGTCCAGCTGTCTGAGCGCTTCGGCCGCGAAGGCCTGGTCTTCCGGCGACAGGTAATCGCGGAAACCGCCGACCTTGCCGCGTCGCACTTTGAAGGACTCGGGATTCGCCACATCGCGGGAGCGCAAAATTTTGGAATCGAAAACTCCGGCCGCTTCCAATCGTTGCATATTGCCAAAATCGGAAAACTGAAGCGCGTAGTCGAAAGCCTCCGGGTCGGGGGAAGGCTCCCCCAGAGTGGCGAGGAGCGCGCGAAAATTCCGATCGGGGGTGGCCCGGAGAGATTCGTAATGGACGAGGGTGAAATTCTGGCGATGAGCGAACTCGGCGAACCAGCGGTTCATCGTCTTGATAATGGCGTGGATGCCGTAACGCCGATCGCGCAGGAGCTCGCCCGCGCTGGATTCTTTCAAACGTTGCGGTGTCTCCTGGGTGCGGTGGACCAGCTGCATATATAAAGAGACGAAGGCGTCGCGCGGATCGCGCACCAGCAGGATGACTCGGGCGCGGGAGAGCTCGCCGGCCGGCACCAGGTATTTGCCCCGGATGCGATCCCAGAGGCGCGCTTTCATCCGTTGCTCGGCGAAATCGTGCGAATAGATGAGCCGCGGAATGCCGGGCTCGTGGTATTGGTCGGGACGAAGGGTGAACGGGCGACCGGCCTGCTTGCAGTAGTAGGCGCACAGGAAAGTCCGGACCCAGGTGCGGCCGCTCTTTGGCACAGAGATGACAATGGCGTCGCCGCCGGAAAGTTCGCGCGCGCGGCTGCTGAAATTCCAGCGAATGATCCGGCGGGTCCCGCTCGAGCCCCCCGTCTCGACCGGGTGATGCGCGACTTCGCGCAAGAGTTTCACATAACCCTGGGTAAAGGTGTCGAGCGAGTAGCGAGTCTCGACCAGTTGTCTTCCGCGCAGTCCAAAGCTTTTCCGTTGCCCGGCGTTCTCGATCAAGCTGCCAATCGCACGGACCCAGTCGTCCTCGGTGCGAGCCAGGAATCCGTTCTCGCCAGATGTGATAATCTCGCTGTTCACCCCGACGTCGGATGCGACCACAGCCGTGCCGACGCCCATGTATTGCAGAATCTTGTAACCGCACTTGCCGCGCGTCCAGACGGAATCCCATAGCGGCATGATTCCGACATCGAAGCTGGAAAGGTGAACCTGTTCGGTCTCTATTCGCCACGGCACGCTTTCCACGACGACGCCGTCGAGGTGGAGGGGTTTGTCGGAAATCACTTTTAATTTTAATCCGGGAAACTTTTGCGTGAGTCGCCGCAGGGCGGGCTGGATATGCCGCAAGTAGGGCAGGCCGTCGCTCAATCCGAGCCAGCCAATCGTTAGGCCAAGTCCATCGGAAGACTGCTTGAACTGGTATCGGGTCAGGTCAATGGAGGTGGGCAGCACGATGGTGCGGCGGCCACAGGCCTGGGCAAAACAGGCCAGGAAATCGTTCCCCGCCACGACGGCGGCGCAAGTTTTCACGGTGCGCAGAAATTTTTTAAAATTTCTGCCCGCGAGGGGACGCCGGTGTTTCTGCTCGCGGAACATCACGGCATCATCGAAATCAAAAACGATGTGGGGATTGGCGCGATGCAGGAGGGAGAGCTCCAGGGGCGAGAATCCCAGAGTCTTAAAGAGAAGGACCACGTCGTGACGGCGGGCTTGCTGGATAATCCTGGCCTGGCCGATCATGCTCGAACGGCGGGTGGAGAGAACGGTCGCCTCGACGCCGAGCCGGGCATAGTGGTCCAGACACTCCCGCAGACGAAGCCGCGTGCTGGGGGCGTCCCCGTGTTCGACAATACAAAGCGCTCGCATCATGCCCGGGTGGAATATTGCCGCCAGTCGCCCCGGGTGAAAGCCGATTCGTCGGGATCAGCCGTTGACCCGCGTCCGCGTCTTTCACCTTGGTTTGATGAAATGCCCGAGCTAGTCTCCGACGGCGTTCTCCCTGACTTTTCATGCAATCGCCCCTCAACAGCAACAATCGCTTTGCTTCGGGCGACTTAACGGTCCTCAATCGCGCCATTCTGGATACGGCGCTGGATGGCATCATCACGATGGATAAGGCCGGGGTCGTCCAGGAGTTCAATCCCGCGGCCGAACGGGTCTTCGGCTTCAGCCGGGCGGAGGCGATTGGGAAGGAACTGGCCGAGTTGATTGTGCCGCCGGCGCAGCGCGAAAGGCATCGTCAGGGACTGGCACACTACCTTGCTACCGGGGAGGGACCGGTGCTGGGCCGTCGCATTGAAGTCAGTGCCTTGCGTCGCGATGGCTCGGAAATCCTGGTCGAATTGGCCATCACCGCCTTTCAAATCGAGGGTATCCCCCTTTTTACGGCTTATTTGCGCGACATCACGGAGCGGGTCCGAACGGAAAAGAGACGGGCTGCGCAATACGCCGTGGCCAGTTCGCTGGCCGGCAACTGGTCCCTGAGCGAAGCGATCCAGCCCGCCCTCGAGGCTATCGCAGCAAGCGGCGACTGGGTCTGCGCTGGTCTGTGGCTCCGTGATGACGAAGCAGAGGTTTTGCGGTGTGGCACGACGTGGCACTCAAAGGAAGAGCCGGTGGAAAAATTTGTGAACGAATCGACTTCTTTCCAGTTCCGGAAAGGAGAAGGTTTGCCCGGGCGTGTCTGGGCCGAAAACGATGCCATCTGGATTTTCGATGTGACAATGGACCGAAATTTACGGCGGGCCCAGCTGGCCCGGGAGGTCGGCATACGCGGAGCCTTTGCCTTTCCCCTCTGCGCCGATGGAAAGGCCACGGGGGTGATCGAGCTCTTCAGCCGGCGGGTCGTCCAGCCGGACGAGGATTTGCTGCACATGGTGGAAGCGCTCGGCATTCAGATTGGATTGTTCGTCGAGCGTCACCGGATCGAGCGGGAACTCAAGCGGGCAAAAGAAATTGCGGAAGCGGCCAACGCCGCGAAGGACCGCTTTCTCGCCATGCTCAGCCACGAATTACGCACGCCGCTGACGCCGGTGCTGATCTGGGCCGGCGGGATGGCCGACGATCCAACGGTGGCGCCGGAGATCCGGGAGGGATTGAAAATGGTTTGCCGAAACGTGGAGCTGGAGGCGCGGCTCATCGATGACATGCTTGATTTAACGCGCATCACTCGCGGCAAACTAAAGGTCGAACTCGCTCCTTCCGACCTGCACGAGCTGCTCCGTCATGCCATCGAGATAGTGCGCAGTGAGGTGGAAGATCGGCAGCTCCAGGTGACCGTCTCGCTTGAGGCCAGGCGGGCCCAAATCACGGCCGACGCTCCGCGGCTGCAGCAGGTATTTTGGAATATCTTCGGCAACGCCTGCAAGTTCACGCCGCTTAAAGGACGCGTCACGGTGCGCACTTCTAATCCCAACGATCAAACGATCGCAGTCGAGATGATAGACAATGAAGTGGGGATCGGCCCTCAATTTATTGACAAAATTTTTGATCCCTTTGAACAGGGCGAAGCGCGCCGGGAAGGCTTAGGCCTGTGATTGGCCATCAGCAAAGCGATCGTGGAGATGCACGCCGGCACGATCGAAGCGCACAGCGAAGGCTCAGGGAAGGGGGCCACCTTTCGGGTTGTGCTTCCCATCCTGGCGGCGAGTGGCGCCTCGCGCTGAACCAACCGAAGCAGACCATGATTCGAATCTTCTGTTTTATCTGCTTTCTCCTCCGCATGGTGGCGCCGCTGACTTCAGCGGAAGAAAAGGTCACGGTGCGTTTCGGACATTTTCCGAACATCACCCATGCCCAGGGCATCATTGCGCACGCGCTCTCGCGGCAGGGCCAAGGCTGGTATGAGCAGCGTCTCGGTCCCGGCGTTGAGATCCAGTGGTTTGTTTATAACGCGGGACCTTCCGCCATGGAGGCGATCTTTGCCGGGTCGCTCGACCTGACCTACGTGGGTCAGGGGCCGGCTCTCAACGCGCATCTGAAATCGAAGGGTGAAGAGATTCGAATCCTCGGAGGAGCGGCTCAAGCCGGTGCGGCTCTCCTGGTCAAGCCGGACGGCCCGATCAAAACCGCGGCGGATTTCAAGGGCCGCAAAATCGCCACTCCGCAAATGGCAAATACCCAGGACATCTCCTGCCGCGCCTGGTTGAAAGCACAGGGTTTCAAGGTGACGCAGACGGGGGGCGACGTGTTGGTGGTGCCGACGGCCAATCCGGATCAGCTCGCGCTTTTTCAAAGCGGGCGGGTGGATGCCGTCTGGACGGTGGAGCCGTGGGTTACACGACTGGAGCGCGACGGCGCGGCCAAAGTTTTCCTGGAAGACACCAAGGTGATCACGACGTGGCTCGCTTCGAGCGTGAAGTTTTTGAAGGATCATCGTGCTCTGGCCAGGAAGATCGCGTCGGCCAACCAGGAACTGACCGATTGGATCCAAAGCCATCCGGACGAAGCGCAGAAGTTGTTAATCGCTGAGTTAAAGCAGGAGACGAGGACCGATTTCGCGTCTGACGCCGTGGCGCAGGCTTGGAAGCGGATCAAATTCACGACGGACGTGCCGCGGGAACTGGTCGAAAAGGCCGTGCAGGACGGAAAGGATGCCGGGTTCCTAAAAGGCTCGACCGACACATCCAAACTGATCGAGAGTCCGTGATGTTTCGGCAAAAGACAGGCTCGGCCAGCGAAGAGCTGCAGCTCATTGCACCGAGCAAACTGTCTATAGAGGATGTGTCGAAGAGGTTCTCGACCGGGACGGGCGATGTGCTTGCGCTCGACCATGTTAGTTTGCAGGTGGACGAGGGTGAGTTCGTCTGTCTGGTTGGCCCGAGCG
>JBBRDU010000014.1:0-50833 GCA_038203615.1 Chthoniobacterales bacterium
TAATAGCCTGGTCCAGTTTGGTGGCCAATTCCGGCATCTCCTTGATTTCGCTCTGCAGACGCGCCGTCAGACTCAAAGAAGGACGGTTCTCGGCGGTGTTCTGCTGGGGAGAAATGTCCGCTCCGGTGCCGAATTCAATCCTCTCAATCAATTTGTCCATCTGCGCCTTCAGTCTCGGGATTTGATCGAGAGAGATTTTCAACGCCGCGAGATCGCGAGCGTTCCCTGAGGCCTGGCTGAGCCGGCCGGCCGCCCGCTCGAAGTCGCGAATCAATTTCAATTCAGCCCGGATCGAGTCGAGCAAATCCGGCTCGCGCAACAGATCCGCGATCATTTGCTGGCGGCAGCCCAGTTCCTTCAGGTCACGCAACGGCTGCAAAATCCAGGCTCGAAGTTTTCGCGCGCCCATGGGTGTGACCGTTCGATCCAGCACAGAAAGAAGGCTCGTATCAACAGCCCCGCCGCTCTCCACCAGTTCCAGGTTCCGCTGCGTCGCCACATCGAGCGCTACGTGATCGGTCGACGTCTCGCAGCGCAACGACGTTAAGTGATCAATCTTCCGGCGCAGCTGGTGTTTTAAATAATGCACGATTCCACCCGCGGCCCCCAGCGCGGCCGGCATTTCCGAACACCCGAATCCGTCGAGCGATTTGGTTTTAAAATGTTCGCACAAAGTGAAGACGCTTTGCTCGGGCAGAAAAGCATAGCTGTCGTAAGCGATGGTGTGATCCAAATCTCCGAACTGTTCTTGCTGCTCTTCGCTGACGAGTAACTCAGCCGGGACGACCCGCGCCAGGGCATTGCCGAGCGACTGTTTGTCCTGCACCTGGGTTAGTCGGAACTCGCCCGTGCTCAGGTCGGCGTAGGCAAATCCAAACGCGCCGTTGATCGCGTAGACCGCCCCGAGATAATTGGCCCGCTTCGACTCGAGCAAATTCAATTCGCTGACCGTTCCGGCGGTGATGATCTGGGTGATGTCTCGCGAAACGATCTTGCCCGGTTGCGGCTCGCTCGTCTGGTCGCAAATCGCGACGCGCCGGCCCGCCTTGATCAGTTTGGCGATGTAAGTTGGGGCCGCGTGGTATGGCACGCCGCACATGGGAACGGTGTTACGCTTGGTCAGGGCGACATTCAACAGAACCGAGGCTTCCTTGGCGTCCTCAAAAAACAGCTCATAAAAATCGCCCAGCCGGAAGAGCAGCAACGTGTCCGCTGGAATACTTTTCCGCAGACGTTGATACTGCTGCATCATCGGACTCAGCGCGTCACCCATGGCCAAAGAATCAGATCAGTCAGCGTAAATTGCGAGATTGGAATCTCGATTTTGTAGGGTTTGGCCTGCCTTGACATCATCGATCCAAGGTCAGAAAGTTGTTCCAGTTCTTTGTTTCGCTTAATGGGCTGGCGAGTGGCCGGTCCAGCGGGGAACCCAAATTCCATCCCGCCTGGCGGGATGGATCGGGGCGCACGATGCGCGTCATCGGGAGCATTTAATGGCTCTAGCCCGACAGCTAACCTCGTCAGCATCATTAAAGGGCAAAGGATGTCGTAGGGCAATCGACTCCCGCAGCGGGAGGCACCTGGTCGCGCGAGGATCGCCTCGTTTGAGTCCAATCAATTGATACCAACCAACGTTAAGCGTCCGCGCAACGTAGATGTTCCGCGCGCGGCCGCGATCTTGTACGGTGACTGGGGCACGAGCAAAGCCTACGTCATCGGTCTCGCCTTTGCCGTCGGCGGTTACGCCTCCTTCCCGCTCATCGCCGCCATGTGCGTGCTCACCGCGCTCGTCGGCATCAACTACATGATCATTTGCCGCCTCTATCCGGACGGCGGCGGCGTTTACGCGAGCGTGCGGCATCGCAGTGAAGTCATTTCCATTGTCGGAGCGTTTCTCCTCATCGCCGATTATTTGGTAACGGCCGCCATCAGCGCGCTCTCCGCCTTCCAATACCTCGGCGTTCCCCATCCGGAGAAGTTCGCCGCGGCCGCGATCCTGATTATTGGCCTGCTTAACCTGCTTGGACCGAAGCACACTGGCGGTCTCGCCTTCTTGATTTCGGTGCCCACTGCGATCGTGGTGGTCGTGCTCGGACTTTTCTGTCTGCCCCACATGGGTGAGGCGATCGGGCATTTGCAGCCGTTGCACGGTGGCTTCTGGCAAAACTGGGGCGGGTTCGTCGGCATTGTGCTGGCGCTTTCCGGTGTCGAAGCCATCGCCAACGCCACCGGCGTAATGAAGCTCGATCCGGGGAGCGACGAAGCCCATCCTTCGGTGTGCAAGACCTCCACGCCCGCCATTTTGTGGGTCATGATCGAAGTCTGCGTCTTCACCGCCCTGCTCGGGCTCGCCATGCATGCACTGGGCGGATTGCAGGCCGTCAACGGCGATGTCAATGCGCCCGGCGCGCAAGGCGTGCGCGACTACATGCTGCGTTACATGGGCGAAGTTTTTGTGGGCGGTGCGCTCGGCCCGGCCATCGGTCACACCTTCGGCATCGTCGTCAGCATCGTCTTCGGCCTGCTCCTGCTCTCGGCCGTCAACACCGCCATTGTTGACCTTATCACCATCCAATTCCTGATGGCGCGGGACCGCGAAATGCCTCCCATTTTTCAGCGCCTTAATAAATGGGGCGTGCCCAGCGCCGGCATGTTGCTTGCCACAGTCGTTCCCATGCTGCTCGTAATTCTGGTGAAAGACATGGCCGGCCTGGCTGATCTTTACGCCGTCGGCGTGGTCGGTGCGATCGCCACCAATTTGGGCGCAACCGCGACCGACCGGAAACTCACGATCAAGACGTGGGAACGCACCCTTATGTTCGTCACCTTCCTCGTCATGGCGGCGATCGAAATGTCGCTGCTCATCGACAAGCCGAACGCGCGTTATTTCGCGGTCACGATCCTCGCCGCCGGATTGATTCTGCGTGGTCTCGTGCAGGAACGCCGGATGAAGAAAGAGGCGATTACATTGCCGGCACTCGTGCCCGAAAAACTACCTGGCAATGGAGCAACGCCCGAACCCGCATCCGCGATCACACCGGCCCCGGTCCTGGGAGCGGAATCAATTCTTTGTGCGGTTCGCGGCACCGGACGCACTCTCGATTTCGCCCTGCGCGAGGCGCACGAAACCGGCCGCCGGCTTTATCTGCTCTTCGTCCGCGAACAACAGTTCATGACCGAACAGGATGTGAAACGCAAGTGGCAGGAAGATCCGGAGGCCAGTTCGATTTTTGCCGAAGCAAAGGAGAAAACGGGCGCGGATCATCCGCCGCCCCTCTTCTGTTACGCCGTCAGTCCGTCCGCCGCCGAAACGATTGTCGACGTGGCTGCAACTCTCGGTGCCTCACGCATTATCCTCGGCGCCCCCCAACGCAATGCCTTGCTCAATCTTCTTCGCGGCAACGTCATCCGCGAGGTTTCGAATTCATTGCCTGAAGAGATCGATTTACTGGTTTACGCTTAGAGGTGGTTGCTCGCGCTCGAGGCCGTAATTATCGCCGGTATTTTCTACGCCGATGCCCGGCACCACCTGCTATTTAGTAAGACGTCTTTCCTGCTAATCCTGGGATGGGTTTCACTCCGTCTGCGCGGACAAGGTTGGGGCAGACGTTGGACTCAAGCGAAGCAGCAATTGGGCACGGCCACTTCTCACCGGACTGATCCTCGGAATCGGCATGGAGGCGCTGGAATTGTTCGTCACCCAGCCCGGATTGACCAAGTTGTTAGGGGAAGGTCCGAACCTGAGCCAACTCAACGCGTTGATCGGTAACGCCAAGCTACTCGTGGTAGGGCTCGCGCTCGCCTGGGTGCTGGCCGCTTTCGGCGAGGAACTTGTTTATCGCGGTTACCTCATGAATCGAGTGGCTGCGTTCTGTCACCAATCATCTCAGGCCTGGATCATCAGCCTGGTGGTGGTGACCATCGGTTTCGGTTGCTTGCACTTCTTCCAGGGCGTTACGGGCGTTGCCGAGAACATCCTCGACGGTGCTATCCTGGGTGTCTTGTATCTCGCGACCGGTCGCAACCTTCTCGCCCCCATCATCGCCCACGGAGTGCAGGATACCGTCGACGTCCTGCTCATCTACTCCGGTCACTATCCGGGAATGTGAAAGCGTTCCGTGTTTGCCCCTCAACTCTTCTAGAAACTCACTCCCCGAAGAAGTCGATCTGCTCGATCGAGATGCTAAATTGATTCCGTGATGGGCCCGTTGGCTGCCCAGTCTGCATCCTTGACTGATCTGTCCGAGCGAGCCAATACTCGCCGCCTAACGGAGGATTAACCATGTTACATCTCGATACTGGCAATACCGCCTTCATGCTCCTGTGCGCCAGCCTGGTCATGTTGATGACACCCGGGCTGGCCTTCTTTTATGGGGGGCTGGTCGGACGCAAGAATGTGCTCGCCATTATGATGCAGAGCTTTGTCTCGATGGGTTGGACCACGGTCTTGTGGTGGGCCTTTGGCTTCTCGCTCTGCTTCTCAGGCGATCAGAAAAGCGGCACTGATTTTTTTGGCATCATTGGCAACCTGAACTGGGCGGGCCTGCGTGGCATTACTCTCTCCACGCCTTCGCCTAACGACACTATTCCGATGCTCGTCTTCTGCGCCTACCAGATGATGTTTGCCATCATCACGCCGGCCCTCATCACCGGCGCGTTCGCCAACCGCATCACTTTCAAAGCCTACATGCTCTTTCTAACGGCCTGGTTGATTCTGGTTTACTTTCCGTTCGTCCACATGATGTGGGGTGGCGGCATCCTGGCACAGTGGGGCGTAAAAGATTTTGCCGGTGGGATCGTCGTGCACAACATCGCGGGAATCGCCGCCCTCGCCTCCATTCTCTACGTCGGTAAGCGCAAGATCGCGGACCGCGGTCCGCATAGCATTCCGCTCGTTGCGCTCGGCACCGGCTTGCTCTGGTTTGGTTGGTACGGTTTCAACGCCGGGTCTGAATTTCGCGTGGATGCAACGACCGCGGTGGCGTTTATCAATACCGACGTGGCCGCCTCGTTCGCTGCGATCGCCTGGCTGCTGGTGGACTGGCGGGTTTCGAAGAAGCCGAAATTCCTCGGCCTGCTGACGGGCGCAGTAGCCGGCCTCGCCACCATCACGCCCGCCGCCGGCTACGTGTCGCCGACAACCGCCGCCATCATCGGCCTCGTTGCCGGTGTCGTCTGCTATTACGCCTGTGCCCTAAAGAACAAGCTCGGGTGGGACGACGCCCTCGATGTCTGGGGTGTGCACGGCGTGGGCGGTTTTCTCGGCATCGTGTTACTCGGCGTCTTCGCGTCGACGGAGTGGAATCCAGCGGCCAACGGCGGCGTCAATGGATTGCTCGCCGGCGACTCGAGTTTTTTCCTAAAGCAGCTCGGCGCGGGACTGTTTTCGACTGTCTGGGCGTTCGTTTTCACGTTCGGAATGCTGTGGATCATCGACCGCATCACCGTCGTGCGGGTCGAGGATGCGCACGAGGAACTTGGGCTCGACGAAGCGATCCACGGCGAATCGGCTTACGTGGAAGTGGACATAGCGGTGATTCAGCCCGGCCCACCGCTATGATCGTTACCCTGGCGGAACGAATCTTGCCTAACGAGCAGATCGTTCGACGGTAAACATTCTGCGAATCACATTCCTCGTCCAGGAGCGTCAGGTCGAATCGACCGAATGAAACAGATCGCCCAAGTTTTCAGCGCAATGATTCTGGCCAGGATCGTCTCGGCCGGCCAACCCACCGCTTTGCCCACGCCCGAGCCCCGCTTCAAGATTTCGGGCTGGATCGACAGCGGCATCACGTTCAATCCCGATTCCCCGAGCGATCATCAAAACTTTGGCCGACTCTTCGATGATCGCTCCAACCAGCCCATGCTGCATCAGCTCGTTCTTAACTTCGAGCGCGCTTTGGCTCCGCCGCCCGGCGAGTTTGATTGGGGCTTCAAACTCCAATTCATGTACGGCAGCGATGCGCGATTCATTCATTCGCTTGGTTTATTCGACGACACGGCGGCTACGTCCATCGTCCAACCGGACCCTGTCGAAGCTTATCTCAATCTGCACTTTCCAGTTATCACGGATGGCGGTCTCGACTTAAAACTGGGCAAGTTCGCAACTCTGGAAGGTGCGGAGACGATCGACCCGCGTGCGAACTTCTTCTATTCCCATAGTTACATTTTTGACTTCGGCATCCCGTTCAACCACGCCGGCGCGCTCGCGACCTTCCACGCGACCAAGTGGCTGGACCTGATGGCAGGTATCACGCGGGGGGTGAATACGAGTATCGAGGACAACAACGACTCGCTCGCCTTCCACGGCGGGATCGGCCTCAACTTCAACGAGGGCAAAGTGATTGTCGCGGCTGCAACCCACATCGGTCCTGAGACGCCGAACAACAATCACGATCAGCGTTACCTCAACTGCATCACGACGACATGGAAGATCACGGACAAGCTGACCTCCATCACCGATCTCAATTATGCGCACGACGACGGAGCCGATGCTGATACCTGCGGCGTTGCCCAATATCTCACTTACGCGATCAACAGCTGGTTCACGGCTGGCGTCCGCGGCGAGATTTTCCGCGACGACCAAGGGTTCTACGTGGTATCGTTTGCCAACGATCACGATCCGGTGCGCGCCCTGGAGGGCGAGCCGACCATCGACCCGCGCACTGTTGGCGGCGGCAGGACCACCTACGGGGCAATCACCCTGGGTTTGAATATCAAGCCGGCCGTGCCCAAACCCGTAGCGAGTCTGGTCGTTCGCCCCGAGTTGCGTTTTGATCGCGCCTTAAACGGGACCCACCCGTTTAACGATTCCAGCCAAGGCAATCAAGTCACCGCAGGCATCGACTTTATTATCGGTTTCTAGTCGGGACTGCGTTCTCCCATTCCTGCTGGATTCCCCTTGCGCCATTTCACTTGACGATTTTCCCATATGGACATTATACTGTCCATGTGAAGTCAATCACTTACACAGCCGCCCGAGAAAATCTTGCCAGTACGATAAACCGAGTTTGCGAGGACCATGCCCCCATCGTCATTACCAGGAATCGCGATCAAGCCGTGGTGATGCTCTCCCTCGCGGAATATGAGTCGCTGCAGGAGACTGCATATTTGCTCCGTTCTCCCGCGAACGCGAAACGACTGATCGACGCGGTGGATGGGCTCAAGCGCGGCAAGGGTGTCAAACGCAAACTCAAGCTCGGCACGTGAATCTCGTCTTCGCGCCGGCTGCGTGGGAAGATTACTTATTCTGGCAGCAAACCGATCCGCAGATGATCTCGCGAATCAATTCGCTTATTAAGGAGATCAGGCGAAGTCCACATCGCGGCATCGGCAAACCGGAACCGCTCAAGCACGCGCTTCAAGGCTATTGGTCACGGCGAATCAACTCGGAGCATCGGATTATTTACAAGAAGATCGGCGACCAAATCCTGATTGCGCAGCTGCGCTATCATTATCGGTAACTGCAAGCCTGCGGCGAAGACGCCGAACAGAACACGCGAGGCGCGGGTGCTCCCCAGTCAGTCTGGCTCAACGACCCGAACGCCTTCGCTTGCGGTGAGCTGGACGTAGAGGTCGCTCAAACGTTTTGTCATCGGGCCGACTGTGCCGTCGGCAATGACGTGGTTATCGATCTTGGTGACGCCGGCGAGCTCCCCCATGGTACCGGTGCAGAAAACTTCGTCGGCGCCATAAGCGTCGTCGAGCTTCAGATCGGTCTCACGGCACGCCATTTTCTCGGCCGCGCAAATATCGAGCACGGTCGCGCGCGTGATTCCTTCCGGGCACGCCACGACCAGACTCGTCGCTACTTCGCCTTGGCGCACGATGAAGACATGCGTGGCGTTTGTCTCCGCGATCTTGTCATTCAGATCGAGCATGAGCGCATCGTCCGCGCCGGCATTGTTCGCTTCGATTTTGGCCAGGATCGAATTGAGCAGGTTGGCGTGATGAATCTGCGGATCGAGGATATCGGGCGACGGGCGCCTCATCCGGCTGGTGATCAAGGTCAGCCCGGTCTTTTCGTAGACCGGCGCTTTATGCTCCGCCAGAACGATCAGGGTCGGGCCGGCCTGGTTCAAACGCGGATCCATTCCTGAGGTGATCTTGACTCCGCGGGTAAGCGTCAGGCGAATGTGCACGTTGTCCCACATCTGGTTGACCGCCAGGGTGCGCTTGATTTCCTCAATGATCTTCGCGCGCGTCGGGATCTCGGAAAACGAGAGAGCGCGGGCCGACCGCTCCAGGCGATCCAGGTGTTCTTGCAACTTGAAGATGCGGCCGTCATAGAGCCGCAGACCCTCCCAGACCGCGTCGCCTCCCTGGACCGCGGAATCGAACGGACTGATCCGCGCTTCATCCCGGTGGCTCAGGCGCCCGTTGATGTTCACGATCAGGTCGCGATTCTTTTCGTTAAATTTCTGGAGCATAAAATCAGCTCGCACACAGTCCGCCAAGGACACCAAGAATTTCCAATCCGGAGAACGTTGGGACCGTTGCGGCCTTTGTGCGAGGCCAATCAGTGCAACCTGTAATCGTAGAGGCGCTCATAGCATTCCCGGCATTGCGCGTAGACCTCTCGCAACCGCTCCGGCACCGGCTCATTCTTCTCCACGTAAGGCTGGAAGGAAGTCGATTTCTCCACCTGGTCATACCAATATTTTGACCAGACCCCATCGGTCGCGCGCGGACCAGGCGGCCACGAGAGCATGGCCGGATCGAACTCGAGCTCGATAGAATGGCAGAGCAGACGAAAGATCCGCTCGGGATCCCGTAAGACATCCCTGGCGTCGATGACCGGCGGCGTTCCAACGGCATTCGCTCGCACCCAGTCGAAGATTTCCGTCTGCTGCACAAATCCCAAATCTGCCAGGGTCGGCTCACCGTTCCTCTTTATATATGAGGTGATCACTTCCCGGGGTTCACGAATGAGAAAACAGTTCGTGACCGCACGGAGCCACTCTCGGTCGACCTCGGGCAGCAGATGATGCGTCATCTGCTTCTGGTAAAAGATCGGGGAGACCCACCCGGAAGGAGCGGCTCCGCTTAATTGCGCGACCACGGCGCGCCAGTCGGTCTGACCACTCGTCATAATAGAGGCAGCAGCCGGGTGATCCTTGCCGGTGCGCTGCAGGTAAAAAGCGTAGAAAGGCTCGTCCACCACCACCGTGTCGGAGCGGTTGCCCCACGAGCGCAGGAGAGCGGTGGAAATATTGCGCGGACCCGACCACATGGCGATGCGTCGTGTTAAGAGCTCGTTAGGCATGACAGGGCGAGAAAATGGCCATGCTCGGGCGAGACATGGGCTTTGTGATGATAAAGCTTTTCCCTTGCAGGGCGAGCCAACCGTGCGAAAGAAGATCGGTCCCAGTGCCGTTGCCGGCGCGGGATAAGCTCCTTCAGAGAGCGACGCCGTTTCCGCCCCTCCCTCCACACTCGCCATCGTGTTCCTACATTTAACCATTAACGCGTAAATACAATCCTCCCCGCCCTTTCCGCGGCAGCTCAGGGAACCATTGCTGAACTCCCTTTCGAATCCATTCATGAATGGCACACCCCTTCTCACTTCTCCCCTCTGTTTTCTCGCCGGCTCGGAATTAGCCGCACCGCCGCAATCAGGGATATGACATGAAATCACTCAAACTCACACTTCTCATCAGTCTCCTGTTGGCGCCCGGCGCCTTCGCCCGGGAGGACTCATTCCTTGCCCGGGTGACCGTCTACTGGGCCACCGGCGGCTCCGGCTCCGATCGGGACACTCGACATCACCGATGCGCCACGGGCGCACGATTACGCGACGGCCATTGCGCGGTTGATCCGCGTCACATCCCGTATGGAAGCCGTGTCCTTCTGCCGAATGGGGAAGCGCTGGCAGCCGTCGATACGGGCAGCGCGGTCAAAAATCGAAAAGCCGCGCGCCAGTCGGGACACAATGTTTCCGAACGCAGCGCGCTCGTGATTGACCGCTTCTTCGAAACCAAACGGCAGGCTCTGGCCTGGGCGGCCCGCCATCCGGCATTCATGCCGATTAAAGTGCTGCGGCCCAACTCCATTTTCGTCCCCCCTCCTCCTTCCGGAGCGAGCCCGGCGCTGGCTCGTGCCCCGATGGGCCGCAGTCCTGCGCCGACCACTCCGACGGCCGCTTTCCGAAGACAGACCCCAACCGGACTGAACCGGATGGGTCGTTAGGCTAAATCGTTCCGCCTCCCGCTAGGAGGAGAACTTCGCGTAAACCGCCACGAGCGGATAGAAGCAGCGATTCTTAGAGTGATAGTCGCTGGCAAATCCGTCTCTGGTCCGAATCTCCACATGTCCGCGGTTGAGATTGCCGTAAACCAGCACCGCGCCAACCGGAGCCGCGTAAGGATCGCGGGTCGATAAGCGGGTAAATCCATAACTGCGCATTAGCTCGCTTCCGGCTTCCGCCGCGAAGGTCGTTTTCGGGCAGGAGTTCACCGCTCCGGCGTCCACCAGAGCCGCTTTCACGTAGTGCCAGCAGAGGCCTTTCGACCGGGCGTTGGCCCGTTCTTCCGCGATGGTCGCCGCGCGCATCAGCTTCGGATTCATGCGCGGATCGACGTAAGCCAACGGATGCACAATGGGGTGCCAGTAATGCCGGATGATGCGGGCGGAGGCGGGTCGTCCCGAAAAATCGCGGTAATAAAAGCGGGAATTGGAGCTGACCAGTCCAGCCGCACGCCCCGGGGTGACGGCAACGATCGAAAGCGAGCAAAGCAGAAGAAGCAATAATCCATGCATTCGCACGCGGCGCTTTATCGCAGAGTACATGCCACCTTACAAGCGTTTTTGGCGACTTCCTGCCAACCTGGTTTTTATGGCCACTTTTTCCACCTTTCTCTTGCCCAATGCGTCCGTTGGACGAAGGGTTTACGATTCAAGTAAGGAGCGCTTCTCCTTGCTTTCTCCCACGCCTCCCCGGCGCACCGATCATTTTCGGTCAGGGAGTTTCCCATCCGCATCTTATGAAATTCCTTTTCGCGCTATTTCTCTCTCTGACCTGCTCCGCCGTGGCGGGCGAGCAATCCCTGCTGGCCCGAATCACCGTCTACTGGCGGGGCGAAGGCTCGCAGTTTTGCGCTTGCTGGAATGGCATTCGGCTCAGGGACGGACATTGCGCGGTCGATCCAAAGAAGATTCCCTTCGGCAGCAAAGTATTCTTTCCCGACGCCACTTGTGTGGCCGTGGATTCGGGCCCGGCTGTCGTGAGCCGGAAAGCCGCCCGAGCCTGCGCCCGCACCGCCGCCGAACGGAGCGCGGTCGTCATCGACCGATTCTTCGAAACAAGACAGCGGGCCTTGTCCTGGGAAAAAAGCCACCCTTACTTCATGAATGTGCGGGTGGTCACAGCCGATCGTCAGGCCGCCGGCGAATTAGAAACCGCCCCCGCCCAAGCAGCCGTCCGACCGGCGCTCAGTCCGATCGAGCCCAAAGCGAGCGTCTCCCGCGCCCTTTGCGATCTGCGCGCCATGTTCGATGCGACTGCGCTTCGCATCCCCCCAAACGGCCGGTCCGCCCGGCCCGCCGCCATTCCTAGGAAAGCCGCACCGCTGCGCTTCATTCAGACAAAAAATTCGACACCCGCCGTTCTTTGAGTCCAGTCAGATCATGGAAAAAGACAATCTAATCGACTCCGCCACTGGCATCGTCACGGAGTTGAAACGGGCCTACGGGGCGGAATTGGAGACGGTGCAAAATTATCTGGCCAACTCCATCGATCTCGACGGCGTCCGCGCGGAAGAGATAAAAAAGTCACTGGCAGCGGATATCCAGGAGGAACTGGGACATGCCACCATGCTGGCAAAACGGATCAAGGTGCTGGGTGGGCGTGTGCCGGGATCGTTGGAGCTCGAACGGAAGCAAAAATACCTGCAGCCGCCGTCCGACTCGACCGATCTGATCACCGTGATCAAAGGAGTGATCGCGGCCGAGGATGCCGCCATTGAACAGTACGGAAAAATCATCCGACTCTGTGATCAGGTGGATTTCGTGACCCAGGATTTGGTGGTCGGAATTTTGGGAGACGAGCAGGAACATCGCCGGGCCTTTGTCGGCTATCTGACCGAATTTGAGAAAAGGAGTTAAACGATCATGATTACACGAAAAAGTTCAGCCGTCTGGGAAGGCACGCTCAAGGAAGGGCGGGGCACGGTGAAACTCGGGAGTGGCGCTTTCGAAGGGCAATATTCATTCGGTTCCCGCTTTGAGAACGGCACCGGCACAAATCCGGAAGAGCTGATCGGCGCGGCCGAGGCCGGTTGTTTCTCGATGGCTCTTTCGGTCAATCTGGAGAAGGCCGGTCATCCGCCCAAACGCATCAGCACTACCGCCAAAGTGAACCTGGATCGCGGCGAAAGCGGTTTTAAAATCACGAGCATCGAGCTGAATATCGAAGCCGAAGTGCCCGGCATGGAGGAAGCGAAATTTCAGGAGCAGGCCGAACTGACCAAGAAAACTTGCCCGGTCTCGGTGGCTCTGGCCGCCACTGAAATTAAGCTGAGCGCCAAGCTGCTCTAAAGGGACGCGCCGCGAAGGCCCGGCTCGCTCAACAAACAGGCTCGGTCAGGCGGGCGCGAAAGCGCCTAGCCTTTCGTGTAAACGCCGAGCAACGGACGGTGGGAGGGAATCTTCGAGCGGAAATCGCTCACGAATCCGTCCTTGGTTCGGATCTCCACGTGGCCGGCGGCTTTGCCGGCGCCGTAAACGATGACCGAACCGATCGGCGCCTTGAACGGGTCGCGCACGGCGAGTTTTTTAAAGCCGTAAGAATTAACTAATTCCTGGCCGGCTTCCTTGGCATACGCCGTCTTCGGATAGGAATTGACCGCGCCGGAGGCGAGCAACGCTTCCTTCACGTACTGCCAGCAACGCGAGCGCGAGTGAGCATGAGCGCGCTCCTGAGCGATGGAGACGGCACGCATCAACTTCGGACTCATGGAGCCGTCCGCTTTGGCGACCGGATGTTCAATCTTCTTCGGATAATATTTTGAAACGACCGGGACATACTGGGTCTTTCCGCTGGAATCTTTGAAGACAAACTGAGACTTGGCGGGGGCGATATTTTCGCCACGCGCGACTGTGACTGTAACACTGAGAAGTGCCACAGAGGCGACCATCACAACGCGTTGGGGGAAGAGGCTGAATCGAGGCATGAAAGCGCCGCATATCGAGCATTTCGGCTGCCTTCGCAACTATTTTCTCAGAATAAATATGGCCGGTCTTGCTTCCCCCCGGCGGGGGCTCCGGGACACATCCCCAGACGGCCAGATGAAAACCCAGACCGGCGAGGAGAATCAGATCGTAACACGCTTGTTTCATGAGACTTGCATAAGTGATGTGCATCCGACCGTAGACAGGCGCGGAAAACGCTGTATCTCATCCATAAGATGAAATTGACCTGCGTGTCCGTCCACCCCGCCGTCCTTCGGTTGGTTGTATAACGCGCGATCCTATTCTGCCAGGTTGGAGCCCGCCGCCGCGGCACCCCAATGGTTGATCATCGACTGGATTTCCCCGACGGGAATTTCCTCAACCCCAGACTGCTCCATTTTCCCTTTATGAAACCAACATTCCAAACCCGCACCACTCCCAAAGCGCGCGACGATGAACGTCCCGCCGCCGATTCCCAGAGCTTGCCCGCGACCGATTATGCTTTCCAAACTGCAACCTTAGAAACGGCGGCACCCTCTACGAACGACCAAACGCTGGCCGAAGCCCGCGCCTTTCGAAAAATCAGCCGCCATTTTCTGGAGGCCGACTCCGGGCGGGAGTATGTGGCGGAAGCGCTCTTGTTCGTCTGCATCGCCCTGACCGCGGCGTGGCCGTTGGGTATGCTTGTCAAACAACTGACGAGGACGATGATTAGGTAATCGTAGCCCGAGACGATCTTTGCCCCAGGCGGCGCATCTTCGCCTCGGGCGTCCGCCCGTCCCGAACAGCGGGCTGTCTGTGCCAGGAGGCCGGACGTCGGTTCGATAGGATGGCTTTCCTTCAGCCAGCCATTAATCTTCCTGGGCATGAGACCCGATCGCAGAACTTTCCTCAAACTTTCCGCTGCTGCCGGAACGGCCGTCACTCTCGGAGTCAGAACGCGCCCGCTGCTGGGCGCGACGGATCAGAAACCATCAAAACCGTTGCGAATCCTGATTTTGGGTGGAACCGGCTTCACCGGGCCTTCCCAGGTGCGTTACGCGCTCAGCCGGGGACACAAGGTGACTGTGTTCAATCGCGGCAAAACCCATCCAGGTGAACTGCCTAACGAAACCGAACAGCTCCTGGGCGATCGTAATGGGAAACTGGACGCCCTCCAGGGCCGCCAATGGGATGTCGTCATCGATAACCCGACCAGCCTGCCCGTCTGGGTGCGCGACGCCGCCGCCGTGCTCAAGGGGAACGTCGACCGCTACATTTTCATCTCCACCGTGTCCGTCTACGCCGACACCAACAAAGGCTACGACGAAACCGGGCCGCTCGCTAAATACGATGGACCGGATCCTTATAAAGAGACGATCGAAGCGATGCGTGCCTCCGGATACAGGACTTATGGTCCACTCAAGGCGCTCTCCGAACAGGAAGCGGAGAAGGCGTTCCCCGGCAAAGCGCTCATCATCCGCCCTGGCCTCATCGTGGGCCCGCGTGACGAAACGGATCGTTTCACCTATTGGCCGGTGCGGATCGACCGCGGCGCCGAAGTGCTCGCTCCCGGCGATCCAACCGACCCGGTCCAAATCATCGACGGTCGTGATTTGGCCGAATGGACCATCGGCATGGCCGAGAAGGGCGGGGCCGGAATCTATAATGCGGTCGGACCGGACAAGCCGCTGACCATCGGCGCCCTGCTCGATGGCATCAAAGGCGGCCTTCGCTCAAGTGCCACTTTCACCTGGGTCACGGCAGAGTTTCTCAAGCAACAGAAGGTCGAAGCCTGGTCGGACATGCCGGTGTGGACCGGAGAAGAGAGCGGAATGGCGCGCACCAGCAATCAGGGCGCGGTCGCCAAAGGACTGACCTTCCGTCCCCTGGCCGAAACGGCTCGAGATACGCTCGCCTGGTTCAAGCAACAGAGGCCGGAGCGTCAGGGCAAGTTGCGAGCTGGTCTAGCGGCGCAGCGTGAAGCGGAAGTCTTGGCCGCGTGGCACCAACAAAAATAGCCATGTCATCCCGAGCGTTGGGATCACGACCGGGCGGAATGCTGATCTCACACATGCAAAGCACGTCACACAAGTTAGGAGAGTTCCTTCGCTTGCGCTCAGGATGCCAACGCCTTTGAGATGAGAAGCCTGCTTAACAAAATCGTCGACGTCAAGCCTAACGAAATGCGGGCGCTCGGGCTGGCCTTTCTTTTCAACTTCGTCATTCTGGGCAGCTATTATGTCATTCGCCCCATTCGGGATGACATCGCGGCGGCCGGTAGCCTCGAAAGCTTGTCCTGGATGTTCACCGGCACACTGGTCGCCATGCTCGTGGCCAACGCACTTTTCTCCGCCATCGTCGCGCGCATGTCGCGGCGAAAATTCATTCCCATCGCCTACCGCTTTTTCATGGCGAATCTCGTCCTCTTCTACCTGCTGATGCGAACAGCCCCGCCGGCCCAGAGCATCTGGATTGGCCGCGCCTTCTATATTTGGGTCAGCGTCTTCAACCTGTTCGTCGTCACCCTTTTCTGGGCCTTCATGACGGACGTGTTCAACACGGAGCAGGCCAAACGCCTCTTCGCTTTGATCAGCGTGGGCGGCTCGTTGGGAGCCATCGTCGGTCCCATCATTACCGTCTCGCTGGTCCGCCAGCTGGGCGCGGCCAATCTGATTCTTCTGACCGCCGCGCTGCTCGAACTCGGCCCCTGGTGTGTAAAGTTTTTTCCCACCGGGTTCGCCGGTGAACATGCCCCCTTGGATGACCGACCGCGAGCCGACCAGGAATTGACGGACGCCGAAGTGTCTCAGCAAACGCCCGCTCCGTCATCCGCGGCCGATGCCGAAAAACCCATCGGCGGCAGCATCGTTTCGGGGATTTCCCATGTCGTTCAATCTCCTTACCTGCTCGGCATCTGCGCTTTCATGCTACTCCACGCCGTTACCTCCACTCTGGCCTACTTCCAACAGGCGGACATTACCGGCCACCAGTTTCACGACCGCGCCGCTCGCACCGCGTTTTTTGCGCAACTCGATCTGTCGGTCAACCTCATCACGGTTGTCGTTCAACTCTTCCTCACGGGGCGTCTCTTAAAATGGTTCGGCGTCGGCTGGACGCTCGTCCTGATGCCGGCCTTAAGCATGGCGGGCTTCGTCGCGATGGGCTGCGTGCCGATGCTCACCCTGCTCGCCTTGTTCCAGGTGATGCGCCGCGCCGCCAATTTCGCCGTCACCCGGCCGGCCCGCGAAGTTCTGTTCACCGTGCTCAAGCGGGAGGACAAGTACAAAGCCAAGAGTTTCATCGACACCTTTGTTTACCGGGCCGGCGATCAAATTGGCGCCTGGTCCTACCGTGGATTGCACGACCTCGGCCTGGGCATGAGAGGAATCAGCTTCGTGGCCACGCCGCTCGCCCTCATCTGGTGTGGATTAAGTCTCTGGCTCGGTCGTAAACAGGCCGCCCTCGCCAAAGATAGAGAAACATCCATCGCCTAACGAGCCAAAGTGTTGAGCATGGGCGCGTGCTGTCATCCCGAGCGCCAGCGAGGCATCTCCCCGCGGCGGTGGATTACGCCAAGGACATGGCCGTGCCCCGTCTGAATGGGTGAGATCCTTCGCCCCCGCCACGGCGGGCAGGCCAGATGACACGCTTGGGAAGCTGGCCGCCATTTCGTGACGCTCGCACCTGCCCTGCTAAAGCGCGAGACTCGACTGCTGCGCCGCTGGCTCAGCCGACGCCACCACGGGGCCGAATTTCTTTACCAGTTCGTCCAGCTTCGCCACATAGTACTCGATATTTTCATCGCGATTTTGCGGGTCAAAGCTGGAGGCGAGCCTGGCGTTCTCGTAGGCGGCAATTTTTTTGGTCGTCCCCGTGATGTAGTAACTGACCTGGTCGCCCGGCCGGTAACTGCGTCCGCTCGCTGCGGCCAGCTCGTAGGCGGCCGCGCGGTTCCGGGCCGAGCCGGCGATCTTTTGCCGGTATTTCTCGAGTGAATCCTGCAGAGTGTCCGTCTTCATCAACATGTCGATGGTCCACTCGCGCCCGCGAATCTTGCGCTCGAACTCCTCGCGCAGCGGACCGATCTGCCCGGACTTTTCTTCCATGATCAGCTTGATCATCTTCTCGAGAAAAATGCGCTGGAACTTCTCCAGACCGCGCGACTTGAGGGCGCCGCCCTTGATGATCACCTCCCCGTCGTGCCTCAGAAGCGCATAATTCTTGGCCTTATAGCTAAACATGGCGTCGAATTGCTCGTCGAACTCCACCTCGATGCCGGGCGGCATCTCTTTGGCCAGACCGGTGCGCAATTCTTCGATCTGCGCTGTAGTGGCGACCGTGTCGGCCGTAGCGAGACGAGATCTCTTCAGGCGGGCCTTTGCGGGCGACACGCCCGCCTCTCCACGCGACGGAGGCACGAAGTAAATCCCATCCGTGTCCACCTCGATGACCTGCGCGCCGCGTCCGTTCAACCAGTCGATCATCTTTTGCAAAAGCTCGCGTCCGATCTGGGTGACGCGCGCCGCCGCATCGAAATCGGCGAAATGTCCCTGGGCGAAGCCGAGATAGCCGTAAAAGCTGTTGATCAAAATCTTGAACGTATTCTGGAGAGCGTGGAAATAGCGCTGCCGAGCCGGGTCGCTCGCCGCTGCGCGCATGCTCGCCTTTGCTTCCAACCGGAAGGTCCGCAGATCGGTGAGCAAGTGGCGAAAAATCTGCAGCTGATCCGTCACCGGAAAGCAGTCGAACTGCAACATGATGGAGGGGTAGAGCGAGGCCACGTCACAATGCCAGACGTTGCGCGCCACTCCCGTGAAGAAGATGGCGGTGTAACCGCCTTCGAATCCGCGCACCATCGGCATTTCCGGAATGGAATGACGCTGCCGAAAATACTCCCGCAGAAAGAGCGCGTTGATTCGGGTGGCGTTGCCCCGCACGACCACGTCCTGGTAATTGTAGGGAAAAATCTGCGTCTGGATGAAATAACTCGGGCTGAGAAGATCCGAGAGGGCGCGCGTTTCACGCACCGCGCACAGTGCGCGCTGGCGAAACCGCTCTTCCCCCGCGGCGTGGGCCCGCTGCAATTCGCGCCCGCTCAATCCCGACACTTCCTCGCTCTGGCAAAGCCCGAAATGCCGCGCCACATCGATGCGGTCAAATCCGGACAGGGTCCGCATCCCGACATCATAAAATTGCGCGAGCAAAAAGGTGTCGATAAAATGCCGGCCATCGACGGCGAACTTTGGATAATCGATGGTCTTCTCCGCGATTTGCAGACGCGAGGGACGGGATCGCAGAAAACCTCCGGCGCGTCCCCAATCGAGCTTGCTTTTCACTTTCCGCGCCCGCGCCACCAGGAAAGGCAGGTCAAAGCGAAACATGTTGTGACCTTCGATGACGTCCGGGTCGCGTTCCCGGATGAGGCTGGTCAGCCGTTTGATGGCAGCGTGTTCCGATTCCTCCACCTGGGCCGGGTCCACCACAATCAATTCTTCCCAGCCGCTGTTGTCGGAAAGCGCAATACTCAGGAGGTGATCGGTCGAGGCGGCCTGCGCATCATCCGGCCCCGCCGCTTCTTCCCCGCTGAAAGCAAGCACCTCGATCTGCATCCGTTTGAGCTCTTCGAACGGCAGGTCCTTGAAAAGGGTCCGGCCCGTGGCCGTCAGGTAATGCTGGACCGGGTCGGTCAAAGCAAAAAAATCACGGTTCGCCTTCTTCAGTCCATTGCGCAGCGCGATCAGCTCCTTCCAGCTGTCCACCGTGATGCGCCAGCCATACTTGAGATTGCCGGCTAGTTTCTCCGCCTCGATCCCGAGATCGGTCACGTCGGCATCACACCAGACAAAAGGATGGAACGGCTCGGCTTCCTGGACCGTGGAACCGTCCTTCTCCCGCCGATAAACGTGCACCGTCCCAGTTTCACCCAGCTCGATCGCCACGATCCGGGGCGTTGGATCAGCGCCAAAAAGAAGCGTGTTCTTCTCGAATTCCACACGCAGAGGTTCCGCGACTTTTTCGGAATTGCCAAATTGGGAAGAACGCGTTTGGCAAGCGGACCGCCCGCCCTACCACGGCCGGCCAGGCCCTGTGTAAACTGGAACGTTGCACAAGGCGGGCGCTCCGCCTGCCAGTCCGGGGCGATTGCAACCGGGGACAGATGCCATGGGGCAGAAAATCCAACCTAACGATGGAAAGCTCTCCACGGCGAGTCCGTCCGATGGCGGACTGGCAGCTCCCCCTACAGGGGGCTTCTGCTCAACTGCTCAACCGACCCAGTCAGCTCTCCCTTCTTGGCGATGAGCGGGATGACAGGTATATGTGCGAGATGAAACTTTTGTTGCCCATCCTGGCCACGCTTCTGGCCACGCCCCTATTCGCCCAGACTTCGGTCGATCAACTCGCGGAGAGCGAACTGCCCTCTTTGCTCGCCCTTTACAAGGATCTCCACGCGCACCCGGAATTATCCGCGCAGGAAGAACGCAGCTCCTCTTTAGTGGCGAAAGAGCTAAGGGCCGCCGGATGCGAAGTAACCGAGCATTTCGGAAAATACGATGATCCCAATCTGAAACCTTATGGGGTGATCGGCGTAATGAAGAACGGGACGGGGCCCACCGTGTTGGTGCGCACCGACCTGGACGGTCTTCCGGTCCAGGAGGAGACCGGTTTGCCTTACGCGAGCAAGGTGACCACACAGAACGGGGAAGGCCGGGAAGTGCATGTCATGCATGCTTGTGGACACGACGTGCACATGGCCGCCTTTATTGGCGTCGCTCGCGCCCTGCAGCGGCAAAAGGATCAATGGCAAGGTACCATTGTTTTCGTGGGACAACCCGCCGAAGAGATGGGCACGGGCGCTCGAGCTTTACTCAAAGCGGGTCTTTACAGCCGCTTTGGCAAACCCGACTTCGCGCTCGGCTTCCATGACAACGCCCAGATGCAGACCGGGCATATTGGCGTCACGGAAGGTTACACATATGCCAACGTCGACTCCGTCAACATTACCGTCCGGGGGGTCGGCGGACACGGAGCCTACCCGCACAAAACGAAAGACCCGATTGTCCTTTCGGCCGAGATCATTAATGCGCTGCAAACCATCGCGAGCCGGGAAAATAACCCGCTCGACCCGGTCGTGGTGACGGTTGGATCCATTCATGGCGGGACCAAACACAACATCATTTCGGACGAGGTGAAGATGCAATTGACCGTCCGCACTTATAAGACGGATGTGCGCGAACGCGTGCTCGCCACCATCGATCGCATCACCAAGGGTTGCGCCATCGCGGCTGGGGTGCCCGCCGATCGCGCTCCCATCGTGGAGGTTTTGCGTAACGAATTCACTCCCGCCACCTACAACAATCCGGAATTGACCAAACGGCTGGTGGCCGTCTGGAAAAAGACGTTGGGCGAAGCGAATGTGGAAGCGCCCGATCCGACCATGGGTGGCGAGGATTTCTCCGAATACAGCCTGCCCGATCACTCCATTCCAGCCGTGGACTTTCACATCGGCGCGGTCGATCCGGCAAAGATTGCGGAAAGCACCAAGAGCGGCAGTCCGCTGCCCAGTCTGCATTCAAGCAAGTTCGCGCCCATCCCGGAACCTACCATCCGGCTCGGCATCACCGCCATGACCACGGCCGTGCTGGAGTTGATGAAAAAATAGGCCGAACGCACCCTTCCCGGCGTCGCCGCCCCCTCCTACTGCAGGATGTAAGTATAACGGCCGCTCGCCGTGTTCCGGAACTGCCCTGTCTCCAGATCGCCATCGTCCATGGCGGTGTCTATGTCCGTGAATTGGGTGGTGCTGGCACTGGAGCCCACCACCGAAACGCCGGCCACAAAACCAAAGACCTTTGCATCCCAATCCCAGTTGCCGCCAATCGGGGTCGGTTGGGTCCAATCCAGCGTCGGTCCGAAGTAAATACTCATTCCCGCCGGAATGGTCGCGCGGTTCACATCCGCCGGGTAGTCTCCGTGCTCGGCGGCATATTGCTCAAAAGCTCCGTGCGCTACCCGCAAGGCATTCATGAATTTTGCATTCTGGGATCGTTCGCGCGCCCTCAAAAAGGCCGGAACCGCGATGATTGCCAGGAGCGCGATGATCGATGAGACGATCATGATTTCGACGAGGGTAAATCCGGCCGGGCGACGCATAGGCGTGGCCTAAACACATCATGATCTGTGCCACGCCCGGCCCTTCCAGTCGCTCGGGCGGACGTATTTCCATCGGGAACCGCCGCCCGGCCTGTTTCCCCTCTCGCCTTCGCAGGAGAACGCCGGTCGCTTACTTGACCCGCACGTTCTTGCGCAGGTAGGTCGGCACGTCCAGGTCCTGGCCTTCAATAATCGTTGGCTCGCTCTTTTCGAATCGGCCGCGCGTGATCGGTTCAAATTGCATGACCTCCTGCTTGGCCGGCGCAAATTTCTCGGTCGGAACGATTGGCTCTTGGATGATGACCGGTTTCTTCTTTGGCACGATCAGGCGCGGGCCGGGCCCGGGCTTCTTCATTTCCGAAGCAGGCGCCATCGAAGCCTCGATCGAGACCGGGGGTTGCGCCGGGATCAAATCCTCCGGCTCGCCCGCAGCAGGTTCCGCTTCTTCCTCCGGTGTCATCTCTTCCGCCTCGACCGGCGGTTCTGTCATCGTTGCGGAAGGAACCTGCGGCTGTTCCCAAATGGGAGGAGCAGGTGGCGCCTTGGCCGTGCGCTTCGCCGGCGCCTCGATCGGAGTCCCCGCCGGAAGAGGAGCGAAAGTGGTGGGCGGCGCGGCCATTTCACCTTCGGCCGCGATCGAGCTCAGAATGGTCACGCTCAGTCGATTTCCCATTCGCCCGTCCACCGCCGTGCCGAAAAGAATTTGCGTGTTGTCGCGAACGTGGCGTCCAAGTTCCTGCATGAGGATCTCGACCTCCGACAAAGTCATGCCCGGTCCGCCCGCCACCTGCACGAGCACATTGGCGGCGTCAGCCAGCATGCGGCCTTTATCCATGAGCGGATTTTTCAGCGCCTGCGTGAGCGCGTCGTGTGCGCGATTGTCGGACTCGCTTTCGCCGAATCCAAACAGGCATCGGCCATTCTGACTGCGCAAGGCGGAGAGCAGATCGTCGAAGCCAATCCGGATGAGTCCCGGGCGCTGGATGAGATGGACGATGGACCGGACACTTTGGCTGATCATCACGTCGGCCACGGCAAAAGCCTGATGGATCCCGGCCTTGGGCGCGACCATGTCTCCCATCCGATCGTTGTCGAAACAAATCACGGCATGGGCAATTTCATTGAGCCGACCCAACGCCTCCTGCGCCTGGGTCGTGCGGCGCTTGCCTTCAAAGGAAAATGGCAGGGTCGCAAAAACAATCACGAGCGAGCCCGCTTCCCGCGCCAGCTGGGCCACCACCGCGGCCGCGCCGGAACCCGTGCCACCGCCCAGACCGGCGCAGATGAAAATCATCCGGGCATCGACCAGGGCCTGGCGAATCTCATCGACCGATTCGAGGGCGGCCTGATATCCGAGTTCGGGATCTCCGCCCGTGCCGAGGCCGCGCGTAACGGAGCGACCCAGTTGCACCTTATGGGCCGCGACCGATCCCGCGAGCGATTGAACGTCCGTGTTGATCGCGATCAAGTCCGCTTTCTCCATCCCGTCGAGGACGATGCGATCAAGCGCGTTGCAGCCGGCTCCGCCGACGCCCACCACCTTGATGGGAATGTTTTCTTCTTCGCGCTGGGGCAGGCTGTAGTTGTGGCTGAGTTGGATCATGGTTGTGGCAGGGTCATCGCATTCCGCTGAAAAGTTTTCCGATCAACCGGCCCAGGCCACGCCGCGGCCGGTCCGATTGGACGGCCTGGGCGTACTTGATCAGGCCGATGGCGGTGGAGAATTGCGGGTTCTCAAAAGCAGACGTGAGCCCGGACATGGTCTGGGCGTGCGCGATATGCGCCGGCATCTCGAAAATTTCCTCCGCCAAATGATCGATGCCGTTGAGCTGGCTGCATCCCCCCGTAATGAACATGCCGGCGCCGGTGTAATCGATGAACGACTCCTCCTGGAGCTGGCGCTTGAGCAACTCGAAGCTCTCACGCAGGCGCAGGTGAATAATGGTGTTGAGCGTTTCGCGCTCGATCTCTTTCCCGGCAAAACCGGAATCGTCTTTTAACTGGATGGTTTCGCCCGGCAGACAATTGCCCAGGGTGACGCTGCCCTCCTCCACCTTGAGCTTTTCCGCGCGCGTCATGGGAATGCGCAAGCCCATGGAAATGTCATTGGTAATGTGGTCGCCCCCAACCGCCAGCCCGCCGCTCTGCTTCACGGCGCCATCGACATACAGAATGTAATCGGTCGTTCCGCCGCCGATATCGACGACGAGCGCGCCCAGATTCTTCTGGTGCTGGGTCAAAACCACCTGGGCCGAGGCCAGCGCGCTAAAGACCACGTCCTCGACGTCGAGAGGAAGTTCCTTCACGCAACGGATCGTATTCTGAATGCGCGTGCGGACCCCGTGGATGATGTGGAAATCGGCCTCCAGTTTTTGACCGAGCATCCCGACCGGGTTGAGCACCCCATCCTGCCCATCCACGTGGTAATGCTGGATGATCGAGTGGAGAAAAGCGTTTTGCGCCGGAATGCTCACTTCGCGCGCATTGATCTTTACATCCTCGACATCCTGCTCGTCGATTTCATCGCGGTCCTCCGGCAGGACGACACAGCCGCGATTGTTGAAACTTTGAATATGCGAACCCGCCACGGCCACGTAGACGCTCCGAATCATGACGTCGCTCTTTTGTTCGGCGTCGACCACCGCTTCGTGCACACATTTCATGGCCGTTTCGAAATCGACGATCTCGCCTTTGCGCACGCCACGCGAGGGAGCCTGGCCCACGCCCAAAACCTTGACTGTGCCATCGGGCCGGCTTTCGCCGACCACCACGCAGATCTTCGACGTGCCGATTTCGAGGCCTACCATTAAATCATTGCTAGCCATTTCTTACTTCTTCTTTCCTTGATCAACGGGCACAGCCCGGCGGACTTCCGCCGAGCCGGCCTTGGGGTGAGTTTTGCGGGCCGCCTCGGAAGGCGTCTTCTTCGTTGCAGAAGAGGACGGGGCAAGCGGCTTTGGGGCAGAAAAGGTTCCGAACTTGGGAGAAAACCCAACCGGCAGCGCTTTCATCACGCGCGGCTGCTCGTTCGGATCAATCGTCTCGTTGATCACTTCGGCGGCGGGCTTTCCGAACGTGACCGGGACGTTTCGTTGCACGATCAAATTCACAGTGGCCAGCTCCTGCTTTGAATCATCGGCATAAACGAGGAACTGCTCGAGGCGCTGCAATTGAGCGTCCAGATGTTCGAATCCGAAAGCCACCCGGGTGCGATTTTTGTCCGTGACGGAAAGACAATACCCCTTCGACAAATCGATCTCGCGAATCTGAAAGCGCGTTTGCATAAAACTGCGCGTGCTCATGCGCAGTAATTCGAGGGCCGCTTTGGCCTCGTACGATTCGACGATTTTTCCCGCCTCGAGCGACTCGCCCGTGCATCCCGAGATCAACGGCAATCCCAGATATTCGGGTAACAATTTCTTTTCTTTCATCAAAACACCCCGCGCGTCCACCAGAAAAGCAGTGTCGGATGAAAAAGGATCTGCCATGTCTTTCTCGCTGGTGATCCAGGCAACCGGTTTGCGCTCGATCAATTTGATGTCGATCTCAGACGGAAGTTTGCGCACCACCTGCACTTCATCCACCTGCGGAAGCTGCTGCAGGCGGTCGTGCACATCGGAGAGATTGATCCGGAAAACATTCTCGCCTTCGCGCAGATTGACCGTCCGCAGAATCTGCTCGCGTTGCAGCGTGCCATCGGTCTGCACATCAATCGTGCTCAGACGATAGTCCGGGTTGTCGAAGAAGAATCGTTTGGCCAGAAGACGCCCACCCACATAAACGCCGAAGCACAGCGCCGCCAGCAAGGCCACCTTGGAGAGCCCCACGATGACGCGACGATTACGATGCTGCGAGGCGCTGCGGGACCGCACCTTGACGTCGAGCAGGTGCTGCTGCCGCCGTTGCCGCACATTCGAGACCCGCTGGTTGCGCGGCCGGGGACCTGATTTGCTCACCCTCATCGACTGTTCCGCTCCTTCCTTGAGCGGGAGAGTTCCATGATCCGCCGGCACAGATCGACGTAATTGATCCCGGCGACTGCGGCGGCTTCCGGAAGCAGACTTGTTTCCGTCATGCCCGGGATGGTGTTGACCTCGAGCACGGTCGGCACGCCGCCCGGCGGGAGAAGCACATCCACGCGCGAGTAAACCTGCAAACCAAGCGACCGATGCGCGCGCAGCGAAAGGTCCTGGATTTCACGGGTCATGCCCTCATCGATTTGAGCCGGGCACACATGCTGGGCGCTGCCGCCCGTCTGCGGATTGAGGAAAGGATACTTCGTCGCAAAATCGTAAAAACCGCCCTTCGGAATGATCTCAATGATAGGCAAAGTCTGATCGCCCAGCACCCCGATGGTCAGTTCGCGGCCCGGCACGAACTTCTCCACCAACAGCTCGCGATCGTACTGGGACGCGTCCTTCATGGCCGGCCCGATCTCGGCCTCGCTCCTTATAATATAGATCCCCACGGTGGAGCCCTGCCGGGGCGCCTTCAGCACGAAGGGCATCGCCATCCGGGGACGCACTCCCACGGGCACCACTTCCCATTCCGGCGTGGTTACCTCATGCTCCCGGAACTTCTCCTTCGAACGAATCTTGTTAAAGGCGAGCTCACTCTCCTGCACCCCTTCCCCCGTGTAAGGCACCCCGCGTTTTTCCAGAATGCGCTGGACCTGCCCATCTTCGCCGAATGTTCCGTGCAGCGCGATGAAAGCGAGCTCGACGTTTTCCGGTAAGGCAAAATTTTCGTCGCGCACGTCCATGTCGGTGACCTCGGCGCCCAGAGACCGCAGCGCCTTGGAAACGCCCCGGCCCGTGGCGAGCGAGACCTCTCGTTCCGCCCCGGGGCCGCCCATCAGGACGGCGATCTTGTTTGGCAGATTTTCGAGTTTCATCAGATTCGTGTTGCCGCCATGTCTGTCGACTTGGGTAGCGCACGCGTCTCGCGTCCAGGTTGCGGCGTCTCGCCGCAACAATCTTTTTGCAATTCGAGCGATACAGATCGCCGCTGCCATCCGGATAAAGTTCGCGATGGCGGGACGCCATCACCAGCACACGAGACGTGTGCGCTACCCAGGCCGATCAAGAGTGCCGCCACGCTCATAGTGCTTCCCCCACAATTTGCACTTCGGTTTCCAGCTCGATCCCGCGCTGGGCCCGGGCCGTCTTCTTGATCCGTTCGATCAATTCGAGCATGTCCGCCGCCGTGGCTCCCCCGTCGTTCACTAAAAAATTTCCGTGGATCTCGGAGACACGCGCTTTTCCCACGCACGAATTCTTCAAACCCAATTCATCGACCAGCTTGCCTGCCGGAATGCTCTCCGGGTTTTTAAAAATGCAGCCAGCGCTCTTGGCCATGGGCTGAGTGGTTCGGCGTTTTTCCTGCGATTCTTCCAGCCGCCGCTCGATGACCTCGCGCGAGGCCGGCTCGCCGCGAAAAACCGCCGAGACCGCGTAATTGCCGGAGAGGGATGGAACGTGGCGATACTGCACATCCATTTCATCGCGCGTCTTCACGTGCGCGTTGCCTTCACTGTCCAGGTAACGAACGCTCACCACATTTTCGAAAGTCTGCACCCCCATCGCGCCCGCGTTCATGCGCAAGCCTCCCCCCACTGCGCCCGGAATACCTTCCATCCACTCCAGGCCGCCCAGGCCGGCTGTTCGGGCCGCGTAAGCGATTTCCTTCAATTTCGCGCCCACTCCCGCCGTGATCTGTGTGCCCTCCACCTTGACCGTGTCGAATTCCCCGCCGCACGGGTGCACCACCACGCCGCGAATCCCGCCATCGCGCACGAGAAGATTCGAGCCGCGCCCGATGACGAAGAGCGCCAGATTCTCCCGCCGGCAAAAATGAATCACTTCGGCCAGGGCCTCTTCATTGCGCGGTTCCACCCAAAAATGGGCCGGACCGCCAACCCGCAGGGTCGTATGTTTGGAGAGCGGCTCATACAGCCGGACATCGCCTTCTTCCCCGACCAGCGCTTTCAATTTTTCCGCGATGACCAGGTCGGCCGCGAGGATGGCCAGTTCCTCGTGGATGTTTCCAGCGCCCAAACTGAGGACGAGATCGCCCGAGTCCATCACATTGCCAACATGGCGATGGACCGCATCGCGACGCGCCTCGTAAACGACGCCGCGGTGGCCGTGCGCGACCAATTCATCGACGATGGTTTGGCCGCTCACTCCCGGGATGGGCGGTTCACTCGCCGGGTAGACGTCCGTGATGAACACGCGATCCGCATCGTCGAAGGCGGCTCCGAATTCCTTGCGCAACGCTTTCGTGCGGGAGTAGCGATGGGGTTGGAACATGGTCAGAACCCGCTTGCGCCCGGCCGAGCGGGCCGTCTTGAGAGTGGCGCGGATCTCGGTCGGATGGTGCGCGTAATCGTCCACCAGGAGAAACCGATCGCTGGCATATTTGATTTCAAAGCGACGCCGCGCGTGCTCGAACTTGCGCAGAGAAGCAGCCACCTTCTCGAAAGGGATGCCGAGCTCGGTGGCGACCGCGATCACGCCGGTGGCATTGTGCACATTATGCTGACCCGGAACATTCAGGACCGCCTCGCCCAGTTGTTTGCCGCGGTGATGGACACAGAAGACGGAAGTAAAGTTTTTTAGTTCGATGTCGGTAGCGCGGTAATCGGCTTCCGCCGAGAGGCCATAGGAAACGGCGCGATCACAGGACCGGCACGATCGCGTCGCATTGACATCGTCCACGCTGTAGAAAACTGTCCCATTGGTTTGGGCGATCAGCCTGGCAAACACCTTTTCGATAGCGGCCAGGTCGGGGTAAAAATCGAGATGCTCTTCCTCTATATTTAGAATGAGCGTGTGCTCGGGGTGAAAGTATTCGAGCGTCCCATCGCTCTCGTCGCCTTCGGCCACAAAATAACTTCCCCGCGGATCCCAGTGCGCGTTCGTGCCGAGGATGGGAATTTCCGCGCCGACATAATGGGAGGGATGCAAGCCACCTTCCCGCAGCGCATGCGCGATCATGGCCGACGTGGTCGTCTTGCCATGCATGCCGGCCACCACGATGCCACGCTTGCCGCGCATGATGGAGGCGAGTGCCTCGGCCCGGCGGGCGCACGGTTTACCCAGCTGCTGAGCCCGCGCCAGCACCGCGTTATCCGGCTTGATCGCGGACGAATAGATAATCAGCTCGGCCTCCTCCGCGTCTTCCGCGCGATGCTGGGGATGAAAGCGCAGACCGAGGCTCTGCAAACGGCTCGTTTCCTGGGTAGCCACCTTGTCCGAACCGGTCACCTCATGCCCGAGGTCCAAAAGAAGAGCCGCGATTCCGCTCATGCCGCTGCCGGCCACCCCGATCACATGAACGCGGTGATGCTCGGCGGTGAGGAAGCGGCTAAGATCCAGTTTAGGCGCGGCCGTCATTGCTGTATTTTTCCATGGTCGCGGCCACCAGACCGGCCGCGTCGTTAGGCGCCAGCCCCGCGCAATTCTTCGACATACTTTGCAGTCTTGCCCGGTCGCTGCCTAAGTCCCTGATCGTTCGCGCCAGCACGTCGCCCGTCAACTCCGCCTCGCGCAAAAGCAGAGCCGCCTCCGCCCCGACAAAAATCTCGGCGTTGCGGGTTTGATGATCGTCGGCCGCGTAGGGAAAAGGAATGAGGATGGCGGGCAACCCGTAGAAGGCGAGCTCAGCTAGGCTGGCCGCGCCGGAGCGGGCCACCGCGAAATCGGCCGCGCTGTAGGCTTCCTCCATGCGATGATGAAAGGGCGCGACGTAAGCGGTCACATTTTCGCGCCGGTAATTGTCGGCCACGAGACGTTGGTCGCGCGGCCCGGAGAGATGAATGATCTGAAGCGGCAGGCCTTGCCAGGCGGGCAGCGATTTGATCATGGCCTGGTTGATTCCACTCGCTCCCTGGCTGCCACCCATCACAAGGAGCGTGAGCAAGTCCGGCTGTAGCCCCAGTTTGGCCCGCGCCTCTCTCGGATCCAGCCGTTGCAATTCCGTTCGAATCGGAGTGCCAGTGACCTCGGTCCGCGTCCGCGGAAAAAAGGGGGCGCACTCCTTGAAGCCGAGGAGAACCGCGCGCACCATGCGGGCCGTGATCTTATTCGCCTTGCCCGGAATCGCATTCGATTCATGGATAAACGTCGCGATCCCGCGCATCCGTCCGGCCAGAATCGGCGCGGTCGAAGTAAACCCGCCCATGCCGAGTACGACCTGCGGCTTGAACTTCCGGTAAATGGATCGACAGAGCGAAAGACTCTCGTTGAACCGGCGCAGAAAACCGAAGATGGCCGGCGAATAAAGCGATGGCAGGCCGACTGTGGGCAGTTTTTCGAAACGGAACGATCGCCCGGAAAGAGCGAGCGCGTCGATTTCCTTCTCCGAGACGAACAGCATCACTTCGTGCCCGCGCGCGCGCAGACTCTCGGCCACGGCCAATCCGGGAAAGAGGTGCCCGCCTGTTCCGCCGCATGCAATGATCGTGTTCATCCAGGCTAGATCCGGGGAGTGGCGCGGACTTGCAGGGCCGTGCGCTTCTGGTTGACCGGCTCGAGCACGCCCTGCCGGTAGATATTCATGAGCAACCCGATGCCAAAGAGGCACGCGATCAGGTTGGAACCGCCGTAACTGACAAAGGGCAGGGCCAGCCCTTTGTTCGGCAAAAGCGAAGTCGTGACCCCAATGTTGATCGCGGCCTGCAAACCAAGCAGCGAAATGACACCGCAGCCGAGCAACAGTCCAAAACGGTCCTTGGCATGCAACGCGATCATCATGCCGCACACGATGATCAGAACGAACAAAAACACCACCAGTAAACTGATCCGCAAACCAAGCTCCTCGCCGATCATGGGAAAGATAAAGTCGGTATGAGCATAGGGCAGGTAGAGCATTTTTTGCCGGCCATTGCCGAGCCCCAGACCTTCAATTCCGCCACTGCCCCACGCGATCAATGCCTGCATCTGCTGCAAGCCCGCATCGTCTTTGAAGCGCTGTGGATCCAGAAATGCCGCCAGTCGCGCCATGCGCTCCGAAATCTGGGTGGCGACGAACAAAATGCCGCCGAGACCCGCCAGGGAAACGCCCCCGAGCAGCAACGGGTTGGCCCCGGCCACAAACATGATGATGAACGCGGTCGCGCCGAGCAGGACGGTGCTGCCCAGATCGACCTCACCCATGATCAAAAGAAGAATCGGCGCGACCATGGCGACCGGCAGGACGAAGCCATAAAGCCAGCTGCCGCTCGTCTTTTCATAACGGGAAAACCAGTAAGCCAGGAAGAAGACGCCCGCCATCTTCCCAATCTCAGACGGCTGCATCTTCATGGCACCGTGCCCGATCCAGCGGCGCGAACCGTTGATGCGCATGCCGATGTGCGGCACGAAACAGAGAGCCAGTGCGACCAGGGCAAGCCCGAACCAGATCCACCAGGTCTTTTGCCAGAAGTGATAATCGACCAGCGCGGCCAGCGTGCAGAGGATCAATCCAATCCCGAGCCAGGAGGCCTGGCGTTTTACGAAAAAGTAGACGTCGCCCTTGCTGTCGTGGGCAAAGGCACTCGTGCTGAAGAGCATGACGATGCCAATGACGAGCACGCCGAGCACGGCGATGAATAGAAAATGTGCGCTCTTGCGGTGCATCAGCCTTTCCGTCCACTCATTCGTCCACCTTCTTTGCCTTGGGCGGCTTGCTCGGGACCACGAGTTTTTGTCCGATCTGCAGTTTGTGCGGATCATCGATGTGATTGATGGCGAGCAGATCGTCGTACGGAACTTTCAGTTTCTTCGCGATGGCGACCGGGTTATCGCCTTTCGCGACGACGTAGACTTTTCCCGAGTCAGCCGCTCCGGCGGCCCTGACCCGTTCCGCTTTTCGCTCTTCCCGGGCCGATCCTTTGGCGGGTGACCGCGCCGACTTCGTCTCACCGCGAGAAGCCGCCTCTTTCGTGACGATGGCCAGGTGCGCGACCGGCTCGGTCCCGGCAGCTATGGCATTGCCGTGCGACGACGTCATGGTCGGAAGAGCCACCGGGAGGACCGGCCCCTGCCGGGTCTTGATGGCGTTGAACGCGATAATCCCGGAGACGGCCACGACATGCAGGACAAGCACGATCAACAAGGCGCGGGAGAGCTTCATGTTGGGCTCAGCCATCTCCTCGTAATCGGCCGTGGCGGCGATGCGCACGGGTTTACGCACGGCCGTAGCCCGTAGTTTTTTCGGTTTGGCAGAGAACATTTTGAACAGCTTTATTTTCATTTCGGAAGGGCGTGCACGAGCGTGCGGAATTGGTCGCCGCGATCGGCGTAGCTCTTGAACATGTCAAAGGAAGAAGTGCCGGGAGAAAACAGAACCACGTCGCCCGGCCGGGCCGCGGCATGCGCGCGTTCCACCGCGTCGGCTAACGAACCGGCCATCTCACAGGAAACCGCGCCGTCCCAGTCGCGCGCAATCCGTTTGGCCATCTCGCCAATTAATACGGCGGATTTCACCTTCGCTTGCACGAGCGCGCGCAACGGCTCGAAATTAAATCCCTTATCCTTGCCTCCCGCGATCAGCACCACGGGCTTGCTCTGCGCGGCCAGTGCTTTCTCGACCGCGTCCAGGTTGGTCGCTTTGGAATCGTTCACGTACTCGACCCCGGCCACCGTGCGCACAAATTCGCAGCGGTGCGGGCGGGGCTCGTAGGACGTCAGCGGCGGCACCATCTGCGCGAAGGACAAACCGCGCGCCCGGCCAGCCGCCAGCGTGGCCATGAGGTTCTCTATATTATGAGAGCCCCGCAGTTTCGTGTCCGCCAGGCGAAGCACCACCTGGTTGTCATAGACAATAGCCCCTTCCGTCAGGCGGAAGTCGGCCTGATCGGTGTAGGCACTGAAGGTGATCTTGCGCGCTTTGAGGTTCCGCAGGTTCTCGGCTGCGTTCATGATGGCGACGTCCTCGGCCGTCTGGTTTTCGAAAATCCGGAGCTTGGCCTCCCGGTATTCCCAGACCGAACGATAACGGTCGAGATGATCAGGCGCGAAGTTCAACCACAAGGCCACGGCCGGCCGGAATGTTTGGATGGTCTCGAGCTGAAAGGAGCTGACCTCGACGGTCAGGACGTCGAAATCTTTTTGGCGCCGGACCACTTCGCAGAGCGGTTTCCCGATATTCCCGCAGGCGATGGTTCGCTGGCCGCACGAGTTCAGCATTTGCGCGAGCAGCTCGGTCGTGGTGGTCTTACCGTTCGTGCCGGTGATGGCAATGACGGGCAGTTTACAGGAACGCCAGCCCAGCTCCAATTCGCCGATCGTTTCGATCTTGCGCTCGGAAAAGTGGCGCGCCAGGTCTGAGATTGGATCGATGCCCGGACTCAACACGACGAGGTCATAGGGTGTGGCATCGCTCTCCGCCGCCGGTCCGGTCATGATCCGGACGCCCTGGGCCCGCAAATTGTCGAGCGTCGACTTGAGCAGATTCTTTTCCTCCGCGCTATCGAGAACGGTCACGTCCGCCCCTTCGGCCTTGAGCAAAAGCGCCGCAGCCGTGCCACTGAGGCCCGCTCCCAAAACCGCGACTTTTTGATCCTTGTAATGCACTTCTTTACCTCAACTTGAGCGTGGCCAGTCCGAGCAGCGCGCAGACAACCGACAAAATCCAGAAACGCACGATGACCGTATTTTCCTTCCAACCGACCAGCTCGAAATGGTGATGAATCGGCGACATCGCAAAAATGCGGCGCCCGGTCAGTTTGAAACTGAGGACCTGCAGGATGACGGAGACCGCCTCCAGAACGAAAACCCCGCCGACGATGGCGAGCAGGAATTCCTGCTTACAACAGATGGCGATCACGCCAATGGTGCCGCCGATGGCGAGCGATCCCGTGTCGCCCATGAAAACGCGCGCCGGATAACAATTAAACCAGAGAAACCCGAGGCCCGCGCCAACGAGCGCGCCGCAGATGACGGTCAATTCTCCCGTGAAAGGATAGAAGGGAACCTGCAGATACTCCGCGATTCGGAAATTACCGGCGGCATAGCAGAGCAACGCATAAGTAAAAGCGACCGTAATCGTGCAACCGGTGGCCAGCCCATCCAGGCCATCCGTCAGATTGACCGCGTTGGATGAGCCAACGATGACCACGGCGAAGAAGACGAACGTCATCCAGCTCATGTTTGTGATCACGGGCGCCTTGAAAAATGGGAGATAAAGCGAGCGAGCCTGCACTTCGAGCAGAGGACTCGTTAGGAAAACGGCTGTCACTCCGCCGGCCAGCGCGATCTGGAAGACGAGCTTGAGCCGCCCCGAAATCCCGGCGCTCTTTTTCTTCGTCACTTTCAAGTAGTCATCCATAAAACCGAGCACGCCGAGGTAGACCATGGTGAAGAGGACGAGCCAGACGAAGCGATTGTCCCAGCGCGCCCAGAGCAGACTGGAGAGGACGACGGCGCCAATGATCAGGACGCCTCCCATGGTGGGAGTTCCCTGCTTGGCGCCATGCAGGGTGGCCAGGTGATGGACCTCATCCGCGCCGCGGATCGGCTGCCCGATCTTGAGCCGGATTAGCTTCACGATGACAAACTTCCCGCACAGAAGGGAGAGCGCGAAGGCGGTGATGGCGGCAGCCACCGCTCGAAACGTCACGTAGAAAAAGACATTGAACCCGATGAACTGATCACTCAGCCGATGCAGGTAATAGATCATGGCGACACGCCTCCCGCCGGCTCCCGGGCCGCGAACTGTTCCATGACGCGTTCCGTCCGGGCCGTCCGGCTGCCTTTGACCAACACCAAATCGCCCGGTTCGACGATCGCCGCGAGAAGTTCGGCCGCCGCCGTGGTCGACGCGACTGCCTGACTTTTCTCCAGGCCGGATTTGCGAGCCGCTTCCGCCATGAGCGCGCCCCCTTCTCCAATCGCGATGAGGCGATCGATTCCGAGGGTGGCGGCTTCCTCGCCCACTTCGCGATGACCGCGCTCCGATTCCGCCCCGAGCTCGCCCATCTCGCCCAGCACCGCGATGCGTTTTCCGTCGCTCTCCAGCTCGACCAGTGTGCGCAACGCCGCTTTCATCGAATCGGGATTGGCGTTGTAGCTGTCATCCATGAATTGCACTCCGTGGATCTCCTTGATTTGCAATCGCGCCTTCGTCAGGGGCGCCGCCGCCAGACCTTCCGCGCATTCTTCCAGGGAGAGACCGAAGGCGCGTCCGGCCGCGACTGCGAGCAACGCGTTCTGCACCATATGCAGGCCCGGCACCGGCACGTGGGCCCGACAGCGATGCGCTCCTTCCAAAATGGTGAACTCCGAGCCACTTGCGCTTTGGCTGATCTCGCCCGCGCAGACCGCCCCCGAACTCGTGCCCGCCAGAATCACGCGCGCCCGAGTTTTCTGGGCGAGCAGAGGAGTCAAAGGATCGTCCGCGTTCAACACCACCCAACCCTGTGGGGGGACCACCGCGGCCAACTCCGCTTTCTCCCGCGCGATCGCTTCGCGCGACCCCAAAAATTCAATGTGCGCGACTCCCACGTTCGTAATAATGGCGGCATCCGGCGCCGCGATTTTGGCGAGCGTCGCGATTTCGCCGGGATGATTCATGCCGAGTTCCCACACCGCCACTTCGTGCTCGCCCGTCGTCTCGAGAATGGTGCGGGGCAACCCGACGTGATTGTTGAAATTTCCCTGTGTCTTGGTCACACGAAAGCGCCGGCCCAGGACGGCGGCCGCAAAATCCTTGGTGCTGGTTTTGCCATTACTGCCGGTAATGCCGAGCACTTTGAGCGGGAGCGATTTGCGATAATTCGCGGCCAGATCCTGGTAACCGCGCAGCGTGTCGGGCACGCGCAGCAGGGCAAAATGGGCTGGAACCTCGCCCTTCCACGAGTGCATGACCATGGCGCCGGCCGCGCCCGCTTTGGCCGTATCCGCCACGAATTTGTGGCCATCAAAATTCTCGCCGGAAATGGCCACGAACAACTCGCCCCGCTTGACCGTGCGTGAATCAGTGCTGACCCGATCAACCGTCCCCTTTCCATCACCCGGGGAGAGGGAGGCGCCGGCGAACTTTGCAATTTGAGAGAGGGTTAATCTATTCATCAAAATGAACCGGATGATTGTCGACGGCCCGGCGGGCTATTTGCATGTCGTCAAAGGGCACGGTGTGATCAGCGAACTCCTGATAATTTTCGTGCCCTTTGCCCGCGATTAAAACGACGTCGCGCGGCTGAGCCAGTTCGATGGCCCGCGTGATGGCGGCCGTGCGATCGGCCACTTTCTCATAATTTTTGGAGCGAAAACCCGTCTCCACTTCGGCGATGATCGCGTCCGGGTCTTCCTTGCGCGGATTATCGGATGTGATGATGGCGTAATCTGCGTTTTGGTCGACCACGGCAGCCATGAGCGGACGCTTTTGCCGATCGCGATCTCCGCCGCACCCGAAGACGACAATGAGCCGGCGCGCCGCCAGTTCGCGCAGCGTCTTCAAAACGTTCAGTAACGCGTCCGGGGTATGCGCGTAATCGACAAAGACCTGGAACTGACGCATGGCCGGCACCGCTTCCAGGCGCCCCGGCACCTGTGGCGATTTACCCAGGCTCAGGACAGCTTCGCGCAAACCGACGCCCATGGCGTGGGCCGCCGCCAGCGCGGCCAGTGAATTCGCCACGTTAAATCGCCCGATCAAAGGCACCCGCACCAGGTAACTTTTTCCGTGAGCGTCGAGCTGGTAGGAGGTCCCCCCGATTTCCATCCGGTAACTTGACGCACGAAAATCGGCGCGCGCGCCCATTCCATACGTCACCACCGAAATCTTCTTGTCCATCCGGTTAAGCAATTGTTCACCGTAACGATCATCGATGTTCACGACCGCGACCGGTTTACGTTTCTTTGGCTGGTCGGCCAGTCGAGTGAAGAGCTTGGCCTTGGCCTCGAAGTAATTTTCCATCGTGCCGTGAAAATCGAGATGATCCTGCGTCAGGTTGGTAAAGACGGCTGTGTCCCATTCCAGCCCGCGCGTCCGTTCCTGCGCGAGCGCGTGCGAGGAGACTTCCATGGCCGCGGCCTTGCACCCGGCATTCACGATCTGGGCCAACAGTTCCTGTAAATCGAGCGATTCCGGCGTGGTCCGCGTGGCTGGCAAAACGCGCTCGCCGATCTCATAACGAACCGTGCCGATCAAACCGCAGCGCAACCCCGCCTTCTCACAGATATGCTTGATCAGGAACGTCGTGGTCGTCTTGCCGTTCGTCCCGGTCACCCCGGCCAGCTTTAATTTACGCACCGGAAATCCATAAAAGCTCGCCGCCAGATCGGCCATGGCGGTGCGCGTGTTCTCCACCACCACACAGGTGGCCCGCGCCTGTTTCGCCTCCCGCTCGGCCACAATGACGGTGGCCCCGCGTTCAACGGCCTGGTCTATGAATTCGTGGCCGTCGGTTTTTTCGCCCCGGAGCGCCACGAACAAGCCGTTCCTTTGCACGCGCCGCGAGTCATACGCGATGCTTTCCACGGTGCGATCAAGTGGGCCGATGACCTGGCAAACTGGAAACGCGGCGACAAGTGTTTTGAGCTGCATGGGAATTCAGCATGCGAACGCCAGGCGCTCAACGATGTGAGGCATTCGTTAAGGCAACCCGCTCCACCGGCAAAGCCTTGCGCACTTCTTCCTGTGGTTCCAGGTCCAGATACCGCGCCGCTTTCTCGGCAATACGTGAGAAAATCGGCCCGGCCACCAAGCCTCCATAATTCAGTTCGGGCGTGGTCTGCGCATCATCCAGCACGACCAGGCCGACAAACTCCGGATGATCCGCCGGCAAATAACCAATAAACGAAACAACAAACCGGTCCCGCTCATATCCGCCCTTCGGGTCCACCCGTTCGGCCGTGCCTGTCTTACCCGCAATCGTGAAACCCGGCACCGCCGCGGCCGCCGCCGTCCCACGATCGCTCACCACGCCCCGCAGAGCCCGCCCAATCTGACGGGCCGTCTGCTCCGAAATCACCTGACGCAATTCCGTCGGCTTCAGCGTGCTGATCATCTTGCCATCCTCGGTCGTGATCGATTTCACGATCCGCGGCGTCATCAGTTTGCCTCCGTTCGCGATCGTTGCCATGGCCGCCGTCATCTGCAACGGCGTCACCCCCACCTCGTGACCCATGGGCATCCGCGTAATGGAAATTTTGCTCCAGGCCTGGGGCGGACGGATCAGCCCGTTGATCTCGCCGGGCAACTCAATCCCGCTGCGCTCTCCGAATCCGAAACGGCGGATGTATTCGTAAAATTTCTGTTCACCCACCGCCAGGGCCAGCTTGGCCGCCCCGATGTTGCTCGATTTTACCAGGATGTCCTGCACGCTCAATTCGCCATAGGGCTTGTGATCGTGCAGTTTGGATCCACCGAAACTGAACACGCCGTTTTCGCAGAAGATGGTCGAATCAGGCTGCACCTTGTGCTCGTTCAGGGCCGCCGCCACCGACACGATCTTAAAGGTGGAGCCGGGCTCCATCATGTCGATGATGGCGCGGTTTTTCATTTCTTCCGGCTTGGCCTCGGACCGCTCGTTCAGGTCAAAATTGGGGCGGTTCGCCATGGCCAAAACTTCGCCGGTCCGCGGCCGCATCAAAATAATGGTGGCTTTCTTGGGCCGGAACTCGCGCATGGCCGCATCGATTTCGTTCTCGACGATATTCTGCAGGTTCAGGTCGATCGTGAGATGAACCTGGTAGCCATTGCGCGGCGCGCGCTCCTGCCCGCGATACAGGACGATTTCGCGGCCGCTCGGGTCGTGTTCGATGTAGCGATATCCATCCTGCCCGTGCAAATATTCCTCCATCGAGGCCTCCACGCCCTGGATGCCCAGATGCTCGAAATCGGTGAAGCCGATGACGTGGCAGAGCATCGATCCATTTGGATAGATGCGCTTCGAATCGTGCTTGAAATCGATGCCGCGTAGGTTCTGCGCGTCCAACGTTGCCTTGAGCGCGGCTGCCTCCGCCTCCGGCACGTCGCGTTGCAGCACAATGTAAGGCCGGCCGCTCTGTAGTTTTTCGGAAAGTTCGCTCGCCGGAATCTTCAGCGCCTGGCTGACCAGGCGAATGGTGGCATCGGGGTTATTCAGGCGCGTGGCATCCGCCACCACCATCCGCATCGGGACGTTATGCGCGAGCACCTCGTCGTTGGCATCGAGAATGGTGCCTCGCTCCGCGTAGATAGGCTGCTTATGGACGTGCTTTTCCGCGGCCAGGCCGGCGTACTCGTCGTGCTTGATCATTTGCAAGTAGACCAGACGGAAAGAAAAGACGCTGAAGAGCGCGATAAACCCAAAGCAAATCAGCGTGCATCGGATTCGACTATTCCACTTCATCGGCCAGCGCGTTGATTCACCACAGGTTGCACCCCATCATCCGCCGGCGCGTGCGAGGGTAGATTCAGCCGGACGATGCTCTGCTCCGAAATCGGGATCATTTTCAAATAGCCCTCCTTCAGGCGCCGCTGCAAAGCCGAGCGCGAGGTCAGGGCGGCGATCTGCACGCTGGCCACTTCGTTTTGTGAACGAAAATCGGCCAGCGCCTTTTCCAGGACCTTCTTCTGGTTGCCCAGATGGTACAGTTGAATGGTCAGATAAACGTAAATCAATCCGGTCAAGGCCAGGAATCCGGTCAGCACGATCCAGCGCGCCAGCGACGGCGCGTTGACCGCGTTCCATTTTTTGTGGCGCACTCGACTCATCCTATTTTTTCGGCCACCCGCAGTTTGGCGCTGCGAGCCCGCGGATTGACCCGTTGCTCCTCTTCCGTCGGTTCGACCGGCTTCGACGTAATCAAATTCAAATCGTAGTCCGGATTGCGTTTCGGCTCCGGCCACTCCGGCCGGTCCAGCCATTCGCGGCTGTGCTCGCGCAAAAAGTTCTTCACGATCCGGTCTTCCAGGGAATGAAAGGAAATCACGGCGATGCGGGTGCCCGGCTCAAGCCGCGCCGTCAGGACCTGCAGGCCTTCCTGCAACGCGCCCAGTTCGTCGTTCACTTCCATGCGCAAGGCCTGAAACACCTGCGTGGCCGGATGGCGCCGGCCGTGCCGGCTCACCACTTTCTCGATGGCGCGGGCGAGCGCGATCGTCTCCTGGAACGGAACGGTCTTGCGCATCTTCACGATCAAACTGGCAATGCGCCGCGCCGCCGGTTCTTCGCCCAGATCGCGAAACAACTGCGTCAGCTGTTCCTCGCTGTAACTGTTCACGACATCCGCCGCGCTCAGGGGCCCGCTCGGGTCCATGCGCATGTCGAGCGGGCCGTTGCGCATGATGCTGAATCCGCGTTGCGCGTTCTCCAGTTGTCGCGAGGAAACCCCCAGGTCGAGCAATGCTCCGCCGATCTTGCCGATGCCGAGTTTATCCAGGACCCGGCCGGCATCCCGAAAATTGGCCTGGCGCAGGGTCACGCGCGTCCCGACGTGAGCCAGTTGCTCGCGCGTAAAGGAAATGGCATCCGGATCCTGGTCCAGGGCCAGCACATCGGCGCCCGTCTTTAAGATGAGCTCGGTGTGCCCGCCGCCGCCGCACGTTCCGTCAACCACCAGCGTGCCCGGCCGTGGGGCCAGCAACTCCACGGCTTCCGCCGCCAGAACCGGACGATGATAAGTGAAGTCCTCCATTTCCTGTGCCTCCTCGAGAATCAGCGGACCGGTCGCAAACCAGACCGACCGCTCAAACAGTAATGCGTTCATATGTTTCAGGACTGTTTATAAACCAACGACGTCCGCGACATGCCGGTAGGTGGGCGTTTCCTCCTCGTGCGCTCGTTTCCAGCGCGGGAGATTCCAGATTTCAAAGCGGCCGCGCCCCCCCACCAGGACCACTTCACCCTTCAAACTGACCCGTTTGCATAATTCCTCCGGCAGAACGAGCCGGCCCTGCCGGTCGGCCGCGCCATGTTGAGCGCGCGCGTGCAGTTGCCGGAAAAAAACACGGCGATCGCGGGCCGAGACGTTGGAATCGGCTTCGATGGTCGCACTCATACGAGCAAACTCCTCAGGCGCCATGACCACCAGAAATTGATCCTGCGCCTCCGGAAGAATGACGAATTCCTCGGCGCCATCGCGGCGCCAGCGGGAGGGGATGGTGATGCGATTTTTCTCATCGATGGAGTGTCGGAACTCACCGGCGTAGAAGAGTTGGGCTGGCGAAAGCGTATCCATATGCGGGAGGAGAACTCAACCATTCTGACCCACTTTCCTCCACTTTTAACCACCTTCCGTGCCAGGGGTCAATACTTTAATACACTCTTTTTGGGCTGGATTGGGCAGGCCCAACCCGACCCCTACAGGTTGCGGCGCGCCCCGCCCCCACGCTTGCGGGTTGATCCTTCCGCTTTGTCTGTTTTCATAGGGGCACCCCATGATTGCGCGAACCTCAGCCCGCCTTTTCGTCCTCCTTCTTTTTTGCCTCGGCGCGCGACCCGCCCTCGCCCAGACGATTGCGGATTCGCCTAACGACTCCGTGCGCGTCAGCGTGACTCTGAATCAGGATGGTTCGCGCACCGTCTATCACTACGATCCGGCCCAGCACAAGGCCACCGCCACGACCACCACTCGCGAAGGGAAGCCCGCCGGAAAAATTCACTACGAACTCGATGACGCCGGTCGCTTCGGCCGTGGGCGCATCTTCGGACCGGATGGGCAGTTCCGGTTTCGCACTGTCTATAAGTATGATGGGGCAGGCCGATTGCAGGAGGAAAGCCGGTTCGGCCAGGACGACAAACTGGCCAACAAACTTGTCTACAGTTACGACGCCTCCGGCAAACAGACCGGATATTCCATTTTCGACGGCGCTGGCAAATTGCTCGGCCAGACGTCAGCCGCCCTTCCCACAGCGTCGGCCAAACCGGGCAAAGACGGTCGCTAGATTTCGCGGAACTGGCGTTGGTGCGGTCCGGTTCCGATTCCAGGGTGCACGTGAGCAACCCCCTCGGAGCGGTCGTTCCAATGACGGTCGACCTTGCCCTACGCCAAGGTGGATCGGGCGCTCCCCTGGCACGCCGTAGCCTTGGCGAAGGCGGCGAGCACGATGTGATCCTTGAGCGGCAGAGCCGCTCACTTTGAGCGCCTGCCGCGCTCACCCCGAGCAACGCCTCCCGAGCTCTCCTTCCACCTTGCGGCTAACGATGAAAAGCGTTACAAGGATGCCGTGATCGATTACATCCAAAAGGGTGGCTTGCTCATGTGGCCGATTCTGGTCTGCAGCATCATCTCCATCGGCGTGTTCGCCGAGCGTCTCTTTTACCTGCATCGCGCCACTATCCATGTCGGAGAATTCCTGAAAGGACTCTCCAACCTCGTGCAACGCCGCAATTTTGCGGAGGCCTTGCATGAATCCGCCGGCACCCCCGGGCCGGTCGCGCGCGTCATCCACTCCGCCCTTCTCCGTCACGATGCGCCCCGCACCGAACTGCGCGAGATTGTGCAGGAAGCCGGGCAACTGGAAGTCCCCAAACTGGAACGCTTCCTCGGTGTCCTGGCCACGCTCGCTTTTCTCACGCCTTTACTGGGCCTGCTCGGAACCGTCTCCGGGATGATCGACGCCTTCGGCACCATTGCCTCGAACGGGGGTTACGCCACCGTCACCGAACTCTCCGCCGGCGTCTACAAGAGCTTGCTCACCACCGCGGCCGGCCTGGTCGTGGCCACCCCCACCTTTGTCGCCTACAGTTATCTCTCTTCCCGCGTCAACACCATGCTGCACGATATGGAACGCGCCGGCATCGAGATCGTCCACATGTTGACCGAGACCACGCCGCTCTCCGGCATCATCAGTTTTCAGCCATCGGTCGCGCAGGCCGCGGACGAACGCCGCGATCACTGAGCTGCTCGTTAGACCACCGCCACGGAATGGAATGAAGCTGACCCGGACGAAGGAATATCACTTCGGCTGGCTGGTTTTGTTTCCGCTCATCGACGTGGTGTTTCTGCTCATCTTATTCCTGCTCCTCAGTTCGAATTTTATTCTGCAGCCGGGCATTTCGGTCTCCCTGCCGTTCTCCAAATTTCAGCTCGCGCCTCAGGTGAACCAGCAGATCATCAGCCTCACCGGCGGCGCCGTCCCCATGATCTATTTCCGCGATCAGAAAATCACCTTTGATCAACTCGGCCCGCTCCTCGACGCGGCCAAGCGGGAAGGCCGTACTATTATTATAAAGGCCGATCGCCTCACTCCCTACGAGACGGTCGTCGCCGTCACCAACGCGGCGCTCGAGCACGGCATTCCCTCCGTCGCCCTGGCCACGACGAGTCCGCGATGACTGCAGAGGCCTCCACCACTTCGCCTCTGCTCTTTAACTGGGCGCCCCCCCGCGCGCGCCGACTCGCCATCATGGCGTTTATGGGCGGTTCCGTTCTGCTCCATGCGATCTGTTTCTATTTATTCCAAATCGTCTATGCCCCATCGGTTGTCCTGCTCCCACCGCCCGCGCGCGTCAGCCTGATCGCGCCGGATTCCGAGGATGCCCGCAGCCTGCTGCGCTGGGTGGACGCGGAAGATCCCGCCCTCGCCTCCGCCACCCAACGCTCACCCGACGCGCGGCAGCGTTCCCTGCCCAAAGTGCCGCATATTCCCTCCTACATGGCGGAGGGGCCGAAATTGAAACATGCTCCGCCCCTCGTGCTGGAGACGCGCGCACCCAGCCTTTTTCCGCCCGGGCCGGTCCCGCCCCCGCCCCCTGCATCGCCTGCGATCTTCGGCACCATGGCCACGGGCGTTTCCTTCTCGGACGAGTTCGCCTCCTTCGGACCCCCGAGCTGGCCGGCTGCGCGCTTCTCCGCCTCCAATCGCGAAACGCCGCAGGCCGTGCGCTTTCGCATCGCGGTCGCGGCCAACGGCGAAGTTCGACACTGTTTTCCGCTGAACTCCTCGGGAGACTCTTCTCTCGACGAGCAGGCGCGCCAGCATCTGGCCCTGGTGCGCTTCAGTCCGAAAGCGGGTGATCGTGCCCCGACCGATCCATCGGACACCTGGGGGATTGCCACCATCGATTGGGGAAACGACGTGGCGCGCCCGGCCACGCCGGCCAGCCCGACTTCGGCGCCGTGATCCACGTCAGTCTGGCCGCCCTGGCTACGATTTATCTGCTGCTTTTCCTTGCGGCAGTTTTCCTTCTTTGGATAGTGGGAGAGTGGAATCGGCGGCGACGCGAGCGCCGGGCCTTACGGCATCGGTTGCGTTGCGTGATTTGCGCGTTCGAATTCGAAGATCGAACCGCCGTTTCCCTTCCGCGGTGCCCGCGCTGCGGAAGCCTCAACGAAAGATTTAGACTGGAGCGAATTTAACAATGGGTATGTGGATCGGACGCAATCGTAAAGCGCGCGTGACCTACGGGTTCGACGAAATCGCACTCGTCCCCGGCCGTGTCACCATTAACCCGAACGAAGTCGACACAACCTGCCGGTTCTCGCGCAAGAACAGCGAGCCGCTCACGTTGAAGATTCCCATTTTGGCCAGCGCCATGGATGGCGTGGTGGACGTCGGCTTCGCCATCGCCATGAGCCAGCTCGGCGGATTGGCCGTGCTTAACCTCGAAGGCGTGCAGACCCGCTACAAGAATCCCCAGGACGTCCTGCAAAAAATTGTGGATTCGGACAAATCCGAGGTCACCGCTCTGCTCCAGAGAATTTACCAGGAACCGGTCCAGGAAGATCTGATCGCCGCCCGCATCCGGCAGATCAAGGATAGCGGCGCCCTCGCCGCCGTCAGTTCCATTCCGCAACGGGCCGCCCATTTCGGCGCCATCGCCCAGGAAGCCGGCGCGGATGTTTTTGTGGTGCAGAGCACCGTCTCGACCGTGCGCCATCTCTCCTCCGAATATAAATCGCTCGAGCTGGAAAAATTCTGCCAGGACATGAGCATTCCCGTCATCGTCGGCAACACCGTCGGCTACGAGGTCACCCTCGAAATCATGGAGTGCGGTCCCGCTGCCGTCCTCATCGGTGTGGGGCCGGGCGCGGCTTGCACCTCGCGCGGTGTGCTCGGCCTGGGCGTGCCTCAGGTCACTGCCACGGTCGATTGCGCCGCGGCGCGCGATGCCTATTTCAAGAAAACTTCCCGTTACGTGCCGATCATCACGGACGGCGGCATGAGCAAGGGCGGAGACGTTTGCAAGGCGTTCGCTTGCGGAGCCGACGCCGTCATGGTCGGCAGCGCTTTCGCCAAGGCGGAAGAGGCGCCGGGCCGCGGATATCATTGGGGCATGGCCACGCCGCATGCCAATCTCCCGCGCGGCACCCGTATCAAAGTCGGCACGACCGGATCCCTTAACCAGATTCTGTTCGGGCCGGCCGAGGTCGATGATGGCAGCCAAAACCTGGTCGGAGCCATTACCACGTGCATGGGTAATGTGGGCGCGCGCGACATTGCCGAGTTTCAGCAGACGGAAATCATTATCGCACCCTCCATTAAGACCGAAGGAAAGCTTTTCCAGACCGTGCAAAGCGTCGGCATGGGCAGCCGTTGAACGAATGTGACAAGTGATGGGTGACAAGCTAATGGTCACTGGCCGGCCCTGACTCGTCACTTTTCACTTTGTTATGAATACCGACCGCAGAGTTGTCATCACCGGCATGGGAACCATCACGCCGTTGGGAAACGACCTCGAACAATACTGGTCCAACCTGAAAAACGGCGTCAGCGGCATTCGCCTGATCGAAGCCTTTGATACCTCTGCCTTCGACACGCGCATCGGTGGCGAGGTCCGCGATTTCGATCCTAAACATTATTTCAAAAACCCGAAGGACATTCGCCGCACCGACCGCTTTGCCCAGCTGGCCATGGCCGCGGCTAAAAACGCCCTGCAGGATGGCGGAATCGATTACGAAAAAATCGAGCGACGCGATCGTTTCGGCGTCATTGTCAGCAGCGGAATCGGCGGCCTTAAGACCTTACAGGAGCAGCACACCGTCATGATGACGAAGGGCCCGTCGCGCAACTCGCCCTTCACCATTCCGATGCTCATCAGCAACATGGCCTCGGGCTTGATCTCCATGGAATACGGTTTACAGGGCCCCAATCTCTGCATCGTCACCGCCTGCGCGACTGCCACGAACGCCATCGGGGAATCGTGGCGCATCATCAAGTTTGGCGATGCCGATATTTTCCTGGCGGGTGGTTCCGAGGCTTCCATCGTGGCCATCGGTTTGTCCGGATTCAGCGCCATGAAGGCTCTGAGCAGGCGCAACGATGAGCCCGGCCGCGCTTCCCGCCCCTTCGATCGCGACCGTGACGGCTTTGTCATGAGCGAAGGCGCCGGCGTGGTTGTCGTCGAGGAATTGGAACATGCCAAAGCGCGCGGCGCGAAAATTTATTGTGAGCTGTCCGGCTACGGACTTTCCTCCGACGCCTATCACATGACGGCGCCCCCGCCGGCGGGCGAAGGAGCGGCTCGCGCCATGCAAATGGCGCTCGATCACGCCAGAGTGACCGCGGCCGACGTAGACTACATCAACGCTCATGCGACCTCGACCGGTCTGGGCGATGTCGCCGAGACCCGCGCGATCAAGACGGTCTTTGGCGAGCACGCCAAGAGGGTGTCGATCAGCGCGACCAAATCGATGACTGGACATTTGCTCGGCGGAGCGGGCGCCGTGGAAATGGCGGCCTGCGCTCTGGCCATTCGTGATGGAGTCATTCCGCCGACCATTAACCTCGAAAATCCGGATGAGGAATGCGACCTCGATTACACGCCAAACACGGCGAAGGAGCGGAAAGTGCGAGTGACCGTGAACAACTCATTCGGTTTCGGCGGTCACAACGCCACCCTCGTGGCGACCGCCTTCGACGGGTAAGGGCGGCGCTCGGAGGGACGAGCTCGTCTCGTCCCTGAATGCTGGGACCAGACAAGTTCGTCCCAACAGGTCACCAGGCCAGCGTGTTCACTTCCCCCTGATATCTCCAGTCCTCTGCCCGGTCGACCAGTCCGGCACGAACTGGATTCTGCAGAAAGAATTCCCATTTCTGGGCGTAATTTTCTCCACGTCGCAATTGCGTGTCCCAAAAGTGACGTTGCCATATGGGAGCCTCTTGCGGCTTCCTCCAAAATCGCGCTGCGTGGGATTTCCAGGATTTCCCCCAAGGTGGGAGTGGCACGGGCGGGAGAGTTCCAGGCGCGCAGAATAGATGAATGTGATCTGGCATAATCACATAGCGGCCTACGATCCAAAAAGTCTTCAGCGTCCACGCCTCACGCAGGAGCTGATGGGACTCTTCGTTCGCGAGAACCTGCTTGCGTTGCTTTGTGCACACTGTGACAAACACGATAATCGGCGTGTTGAATCGTTCACGCGAAGCGAGATGCACTGGATGTTTGCGTCCGTCCGACTCCATACCGGCCGATCATAGATGGATCCGTGCGCTAAGCCCATCATTCAGGGACGAGACAAGCTCGTCCCTCCCCCTAAGCCGTCGGAATCGGGGCCGGGGCCAGCGGGTCGGCGAAAATGGGCGCCGCCTCGATGTCGGCGGCCGTGAAGTGCAAGCCATGCCCGCCCCGCTGCAGCTTTTGCAGAATTCCCGCCACGCTTTGCGCGGCCGCCGAGGAATAAAATCGGACCAGCCCGACCGTCGTGCGAGTCCCGAAAACGGTAATCATGATGGTCTCTTCATCCACTGAGTTCATGAACATGTGACTGCCATTGCCCTGGTGAAAAAGCGCATTGAACTCCACCTCGCCGATGCGCCGGGCTAGCTCACGAGTGGCCGCGAACGATCCCGCCGCCAGCGCCGCGATAATCGTGACATCGGTTACGTCACGATCGCCGAACTGCGAAATGACGTTACCCCCGCGATCGATCACCACCGTCAGGTCGGCTTCGGCTTTCTTGAGGAAATCTCCCAGCGCGCCATCGAGTTCGGCGACGTCTTGAATCGTTAAAACGGGGATCCCGTTCATACCTGGACACCCTGCTTTCTGGAGGACGGCTCCACGGGAATGGCGATCGGCGCCGAAACGGTGTCCGGCACTTCATTTTGCTTGCTGAACTTGTGCAGAAGAATCTGGGAAACGGCGTTCAAGGCCGCGAACACGTTCTGCCCCGAGCTCGAGATGACCTCGAAACTCTGCAACCGCTTTTTGCGGTTGTTCATCACGTACTCCATGTAGTTAACCGGCGCGATGTTGGACAGATCGCGCTTGTTGTACTGCAGCACGCACGGCACTTCATCGAACGAGATGTTCTGCTTGGCCAGGTTCTCTTCCAGATTCTTAAAGCTCTCGACATTCTCCTCCATTTTTTCCCATTGCGAATCGGCCACAAAGACAATCCCATCGGCGCTGCGCAGCACGAGCTGGCGCGTCGCATTGTAGATAACCTGGCCCGGCACGGTATAGAGCTGGAACTTGGTCACGAAACCCTTGATCACCACGGCGTTGAGCGGAAGGAAATCGAAAAACAAGGTGCGGTCCGCGGCCGTGGCCAGCGAGACGAGGTCGCCGCGGTTTTGCGGATTAATCCGCTGATGAATATAGCTCAGGTTGGTCGTCTTGCCGCAGAGCGCCGGACCGTAATAAACGATCTTAAATTGGATCTCGCGGCTGGCGTAATTAATGATCGACATGAACAGTCTCCGGTTGCGAATAAGTGCGCGAGAGGTCGCCCGCCATTTCCGCCAGTTTGTGGTGCGTCTCAGAAGCCAGATCCCCGCCGCTATGCAGAACAGTCAGGCAAACACTTCCCTTCATATAAAAACTCATTTGTGATTCACGGCAGTGCAGGGTCATCGACAGCAATGGACCGAGCTTCGTATCGACCGTGTGTCGATTGATCCTCTGGAGCACTGATGGTGCCATCGCGCATAAACCGCCCACTTGAACGTCGTCCGGAAGGTTCCCGGCCAGGCTCAAACCGTCTTCGAAAGTAATCGAACAGGCCCCCACCCCCGGCAATGCGCTTGCCTGCGCCACAACGCCCTTGGCGTTTGTGTTCGCTTCCAATTTCGGCTCCGCCTTCGCTTCGCTCTTCTTTTCCGGTTCGGCCACCGCCGTGTCCGGCGCCTTGGCTTCTGTTTTCTCTTCCACCTTCGGCTCTGCCTTTTCTTCGGTCCTGGCCTCGGGCTCCGCTTTCTCCTCCACCCTGGCTTCGGTCTTCTCCGCCACGGTTGGCTCCGGTGTTTTCACTTCGGCCACCGCTGCCTTGTCCGTTTCGCTTGCCTTGGCTTCGGGTGGCTCGTCCGCCTTCACGGCCACTGGAACTTCCCCCTTCTTCTCCTCGACCGCCTTGGACGCGGCCAGACGTTTCGCGTCTTCCGCCGCTTTGATCGAAAACGGCGTTTCGAAAGCCTCGGCAACCTCCACTGCGTCCTGGTCGTCGCGCATCTTTAGCACGGTCGGAGGCAGATTCTTCAGCACTTCCTGCAAAGGCAGCAGCACAGGTGACTCGGCCTCATCCACCGCCACCAGTTCGCGGCGATTCTCGGGCAAAGCGTCGCGGAAAATCTTCATCGGGATGGCAATGCGTCCGCTGGCCAGCTGCGACTCCACCAGGGAAAGCGGCAGCTCAATGCGCGCGTCCTCGGCCACTCCCTCAAAACTGCCCGTTAACTGAAAGGCCGGCATGTTTTGCAAAATCGTGCGAAGCCCGAGGGAAATCTGCGCGACCTTCGCCGCCAGAGGCGCCGCTGCTTCTTTCGTCTCAGCCTCCGCTTCTGCATCCTCCACGCCCGGAACCAGCGTGAGCTTCGGTTTCAGATCGGCGCAGGGCGGCGTAACCTTGAACGGAATCCGAGCCGGACTGGCGCCGAAAGGTGGCACCGTTGGAACGGGCGGATCGCTCGAGGCTGGAACTGTCCCGGTGGCGGACCCGCCCGTCCCGTTCGGTGGAAGTTTGAATGGAATTCTGGTCGGCGAAACAGGGTCGCGCCCGCTCGGATGCGGGGACGTCGACAGGCTCAGCGGAATGCCCCGGGGCGTGATGGGCCCGGCAATCGTTTGGCGCAGGACCGACTCCGGTTCCGCGCTGGAAAAAGCCCGGGCCGTGGCCGGCTCCACTTTAACGGGAGGATGCGCCGAACTCTGGATGGCCGGCAGAGTGGTCCCGAACTTCTGCGTGTCCTCCAGCGTGACTTGCAAAATCGGAGTGTCCAGTTGGGGCACGTCGAAGTCCTGTTCCTGATCGTCGCGCACATGAACGCTGCGGAATTGATCCATCACCTTGTCGAAAGGCAGAGCGACCTGCATGATGTCATCCGGCTTGACCGTGCGCAGGAAAATTTCCGGCACCTGTGCGTAAATCGTGGCGAGCGACACGATCGGCTGGCCACTCGCCATCCCTTTCTCGATCTCGGACGCTTTCAGAAGGACCGGCTGCGAAGTATCAAAAGTTTCCGCGGGCTTGACGTAACCAGCAGGCAACTGATCGAGAATGTCGCAGAGCTGCAGGGAGATGGCGCGTTCCACCTTTGGCTGTAAGGCCAGGGCCACTGTCGGAGGCAGTTTGCTCAGTCGGGCCGTGGGCAATTTGATGTTCGCGCCGGTTTCGGCGGCCGCCTTGAAGAGGTCGGGCGCGGACGAACGAACCGTGTTGGGCATGACGGTCTTACTCAGACGTTCGCCCAAAGGTTTTTCCACCGGCAGGGCGCGCGGCGCTGGCGCCACCGCCACACTTCTCTGGTCATAGCGAGCTTTGGCTCTCTTGAAAATGTCGAGAAACGGAATGGTCATGTTTGGCTAATGGTCTTCCGACGTGACACGCCAGATTTCTTCCAGCGTGGTGATGCCCTCTTTAGCTTTTTCCACGCCCACCATGCGCAGAGTTTTCATTCCTTCGCTGACCGCCTGGTTCTTGATCACTGCGGCCGAGGCCCGCTTGATGATCAACCGGCGAATCGCCTCGCTCACCGGCAACGCTTCGATAATGGCGACGCGCCCGAGATACCCGCGCTTTTTACAGCGGTCACAGCCGTGTCCGTAGTAAAAGACCGTCTCCGTGCTCGGCTGCATCCCGAGCTTCTCAAACATTTCCGGCTCGGGGATAAATTCCTCGCGGCAATTGGAGCAGACCCGCCGCACCAGACGTTGCGCGCAGCTCATCAGGACCGAACTCGAGATGAGGAACGGCTCAATTCCCATGTCGTCCAAACGCGTGATCGCGCCGGCCGCGTCGTTCGTGTGCAGCGTGCTCAAGACCTGGTGACCGGTCAGCGCCGCTTTCACCGCGAGGTCCGCGGTTTCGTTGTCACGAATTTCACCCACCATCACGATGTCCGGATCCTGCCGCAGGATGGAGCGCAGAGCCGACGCGAAATCGAGCCCGATATCGTTGCGCACCGCCACCTGGTTGACCCCCACCAGCTCGTATTCGATTGGGTCCTCCACCGTCACGATATTATAGAGAGGGCTGTTCAACTCGTGCAGGACCGAATAAAGCGTCGTCGTTTTACCGGAACCAGTCGGGCCCGTAACCAAAATCATGCCGTGCGGCGCGTCGATCGCTTTCTTAAATTTCTCCAGCGTCCCTTCGTCCATTCCCATCTGGTCGATGCTGCCGGTGAGCGCCGCTTTATCGAGAATACGAATGACGACTTTCTCGCCGTAGGCCGTCGG
>JBBRDU010000015.1:0-49454 GCA_038203615.1 Chthoniobacterales bacterium
GAACCTTCGCGGCAGGGAGTGCATTGTCCGCAGCTCTCGTGAGCATAGAACTCATTGATGTTGTTGAGCGTCCAGACCATGTCGCGCGAATCATCCAGCACAATGACGCCGCCCGAACCAGCCATCGACCCGGCAGCAGCAAGCGAATCGAAGTCCATCGGGATCTCGTTGATCGACATTTCCTGTTCGAGCATCGAGCCGTCCGGTTGTTTCTGCTTGAGCTTGAACCGCTCGTCCGCGCGCAAGACCTTGGCCGAGCTTCCGCCCGGAATGATGGCCTTAAGCGTGCGTCCGAAGTGAAGGCCGCCCGCCATGTCATAGATGAGCTGTCCCATCGTGACCTTGCCAACCTCGACCTCGTAGTAACCGGGCCGTTGCACATCACCGCTCACGCAAAGGATGCGCGTGCCGGTGTTGTTCGGGCGGCCCAACCTGGCGTATTCCGCTCCGCCCATGGCGATGATGTGTTTGATGTGGCAGAGGGTTTCCACGTTGTTCACGATGGTCGGGCACATATAGAGGCCGAGGACAGCGGGGAAATAAGGCGGTTTAATGCGCGGATACGCCCTTTTCCCCTCGAGAGATTCGATCAGCCCGGTTTCCTCACCGCAAATATAAGCGCCCGCGCCGCGGTGGATATAGACCTCGACGTCGAATCCGGAGCCGAGAATATCCTTGCCCAGGAACTTGTGAGCGCGCGCTTCTTCGATGGCGCGCTCGAGGATGCGGGCGCCTTCCGGGAACTCTCCTCTTATATATATGTAGGCGGTGCGGGCGTTCAGGGCGAAACAGGAAATGAGGATGCCTTCGAGCAGTTGATGCGGATCCTCGTGAATGAGGTAGCGATCCTTGAAGGTTCCGGGTTCGGATTCGTCCGCGTTACAGATGAGGTAGACCGGTTTCTTCTCATCTTCCTTGATGAAGCCCCATTTGACGCCGCAGGGGAATCCCGCGCCGCCGCGTCCGCGCAAGCCGGAGGTCTTCACCTCGTTCACGATGGCGGCGCGCGACATGGCGACCGCCTTTTTCAGTTCCTTGTAACCGCCGTCGCGCAGGTACGTGTCGATGGTTGGATTCCAGTCTCCGCGTCCGATGTTCTTGAAAAGGAGGCGTCGCTCAAGGGGATGCGGCGGGTAAACATTCCGAATGCGCAGCGAATCATGCAGGATGCAGGGCGCCTCGTAGGGAGGCACATTCTCGTGCAGGGTGTCGTTCACCATGCAGACCGGCGCGGTCCCGCAACTAGCCAGGCATTCGACGAACTCGATGCTGTATTTGCCATCCGGGCTGACTCGCACCGGGTCATGTATGCCGGCGTCATGTGCTTGCAGATCAATCCCGCAGGCGCGCGCGAGGGAATCGCGCACCGCGTAACTCCCGGCCATGGCGCAACTGAGCGTTCGGCACACGCGCACGTGAGTGCGCCCCGCCGGCTGCTGCCGGAACATGGGGTAAAATGTGACCAGCTCGAGGATATTAATCGGCTGGAGACCGAGTTTGTTCGCGATCCAGCGCACGCCGTCATCGCTGATGAATCCGAAATGCTCCTGCCAAAGATGAAGCAGCGGCATGGCGGCGCTGCGTTGGTGATTATCCGGGTATCGGGCGATCGCTTCGTGCATCTTCCGCTCTAACTCGGCGGGAACGCGTGTGCTCGTCGAGTCCACCGGCTGTATAATTATTCGGACAATGTGCTCTGCTTGGCTTGCACCTTGTCGTCTTTGAACACGATCGTGACCGACTCTTTGCCCTGCCGGTAAACGTAAGTGGTGGTCTTGGTGATGAGAAGGTCCTTCGTATCAATTGAGGTGGGCTGACCGAGGATCGACTCGACCTGTTTTTTCGCCATGCCTTCCGTCACTTCATCGACGTTGGCTTTGGTAATTCTTTTATCGTTGCAGCCTCCCAGTAGCAGAGAGGCGGCCAGAAAAAACACCGGGGCGATTCGTTCGATTCGTTTCAGGAGGGACATTGGCTATTGCGTTCCCAGGTTCGTGTCTTTGCTATCCACCTCGTCGTTTTTGAAAGTCACCATGGCGAACTTCTTGCCTTCCTCGTACCGATAAGTCGTTTTTTTGTAAATCAGGAGGTCCTTGGTGTCGACGGATGTGGGCGACCCGAGAATCTGCTCGACCTGCGACTTCGACATGCCCGTGGTCACTTGCTGGTAATTCGGCAGCGTCAATTTTGACCCGGAGAGAACGTTCCGGTCACACGCGTTCAGGGCCAAGACGAGTGCCACGGCGCAGAGCGAGCCGGCCATGGCCAAGTTGGATTTCTTCATTCTCATCTGTCGCATTCCCCCATGACGAAGTCCAGACTTCCCAGGACGGCGACCACGTCGCTGATCATGCAACCGGGCAAAAGCTCCGGCAAAATGCTGAGATTCACGAACGAAGGTGAGCGGATCTTCAAGCGATACGGCACGCCCCCGCCCTTGCTATGAATATAAAATCCGAGTTCCCCCTTCGGATTCTCGGCGGCAAAGTAGATTTCGCCCGGTGGGGCTTGCAGGCCTTCCGTCACCACGATGAAGTGGTGAATCAATTCCTCCATCTTGGTCATGACCTGGGCCTTGGGCGGGACGGCATTCTTCCAGTCGGCCACGTTGATCGGCCCACTCGGCAGTTGGTCGATGACCTGTCGGAGAATGAGCGCGCTTTGCCGCATCTCTTCGATGCGAACGAGGTAACGATCGTAACAATCGCCCGCGCTCCCCACCACCACTTCAAAATCGTACTTTTCGTAATCGAGATACGGATGTTTGCGACGGAGATCGTGCTCGACGCCGCTGCCGCGCAGGTTCGGGCCGGAAATGCCGTAGGCAATGGCGCGGTCGCGCGGAATGACGGCGATATCCTTGGTGCGATCGACGAAAATGCGGTTGCGCGTCAGGAGATGGTCGCATTCGTCGAGGGCGGGGCCGAAGGCGTCGAGAAACTTGCGGAGAGCCGGGATAAAAGTGTCGGGCAAATCACGAATCTGTCCGCCGACGCGTGTGTAAGAGGTGGTGAAGCGTGCGCCGGTTAGAATTTCGCAAAGGTCGTAAATCTTTTCCCGCTCGGTGAAGGTGTAAAGAAAGACGGTCAGCGCGCCGAGGTCGAGAGCCATGGCGCCCAAACCCATGAGGTGCGCCGAGATTCGAGCCATCTCGCAACAAATGACACGGATGGCTTTGCCGCGCGGCGGGATTTCCCAGTTCATCAATTTCTCGACGGCCAGCGCGTAGGCCACGTTGTTGGCCAGGGGCGCGAGATAATCGAGGCGATCGGTGTAGGGAACGAACTGGTTATACTGCATGTTCTCCGCGATTTTTTCGTCGCCCCGATGCAGATAACCGACGTCCGGCGTGGCTTTGGTAATGACCTCGCCATCGAGCTCGAGGACAAGGCGCAGCACCCCATGGGTGGCCGGGTGCGACGGACCCATATTCAGCACCATCTTTTCCCCGATATCCTCGTCGGACTGACGCAGTTGCGCGTCGGCCGCGGCCACGCGCGTTACCGGGTCGGGAGATTCGATTTCGCGCACGCTAAACGCCATAAGATCAATAATGCTCGCGAGTCCCTTGGCGCGTGCAAGAGCAAAAGTAATACATGGCCGTCAGAACGGTGATGGACCGCCCCAACGCAAACCGTTTTGGAGGTTGTTGTGCGAGGAAGAAGCGGATCAGTGCGGAGCAGGGGACGCCTGCGGCGATTCGACCGACTGCAGCGTGTTCTGTTCGGGAGGAGTCGATGCGGGAACATTGGGCGCGGAGCCACGGTCATTTTCTTCCGCATTGCCGGAGCTGGGCCTGCTCGTGCGCGGTGGCAACTTCACTTCGTGATCCTGCACGTGGCGCGGAGCGCTCTTGATCGCGCGTTTTTTCGGTGCAGACCCCGGGCTCGGCACGAGGCGCACGGACACGGGGTTCGGATAAAGCGAAAACAAGGCGCCGGACCCGGAATCGACCGCAATTCCAATAAGGCCGCCGGCCACGGCATTGCCAGCCATGGCCGCTCCGCCCGTTGGAGAAGCTTTGCTTTCCACTTTTACGGTTCGGGCTTTGTAGCCCGGTTTACTCACGGTCACAGAGAAGCCATCGCGGCGGCTCTTCACAAATTTAGCGGGCGTGACCCCTTTTTCGCCGGTCGAAAGAAGGACATTGGCGCCAGCCGGCTGGCTTTCCACGTAGAGCTTCTCATGGACGCCGCGAGTAATCGTCGCGCAGGAGACGAAGAGAAAAGGAAGAAAAGCCAGGCCGAATTTGATCATGGCAGAGGAGGATACAAATTTCATAGTCGTTCAGAATGCAGGCAGGGTCGAATCCTTTGACGTTGATAAAGGCAGACCATTCACCATTCTAGGATATGAAGAAGATCGCGCTGTTGTTTGCGGGGCAGGGTGCGCAGTCCGTGGGGATGGGGCGTGAACTGGCGGATCAGTTCCCCGTAGCGGGAAATTTGTTCCTCCAAGCCGACCAGATTCTGGGCCGCAAATTGTCCGACATCACCTGGAATGGGCCGATCGAAGAGCTGACCAAGACGTCCAACTGTCAGCCGGCGCTCTTTGTGCACGGGCTCGCTTGCCTGGCCGCGCTGCGCGAATTGGCCGGTGATTTTCCGGTGGAAGGCGCCGCGGGTTTGTCGCTGGGGGAGATGACCGCGCATTGTGTCGCCGGCACGTTTGATTTCGAGAGCGGACTCCGGCTCGTGCAGAGACGCGGCCAATTGATGGACGAAGCCTGTGCCGCCACTTTGGGTGGAATGGCGGCCATGATTGGCGCGGCGGAAAATTCCGTGAGGCAACTGGCGGCGGCGCAGGATGTGGACGTGGCCAATATCAATGCGCCGGGCCAGATCGTCATTTCCGGGGAGCTCGCCAAAGTGGAAGCGGCCGTGGGCGTGGCGCGGGAATATGGAATTCGGCGAGCCACCATGCTCAATGTGGCAGGGGCCTATCATTCCCGTTTGATGGAGGACGCCTATCGCAAACTGGGAGAGGCGCTGCTCGAGGTGGAGATGCAGCCTCCAAAGTTTCCGGTGATCAGCAACGTGACGGGGGAGGAAGTGCAAACGCTGCCGGATATTCGGCGCACTTTGCAGGACCAGGTGACGGGCACGGTGCGTTGGGTGGACTGCATGGAGCGACTTTTGAGCATGGGCTGCGAGTTGTTCATTGAGCTGGGCCCGGGCGGCGTGCTCGCCGGGTTACTCCAACGGACGCGCAAAGGGGTCGATGTCATGACGGTGAGCGACCCCGATTCGGTGCGCGCCTGCGCGGAACGGATGCGCATCGGAGCGTAGTGACACCAACCGTCGTGACAGGAAAATCGTGGTCTTCCGATGACTCGCACCGGACGTTGTGGAGGTGCTTGGGCCAAGCCCATCTACAACATCAGTCCAAGAGGGGCACGCTCGACTGTCAATGACCTCTGCAGAGCGGGCTGCGACAGCTCGGAAAGGCAACACGTTGGTCGTTAGCCAAGTTTCGGCCGAGAAAGGTTGCGCGGCGAGACGGGGAGGGTAGCCTCAGACTGTGACATTACTAGAACGTGTGGACGCCGACTTGAAAGAGGCGATGCGCGCCCGGGAAGCGACCCGGCTGGGCGTTTTGCGCATGCTCAAGTCCGCCTTGAAGTACGCGGCGATTGAAAAGGCCGGCGCGGAAACGGAGATGAGCGAGACCGAGTCCGTGCAGGTCATCCGCAAACAGGTCAAGCAACGCCAGGACTCGATCGAAAGTTTTGAGAAAGGCGGGCGCCCGGAATTGGCGGCCAAGGAAAAAGAGGAGCTGAACGTCCTGAACAGCTATCTCCCGCAGCAGATGAGCGCGGAGGAAGTTTCGAAAGCCGTGCGTGAGGCCATTGCGGAGTTGCAGGCGACGAGCAAGGCGCAGATGGGCGCGGTCATGAAGGCGGTGCAGGCGAAGATCGGCGGGCGAGTGGATGGCAGGACGCTCAGCGCGGAGGTGCAGAAGCAGTTGAGTAGTTGAGAGGTGAGCGGTTGAGGGTAGAAACTCTTCGGCGCTTCACATTCACATGCTGACCGCCATCATCGTTGCAGCGGGGAGCAGTCGTCGCGTTGGCTTCGACAAATTGACGGCCTCTCTGGCCGGCAAGCCGGTGCTCGAGCACGCGGTCGATGCCTTTGAGCAGGCGGCATCGGTCACCGACGTGGTCATTGTAACCGGCGCCGATCGATTATCCGAGTTGAAGGATCTGCTTCGAAACAAAAGAAAAATCAGTGACATCGTGACGGGTGGAGAACATCGGCAGGATTCGGTCAGAGCCGGACTGCAGGCCTTGAACGCCGCCGCCAAGTTCGTGGCTGTGCACGACGCGGCTCGTCCACTTGTGACGCCGGAGCAAATTGAGAATGTTTTTGCGCGGGCGCGCGAGAGTGGCGCGGCTTCCCTGGCCGAGCCCGTTACGGATACGTTGAAGCGGGCGGATACGGAACTGGCCGTGTGCGAATCGATCGATCGCCGGCAGGTTTACGCCATGCAGACGCCGCAAATCTTCGCGCGAGATTTGTTGGAGGAAGCCTATCGCGCCGTCCTTGCCCGGCATCTTCTGATCACGGACGAAGTCTCGGCCGTGGAACAACTGGGCCACAAAGTGTTGCTTGTGCCCAATACGGATTTCAATTTCAAGATCACGTTCGAACGAGATTTACGCATGGCTGATTTTCTGCTGCGGGCACGCGCGGGTCGCGCCTAGGATCGACAATTTCAGGACGCTCGCGCTAGGCTGGGCCGGAACATGACGGAGAAAGCAGAGACGGGAAAAGGCGTGGGGCAGGTGCTGCCTCAAATTGCCGGCAGCGATCTCGCTGGATTGATGGCGATTTGGCGCGCGCGGGATCTGGATGAATGGAAGAGATCGCCCCAAATCTACGGCGCGCTGAGCGAATCGATCCTCCAGCACGGTGAACCACTCCTTGCCTATGATGTCATTAGCGAAGGCCTGAACGTGTTACCGGGGGACGTGCGACTGCGCCAACTCCAGGGATTGTCGCTGGCCAGAAGCGGCGCGACCGACCGCGCCAATGCGGTGCTGGAAGGTCTGCGGCAAGAGGGTCAAGCCGGCGAGGAAACGCTCGGGATGCTGGGACGCACCTACAAGGACCTGGCCATGCAGGCGTCGAACGCGGCCGCGCGCGAACAATATCTCCGGCGCGCGGCGGAGATTTATGCCCAGGGCTTCGAAAACACGGGCGGTTATTGGTCGGGCATCAACGCGGCCACCATGAATCTGCTCATCGGAAATGTGGACTCTGCGTCCACGCTCGCCTCCCGGGTTCGCGAGCAGTGCAAACAGGCGGTGTTCAAGGAAGGCGTGGATGAATACTGGCCGCTGGCCGCGTTGGGCGAAGCGGCCTTGATCCTGCGGAATTGGTCGGAAGCGGAGGATTGGTATGGGCGTGCCGCCCAAGCCGGGGCCGGCCGTCACGGAGATCTGCATTCCACCCGGCGAAATGCGCATTTGATTTTGCAACATTGGAAAATCGACCCGAAAGAAATCGACCGCTGCCTGTGCATTCCGCCGATTGTGGCTTTCGCCGGGCATATGATTGACCGGCACGACCGGGCGGAGCCGCGGTTCCCGAAGGATATGGAGAAGGCGGTGGCGGCGGAGATTGCAGCCTGGATCGATCGCGTGAAGCCGAGTTTCGGTTTCGCTTCGGCGGCCTGCGGGGCTGATATTTTATTTTTGGAAGCAATGCTCGAGCGTGGCGCCGAAGTCTCGGTGGTCTTGCCCTATAACCGGGAGGAATTCGTCCGGGACAGCGTCGATTTTCTGGCGGGGTCGGATTGGCGGAAAAGATTCGAACGAGTCATGACGCAGGCCGCCCGCGTGCTCGTCGCCTCGGCTGAGAAACTGCAGATCGGCGGCGTGTCCTACGACTTTTGTAATCAACTCTTATTGGGACTGGCCGCGATTCGTTCGCAACAACTCGAAAGCGAGCTCATTCCGCTAGTGGTCTGGAACGGAAAACCGGGCGACGGACCGGGAGGCGTCTCGAGCGTGGTGGAGAACTGGCGGGCGCTCGGCTACAAGCTGGCGGTCATCGACCTGGAGAAGATTCGAGTTTCCGGGGCGGAGCGTGGGCGAGCCGCTGGGACAAGCGTCGAGATTTCGAAAATCAAACCAGCGGAAATTTTCTCAACCGCCGGGTCTGGCTTCGGATCGCGACTGGTCTCAATTCTTTTTGCCGATGCGGTGGGCTTCAGCAAACTCAGTGAAGTAGAGGTGCCACGCTTCGTGGATGAGTTCCTGGGCGCGATCGCTCAGCTGAGTTCGCGGTTTGGCGAATCGATCGTGGCCAAAAACACTTGGGGCGATGGATTATATTTCGTTTTCTCGACCGTGGATGGGGCGGGCCGGTTTGCCTTGCAGCTGGCCAATCTGGCCAGCCGGACAAAATGGGAAGAGAAAGGATTGCGCGCAGACCTGAATCTGCGCATCGCGCTGCACGCGGGGCCGGCCTACGAATTCGACGATCCGATTACGGGAAATCGCAGCTACAGCGGAACGCACGTCAGCCGCGCGGCGCGGCTGGAGCCGATTACGCCGGCCGGGCAAGTCTACGCCACGGAGGCGTTCGCCGCTCTGGCCGCGGCGCATCGTTCCGCGGATTTTACGAGTGAGTATGTGGGGCAAACGCCGATGGCCAAGGGATACGGAACGATGCCGACATATCATGTGCGGACGAAGTTTTCGTTAGGCACAGAGGCATCCGACTGAAGGGCGCAGGGAGGAGTGCCCTCACCTCAATCCTCTCCCCCGGGGAGAGGAAGAAGAGGAAGAAGGCCGAACGCTGTGATCGGAAGAAAACGCTCAACGCTCAATTCAGAGCGCTTGTAGAGGCGCTTGTGCCAAGCCTATTTAAATAGACAGGCGGTTGGCACAACCGCCTCTACAATGCGGTCGGTCGGAAGTCGCTGCTATGCGGGCGCTCAAGTCAGAGGGGCCTGGTCGGACACGGTGATCGGAGGCAAACGCTCAACTCAGGAAGGGCGTGGTTGGCCGTTGTGTCCTTGGTGGACTTTGTGAGAGATCCTATTTTCGGTGCGTTCAGCGCTCAGACGAGCATCGGATCAATCGGAACCTCCGGCCGGATGAGTTCGACGAGGGCGGGGATGTCGCGCGTTTTGAAGCGCCGGCCGGGCCGGCCTAATTTGGCCGACTCGAGTTCCTTGACCTGAATGAGGTTGCCGTTTTTCCAGATCCAGGCATCCGGATTATAGGGGCCGACCCGGCGTGGATCGGTCCATGTGTGAATCGACAAGAGCCGGTCGGTCACGGCGGCGGCGATGTGCATTGGTCCGCTATCGACACTGATGATAAAACGGGCCACGCGAATCAGCCGGATGAGCTGGAGCAGCGAAGTCTGATTGGTCAGCTCGACGCAGTTATCCGGCGCGTTAATCTTGCGCGTCGATTTGCCAACCACAACGATTCGGGTGGGGGCGAAAGCTTCACAAATACCTTCGATAACGGCGTTGGAGAGCGATTTGCTTTGGCCGCGGGCGAAAGGATGGAGCAGAATAAAAGGGGGATACTCGTCGAAGCGCGGCAAAGGATCACCCGTGGGAATGGGACAACGCAGAGCGTCGCCCACAGATGCGCCGGCCAGTTCCGCCAGTTTGAGGTAGCGCTCAACCGCGTGCTGGCGGCGATTGACCTTGGCGCTGCGATGATAAAACCAGCGTGACCCTTCGCGTCCATCGTTCAGGCCAAAAATCTGGCGGGCTTTGCTGGCCTTCGCGATGAGGGCGCTTCGGAGCAGTCCCTGAAAATCGAGCGCGAGCTCGGGCTGGATCTCTTTCGTTTTCTTGAGCCACGGCATGAGGCTGCGCGACGCGCCGAGTCCGCGCAGCTCGCCGCGCGGGAAGATGTGCACATGGTTGACGTCCTGGTTGCCGCGTAAGAGGGGCGCCCACTCCGGATTGATCACCCAGGTGATGACGGCGCGAGGATAGGCCTCCCGCAATGCCGCCACCGCCGGCAAGGTATGCACGACGTCGCCGAGCGAACTGGGTTTAATAATCAGGATCGATTTCAGAGGAAGGGTCCAGAATTCAGAAGTGAAAATCCTGAATTGTCGATCTTATCTTCCAAGGGCCAGTCTCTCGGCCAGGAGACGGGGCAAACCCGCTTTAATAATTTTGTCCTGGGCGGTCTGCAGGTCGTAATTGATGCGGTGTTGTTCCACCATGTTGTGATCGGTGTCGAACATGCAGTAGCTGGCGTGCCAGTCTCCGTCGCGCGACTGGCCGACACTACCGACGTTAATGAAATATTTCTTGGCTGGTTCGATGCGCAACCGGTCGATCTTGACGCGGCGGACACCGTCGTCCCGGATAAACGCCATGGGCACATGCGTGTGGCCGAAGAAGCAGAGGGCGGTGTGCTGATAAGTGAAGCTGGCGACGGCGTCGAGGTTGTTAAAGATGTAGCCCCACTGTCCGGGGGTATCGAGGGTCGCATGGACGATGGTGAAATCCCGTACCTGACGCTGCAAGCGAAGGTCGCGCAGCCATTCCCGGTCTTCCTTCGTCAGATTCTCGCGCGTCCACTCGATGGCGTGTTCGGCCAGCTCATTGAAATCACGGGAGGATTCGAAGAGAGAGGCCTGCTCATCGTGATTGCCTTTGACCGTCGGGCAATCCAGGGCGCGCACGCGCTCGACGCATTCGTGTGGATTGGCGTTGTAGCCCACGACGTCGCCGAGACAGACAAAATGCGTGCATTCCCGCTGAGCCGCATCCGCCAGGACGGCTTCGAGAGCCTCGAGGTTGGCGTGGACATCACTGAAAATGGCGAAGCGCATGGCAAGTTTAGGGCTTGGTCCAGACGGGCTGGGCGGGTGGGATTATACAAGAATTTGCGGGAGAGGATAGAGGCCCCTCAAGAAATTTCAGGCACGCGTCGGCACGACCGAAAGGATCCGAGGGGAAGACAAGAGTCCGGGTTGACGCAGAGGTTACCGTGCTGGATCCGGAATGCGCCGGTCGGCCGGAACGTCCAGCTTGTTCTCGAGGAATTTTAATCGCGCGATCAGGGTGGGAAGACGTTCGGCGGGGCCCATCTCATAGAGCCGGTGCAATTCCTCGTAGGCGTCCTTCTCTCGCCCTTCGCAATAGGAAAGCTCATAGGCGGCGAAGCGCTTATCGTAGACGCGTGCCTCCGGTAACCGCGCGGCCTGGGCGAACCTCTCGGAGGCGTGCAGGTGGTCGTTATACTTGTCCTGGTAAAGACGAGCGAGCGATTCGTAGAGCTGCGGCTTGTCCGGGTTATTCTGGATTCCGCGCTCCAGGAAATCCTTGCCAATCTCGAAATACTCGCGCTGCGCTTTTATGCGTAAGGCCTGGCGCGGCAGGTTTTGATCGTGCAACGCGGCGGCGCTGGCGTTCCAAGCCATGTGCCATGCCGCCATGTCCCAGAACAGGACGGAGCGCGGCTGGAGAGTGGTGGCCTGCCGGAAGAGCAAAAGAACCCGGCCCCATTCCGTTCGCTCCCAGGCGGCCTGCGCCTGGATAAAGAGCACGTCCGCCACGATGGAGCGGAATCCGCTTAAGGCGGCGACGAATCCCATCTGTCCGATTTGCTCGCGCAGATTGAAATTAAATTCGACGCCCTGGAAATGCAGGGCGCGATGCTCGAGGGACAAGCGGCGTTCGATCGGCAGTTTGAGGGCGCCGAGCGCGAGCACGAGGGCGAACACGATGGCAAGGCGAATCACAGTTCCTTTCCGTAAAAGACGACCGTGCCGAGGAGCGTGTAAACCGTCGTGTAAAACAGCCCGAGCAGCATCGTCTTGCCGAAGAGGGCGAGTGGGATGGCCGTGCCGGCGACGGCGTCATCGATCAAGTTGAAGGCCTGGAGATCGGGGAACAACAGGGCGACGAGCGCGAGGAAGGTTTGCACGATCCAACCGCCTCCCTGGTTGAGCAGCCAGTATTCCCGGGCGGTCGCCTGCAGGTGCCCGATGAAATAGACGAAGACCATGACCACGATCGTGAACAAATTGGTGGTGGCGAAAGTGGAGACGAAAAGAGTGAGGGCGGCGAGCAGGGCCGCTTTGAGATAAATCGTCGCGACGGCGGGGAGGAGATCGATATTAAAAGCAGACTGGCGGACGCTGCGGAGCGCGGCCTCCAATTGTTGGTGGGGCGCGGCCGCCATTTGCCGGGCCGTCTCGCTGAGCACGGCCTGTTCGCGCAGAAAGAGAACTGCCATAAACAGAAAGCCCATGAGGAGAATGCTGAGGGCCAAAAGGAGCAGCATGCCGCACAGTTTGCCGAGGATATATTCGAAGCGCGGCACCGGTTTCGCCAAAATCGTGTAAACGGTCCGGTCCTCCACATCCTGGGGCAGGAGCCGAGCCGTGGCCACGACCGCCAGGAGAGAGCTGACCAGCGACATGGCGCCGAGCGAGACGTCTTTCAGGATTTGAAATTCCTGCTGGAAACTGAAACGAGCCATAAAGACCGAGCTAGCGATGAGAAGGAGCGCGAAGATCAGGGCAAAATAGAAGACGCGCTGACGCGTCAGGTCGGTCAATGTGTTGCTCGTTAGGGCGAGAATGCGCCGCAGGGAAAATCGGACGGAGGAAGTCATTATATTTTTTCCTCCTCATCGGGCGGCGCCGCCGGATCCCGTTTTTTGTTCTCCTCCGAGATCGCTTCGAGAAAGAGGCGCTCAAGAGTGGTGGTGGATTTTCGGTGTTCCACGAGGCGCGCGTTCGAGCGGGTGGCGGCGGTGGTAATTTCCTGGAGAAGCGCATCGGACGCGTTTTCCAAAACTACTTCCGTGCGGTTTTCAATCGCGATCAATTCCTCCAGCCGACCTTCGCGCACGAGCGCTCCGGCCGAGAGAATTCCGACGCGGTCGCAGATTTCCTGCGCCTGGGCGAGCAGATGGGAGGAGAGCAGAATGGTGACACCGCGCTCTTTCAGCCGGAGGATTAAATCACAGATGTCGTGCGAGCCGACCGGGTCTACGCCGGCGGTGGGTTCGTCCAGGACGACCACGCGCGGATCGTGGATGAGGGCTTGGGCCAGGCCGATTCGTTGCAGCATGCCCTTCGAATATGTGGCGAGGCGGCGGTCTCGCACACTTTCCAGCCGAACCAGCGCGAGCATCTCGTCAATCCGTTGGCTCAAGGCCCGCCCGCCTAGTCCGCCCAGTTTTCCGAAGAAACACAAGGTTTCCTGGCCCGTTAGGTATTTGTAAAAGTAGGGGTTCTCGGGCAGAAAGCCGACGACGCTGCGGCTCTTCACCTGGCGGCTGTCGTTTCCCAGGATTTCAGTCCGTCCTTTGGTGGGCGAAACCAGACCGAGCAGGATCTTGAGAGTGGTGCTTTTGCCGGAGCCGTTTGGTCCGAGTAACCCATAAACCTCCCCAGGCCCGACGCTCAGGCTGAGATCACGCACGGCCACGACCGAGCTCCGACGAAACGGGGCCGGGAAAACCTTGGTGAGTCCGCGAATGGCGATGGCCGGTTCAGTCATGTCGAATTTCGAAACCGTTCCTGGCTTCGGGCGTAGCCAGTTTTGATTCCGTTTGTTTTTTGATATGGGCGCGCAGTTCGCTCTGGTTGATTGCTTGGAGGAAACTTCGCACTTCTTCCTCGGCGCCGCTGACCTGCATTTGCACGCGCCCGTCCGGAAGGTTGCGGACCCAGCCCGTGACGTCGAAACCCTTGGCCACGTTCCGAACGGACCAGCGAAAGCCCACGCCGTGGACGCGGCCTTCGTAGAAAACTTCGAGTGAGATCATGCGCCGAGCTGATCTTACGAAAAGCGCGGCGCAGCGAAAGCCTAGCTTAGTTGCCGGGATTGACCGGCTCGGGGAGAGGAGTGGGCTCGAACTCGGGGAGGGGCGGCTCCGGCGCGTCCATCCTCGGTTGCGGAATTTCGGCGCGCCAGGCGGAAGAATTGGCGAGCGCTGCCGGGGGAGTGTCGAGAGAGGCGATCATTTTCGTGGGAGCGGACGAGATATCGTCGCTCCGGACGTAACCTTGTTCTCCACTGAGCAGCCGGACTTTGCAGACCCCGAAGGAAAAGCGGACCAGCTTCATCGGTGTGTCCCTCGGGATGGTCTGGTCCGGGGTACTCCCTGGCCGCGGACTATGGAAATAGAAAGGCGCGGACTCCGTTCGGACGGCGTATAATTTGTCCCCGGATCTCCCGCCATGGGCGGATCGGAAGATGGCGCAGCCGCCGTTGCAATAGACGAGGCCCACCGAAAGGAGAAAAACGCTGCTAACCCTGCCTGGTTTCATAACCAGGTGGAAGGAGAGCTAATGCCGTTCCCCGCGTCCTATTTATAGGAATAGATCAGGCAAAAACTGCTGGCGTCGCCCTCGAGAAGACCGACCGACACATAATACTGGCCACTACTGGTGGGGGAGAAGCCGGCCGCGGCGCGCTCTCCTTCACTGTAACTCTCGGTTGTTACCTGTTGGCCTGTCTCATCGTAGACCGTGACCTCCACTTTCTTGGCCGGCTCTGCCGCGCCGACCGCGAACCAATATTGATTGCCCGCGTACAGGTTCACGGCGATGAGCGCGTGCTCCTTGGGCTGGAGCGTGCCAGTCCAATGGCCGTCGCGGATTTTGAATCCGTCGTTGGAAAAGGCCCCCGCCAGGTCGAGCACGGCTTTATGGGCTTCCACTTCCTTGTCGGATTCGGCCCGCAGACCGACCGGGGCGAAGAGCGCGCCCAGCAACAGGGCAAGGGTGAGCGGGCCTTTCTTCATTTGGAATCAGGCTTGCGTTGGATCTCCTGCATGACGCGGCCGACCGCTTCATTCACTTTCTTCACGTCATCCTGGGTCGGTGCTTGGCCGGCCGGAAATGAAACCAGTTTCTCCAGTGCCACGAGTTGATCGCTCACCGCCTTGACCAGCGGGTTATCGCGCATTTCGGGCGAGATGTCGTTGATCTTGGTATGGATCAAATTCACGAGAGCCGGTTGGCGCAGGACTTTGGCGCTGCGTTCATCGTAATTCTGCATGACGGCGGCGCTAACGACCTGCGTGCCGCGGATCCATCCGCCCAGACTAACGAGGATGACCAAATCCTGGTCGCTGTGGGATTGCATGGAGGTTTTGACTTCGTTTTGCGTAGCCTCGAGTTCTTCCTGGAGCGCATCCCATTCGCTGTTCTCGGCGAACTCGTTAATGCTGTTGCCCCGGCTCAAGATGTTTTCGCTGACCCCGAGGGCTTTCGACATCTTGATAATGTCGCTTCCGATGTTTTTTACCTGCTGGCCGTCCTGCGCCTCCACGGCGATGAAACCATCGGCGATCAGACCGCCCAAGTTAAGAGCAATCTGGGCCCGGTTCTTATAAGTGGTGGGAAGCGGCCCGCGAAATTGACCGGACCAGTTCGGCTTTCCCGGTTTTTCCAGAGCGGCAAAAAGCTCGCCGGGCGTAGGGATGCTGATCGTATCATTCCTGACCGCCTTGGCCAGTTGCTCGGCGGCAAGGTGCGGCGCGTCGGCGGCGCCAATTGTCAGGCAACCGGCCAGTACGCAGCCGGTGGCGACAAAACGTGCACAGAGACTCATGGTGGCAGCGTACCTACGCTGGCGAATATTGCCAGCAGGAATGTTGGCCCGGACCCACCCTGGGGCCAGGACCGCCGGGTCGTCCGGCCCGGGGCTGCAACGGTTCGCCTTCGGATTCTGTTTGCGCGAAACGCGATTTCGCGTCATCCAATCCGCCATGGCCCAGACATCTATTTCCCACATCACGGCGCGTGAAATCCTCGATTCGCGCGGAAACCCGACCGTCGAAGTCGATGTCCGGCTGGAAGGCGGAGCATTTGGCCGGGCGGCAGTCCCGAGCGGCGCCAGCACGGGCGAACACGAAGCCTGGGAGTTGCGGGATGGTGACAAAAAGCGCTACGGCGGCAAAGGCGTCAAGCAAGCGGTCCGTCACGTGACGGACGCGATCGCGCCGGCGTTGCGCGGCTGGGATGCGCGCGAGCAGGCGAAGATCGATGGCAGGATGATTGAGCTGGATGGGACGCCTAACAAAAAGCATTTGGGGGCGAACGCGCTGCTCGGAGTCTCGCTGGCGGTGGCTCATGCCGCGGCCGCCTCGGCTCATCTTCCTCTCTTCCGTTATCTTGGAGGCGAGCAGGCCAATGTTCTGCCGGTGCCGATGATGAACATTCTCAACGCGGGGGCACATTCCGATGCGCCGATCGATTTCCAGGAGTTCATGATCATGCCGAAAGGCGCTCCCTCTTTTGCGGAAGGCCTGCGTTATGGCGCCGAGATTTTTCATGCCTTGAAGAGCGTCCTGAAGGATCGCGGCCTCTCCACCAACGTGGGGGATGAAGGCGGGTTTGCCCCGCAATTGAAATCGGCCGATGACGCTCTGGAGTCGATCGTGCAGGCGGTGGAGAAGGCGGGCTACCAGATCGGCGAACAGATTTTCATCGCGCTCGACGTGGCCTCTTCGGAATTCTTTGACCGGAAACAGAAGCTTTATGTGTTCAAGAAATCGGATGGCTCCAAACGGACGGCGGAGGAGTTGATCGAATACTATGCCGGCCTGTGCCAGCGTTTTCCCATTATCTCGATCGAGGACGGCTGCGCTGAGAATGATTGGGAAGGCTGGAAGAAACTGACGGCGCGGTTGGGCGACAAGGTGCAACTGGTGGGGGACGATCTGTTTGTCACGAACGTGCAATTTTTGCAGCGTGGCATCGACGAGCACGTGGCCAACTCCATTTTGGTGAAGGTCAATCAGATCGGAACATTGACCGAGACTTTGGCGGCGATCGACCTGGCCATGAAGAACAACTACAGAGCTGTGATCAGTCATCGTTCCGGCGAGACGGAAGACACCACCATTGCGGACATCGCGGTGGCGACGAACGCCGGGCAGATCAAGACTGGCTCGCTTTGCCGGACCGACCGCGTGGCCAAGTACAACCAGCTCCTGCGGATTGCTCAGGAACTTGGTGACAAAGCGATTTACGGCGGTAAAATGCGTTGAAGTGGAGCATGTAGATTTTCGCGCGCGGCGTGACGCGACTGTTTGGCAGCGGCTCAACCGCGTTTTGCTGGTCTTGCTGGTGATAGCGGTGTGGCTGGCCATCGTTAGTCTGTTCGTGCCGCCTTATAAGAAGCTGACGCACAGCCGGGCGGAGATCGTGAATCTGCAGGCGCTGGTGAACGAGCAGATTGGGTTGCTGGCGCGGCAGACCCGCGAGGTTGTCCTGCTCAAGACGAATACGACCTATCTGGAAACGATCGCGCGCGATCGCCTCGACTTGATGAAGGAAGGCGAAACCATCTTTCGCCTGGAAGCCCCGCAGGCCGGCAAGCCGAAGCGGTAGTTTTCTGAGCTCATCGATTGGAACGATCATAATGAGCGGCTTCGCCGCTTGTGGCTTGTCATCGTGCTCGGAGAGCTCGATCCACCCTGGCGTGTGCGCAGTCGGAGTGGTGGAACGACCGCTCCGGGGGCGTGGCTAAGGCGGCCGCGGTGGATGCGACTCATGTTGGAAGCGCCTGTAGCATTTTGCGCATTGCGCACAGCTTGTTATCTTGGACCATGTCCACTGAGCTCCCGGTTTTTGATGCTTCGGATTTGAAGTCCCGCGTGGACGAACTGCGGAGGTTTCTTTGACCTCCCTAAACTCCAGGAAAAGCTAGCCACCGTCGAAGGACGCATGAGCGCGCCCGATTTCTGGAACAATCGCGAACGCGCCCAAGGCGACGTCGAGGAGGTTTCGCGTCTGCGCTCGCTCATCAACCCGTTTCGCGAACTGGAACGGGCCATTAACGATTTCGAGGCGCTGCAGCAACTGGCCGCCGAGGAAAGCGACGCCGCCGCGCGCAGCCAGGCCGACAAGGAAGTCGCCACCGAACACGCCCGGCTCGTGCATCAACTCGAAGAGTTCGAGCTGCGCCAGTTTTTGTCGGGCGAAAACGATCGCTCCAACGCGTTCGTCACGATTCACTCGGGCGCGGGTGGCACCGAGTCGTGCGACTGGGCCGATATGCTCCTGCGCATGTATCAGCGCTGGATTGAACGCAGCGGATTGCAATCGCAAACCGTCGATATCCAGCAGGGAGAAGAAGTGGGAATCAAATCGGTCACGCTCCTGGTCACGGGCGAATACGCTTATGGCCATCTGCAGACCGAGCGCGGGGTTCATCGACTGGTCCGCATTTCGCCGTTCGACGCGAACAAGCGGCGGCACACCTCCTTTGCCAGTGTCGATGTGGTTCCCGAAATCGCGGAGTCGGCTCCTATTGAAATCAATCCGGCCGACCTCGATATCGACACGTTTCGCGCCGGAGGCAAAGGCGGCCAGAACGTGAACAAGGTGGAGACGGCCGTGCGCCTCGTGCATCGGCCGAGCGGAATCGTGGTGGCTTGTCAGGCGGAAAGGAGTCAGGGGCGGAACCGCGAGCTCGCTCTCAAGATGTTGAAAGCGAAACTGTATGAGCTCGAGCAGGACAAAAAGCGCGCCGAGATCGACCGTCAGTACGGCGAGAAGGGCGATGTCGCGTGGGGCAGTCAGATTCGTTCCTACGTGTTTCAGCCCTACCAAATGGTGAAGGATCATCGCACCGGGGCCGAGACCAGTAATGTGCAGGCAGTCATGGATGGAGACATAGACGCGTTCATCCAGGCGAAATTGCGCGGCACGAAAGCGGTCAAAGGCGAGGGAAGCGGGGAGGTCTAGTTCCTTCCCGGTCGCGGCGACGCTCTGCCGTGGCGTCGAATAGTCCGTGGGATTCGTCGGCTCCCGCCGCGGCGGGTGAACTGTAGAGTCTCGTCCCACCGGTTGGCAGGTAGGGACGCCGCGCCGCGGCGTCCACTCCGCGGACAAACGTCCCTAACTGGTCAGCAGCTGCAGACGAAATCTTGTATCGAATTTACCGCCATTGTGTTTCCGACAACACGCCAGGCAGGCCGTGACGCGCCGGATCCGTCGCACCCGCGGAAAATCTTGTCCGCACTTCGGGCATTTATACGGATAGCGCCGACGGTGGCGTTGCACGGGGAAAGGCAGAGTGTGGCAACGCCTTTCGTCCGCGATTCCCAGGTCGCAACAGGCTTGCCGCCAGAGCGAACCGTGCGGCGGGATGCGCCGCCGGCCGGCCCGGAATTGCGCGAGCAAATGCGCCAATTCATGCCGGAAAGTCCGGTCGATCTCGGCGGCGCCATGTTCCTGCAGTCGCGGGTTGAGCGAAATGAGTGACCGCGCCGAATTCGCCCGGCCGGCACAGGTGCGGAGTCGCGTATTCCACTCCACGCAAATCTTGTTCGCGATCTCGGCGGCATCCCATGGGCGCAAGAGTTCACGCGCGATCGTTTCGCGATCATAATCGCGTCCCCGCGGCCATGATAAGGCAACCGCTGCGCGACCGTCGCGCGGCGGCCGTTCGATGGTCGGCGGATCGAGAGTGAGCTCGAGCTGCCTAGACAACAGCATGATCCCGGCGTTTCGCCCTGACCTGGATCGATCGCTGCGAGATGGCAGTGATCGCGGTGATGGTAGCGGTAATCTCCTCGGCGGTAGTTTCTTTCCCTAACGAGAAGCGAATGGCGCTGCCGGCGCGTTCCACGGGCAACCCCATGGCGAGGAGAACGTGCGAAGCCACGACGGACCCGACCATGCAAGCCGAGCCGCTCGAGGCACAGACCCCTTCCAGATCGAGCGCCATTAACATGGTTTCGGAGTCGATGCGCGGAAAACTGACATTGAGCGTGTTGCCCAGGCCGAGAGCGGATTCCCCGTTCCGGGCCGCACCCGGCACCGCGGCGGAAATGCCTTCCCAAAGTTGATCGCGCAGCCGGGACTCGCGCGCCTGTTCCTCGCTCGTTTGGCGGAGTGCCCAGGAGGCGGCGGCCGCCATGCCTGCGATCCCCGCGGGATTTTCCGTTCCGGGCCGGCGCTGATTCTCGTGCGCGCCGCCGAACATGATCGGTTCGATCGACAAACCGCTGCGCAAGAAAAGGAGCCCGGTGCCCTTGGGACCATAAAACTTGTGCGCCGCGAAACTGGCGGCATCGACCAGGCTCGTATCCGTCTCGATTTTTCCGAACGACTGGACCATGTCGCTATGGAACAGAACGGCGCGGGCGCGGCAGATTTCGGAAATTCGGCGAAGCGGCTGAATGACTCCGGTCTCGTTATTGGCCGACATGATGGAGACAAGAGTTGTGTTGGGGCGGATCGAGAGGCTCAGGTGATCGAGGTCGATGACGCCATCCGGCCCCACGTCGATCCAGGTCACGTCGAAGCCTTCCTTACTTTGCAGATGCTCGAAGGCATTGAGCACGGCATGATGCTCGGTGCGGCAACTGATGACGTGCCGGCCCTTGTCCGAGCGGGCCCGGGCCAGGCCGAGCACCGCGAGGTTGTTCGACTCCGTTCCGCCGCCGGTGAAGATGACCTCGTGTGGTTTGGTGTGGAGCAGGGCGGCGAGTGCATCCCGCGCGTTATCGATGACTGCGCGAGTTTCGCGGCCGGCGGCATGCACGCTCGATGGGTTGCCGAAAAAGCGGCCGAGATAGGGCAACATCGCCTCGCGCGCTTCGGCGCACAGCGGCGTGGTCGCATTATAATCCAGGTAGATCATCGTGCTTGCCGCCGCCGCGCCTGTTTCATCCACTGAATTCGGCGGTTTCGCCAGCCTCCTTGCGCTTTCGCTTGGGCACGATCTGGAGCTGCTTTTCCTCGTAATAAACCAGCGAATCGGGCGGCACACTTTGCATCAGGAAAACGTTGCCACCAATGGTGCTGCGCGCGCCGATGACCGTCTCGCCCCCGAGCACGGTCGAGTTCGGATAGATTGTGACGTCGTCCTCCACCGTTGGATGGCGTTTGCCACCCTTTTTGATTTTACCGCGCTCGTCTTTCTGGAAACTGCGCGCTCCCAGCGTGACCACATGGTACAATTTCACGCGCGCGCCGATCTCGCAGGTCTCGCCGATGACCACCCCGGTGCCGTGATCGATAAAAAAGTAGGGTCCGATTTTCGCTCCCGGATGGATATCGATGCCGGTGCGGCTATGGGCCCACTCCGTCATCATCCGCGGAATCAGCGGCAATTCCTTTTCGTAAAGGAGATGGGCCATGCGCTGAATGGCGATGGCTTCAAGCGACGGATAAGCCAGCACAATTTCCTCATAGCTGCGCGCCGCCGGATCTCCTTCGTAAGCGGCGTCGATGTCCTTCCAGATCATTTTGCGCAGCTCGGGCAATTGCGAAATGAAAGCGGCCAGGATCTCTTCCGCCTTTGCTTCGACATCCTGCGGGGTGTGGGTTCTTCCGAAGCTCTTGCAAATTTGCGCCTTGAGACGCGTATGCAGGCTCTTGATCCGGTTGCGCGTGGTTTCGGGCAAATCCTCCGAGCGCACGAGCGCTTCGCCGCGAAATCCCGGGAACATCAGGCTCATCAAATCGGCACAAACAGCGTCGACGGCGGCGCGGGACGGCAGGATGGCGGCGACATCGAGATAATTGATGCCACCCGTCTCACTGTAGGTCTGGAGCAACGCTTCGACCGCATCTTCCGCTTTGAATTCCACAGGAATCAAAGTATGGCGGGGCGCGATTCATCGCAATGCCTCTCTGAGATGGATGGTGTAACCACATTGCCGCGGGTGAGGGCAGCACTCCACCCGGTCGTGATCCCGGCGCTCGCGCTAACCAGATAGGGACGCCGCGCGGCGGCGTCTCCACCGCTGGCATGCCAAGGACACGTGCTGAGCAGACGCCGCAGCGCGGCGTCCCTACCATGCCCCCGGCGGCCTTTGTTTAACATTTTGACGGTTTCGCGTACGCATTAAGTTGCAGCCCTCGTATGAAACCTTTCGAGATTGTGGGAATGCCCCCGGATGAACTGAGTGCTTTCCTCTCGGCCATGCATCCGGATCCTTTCCGGATTCTCGGACCGCATCGCGTGGGCGACGACCTCGCCATCCGCATCTTCCGGCCCGATGCCCAGAAGGTCGAGATTCTGGTGAACGGCTCAGCGAGCGAGCCGATTGAGGCCGAGAAGATTCATCGTGACGGCTTTTTTTTCGCGCGGGTCCCGCAGGCCGGGCGCGACCTCGATTATCATCTGCGACTGACCTCCTGGGATGACGCGCAATGGACCATGCGCGACGCCTACCGTTACGGCCCCATCATGGGCGAGATGGACCTGCATTTATTTACGGAAGGGCAACATTGGCGCGTCTACGACAAGTTCGGCGCGCATCTGCGCACGTTGGACGGCGCTGCCGGCGTTTATTTCGCGGTCTGGGCGCCGAACGCGCAGCGCGTCAGCGTGGTGGGGGACTTCAACGGTTGGGATGGGCGTGTTCATCCGATGCGCCGGTTGCTCGGCAGCGGGGTCTGGGAATTGTTCCTGCCGGGAGTGCAGGAAGGCGCGCATTATAAATTCGAGATTCGCGCCGCCTCCGGGGCGCTTTTGTTAAAGAGCGATCCCTACGCCTTTTTCAATCAGCACGGCACTTCCACTTCTTCGCTTGTTTACAATCTTGAGCGCTACAAATGGAGCGATCACGAATGGATGGAATCGCGCCAAAAGCGGGATTGGCCGAAAAGCGCGATCAGCGTCTACGAAGTGCATCTCGGTTCCTGGCGGCGCCGGGCCGACGAAGGCAACCGGCATTTGAGTTACCTCGAACTGGCCGACACGCTGGTGCCTTACGTGGTCGATATGGGTTACACTCACATTGAGCTCATGCCCATTGCGGAGCACCCGTTCGAAGGTTCCTGGGGCTATCAGGTCACCAACTATTACGCGCCCACCAGCCGCTTCGGGAGCCCGGATGAACTGCGTCATTTTATCGACGCCTGTCACCGCGCCGGTCTCGGCGTCATCGTGGATTGGGTTCCGGCGCATTTTCCGAAAGACGCTCACGGTCTGGCCGAGTTCGACGGGACCGATCTCTACGAACACATGGATCCGCGGCAGGGGGAGCATCAGGATTGGGGCACCCTCATCTTCAACTTCGGGCGCAATGAAGTGCGAAATTTTCTCATCGGGAATGCGCTTTTCTGGCTGGAGAAATATCACATCGACGGCCTCCGCGTGGATGCGGTGGCCTCCATGCTCTATCTCGATTATTCGCGCGAGCCCGGCCAGTGGATCCCGAACGTCTATGGCGGCCGCGAGAACCTGGAAGCGATCTATTTCCTGAAGCGCTTCAACGAAGTCTGTTACGAGAAGTTTCCCGGTATCATGACCATCGCCGAGGAATCCACCGCCTGGCCCAGCGTTTCGCGCCCCCCCTACCTGGGCGGGCTCGGTTTCGGTTTCAAATGGAACATGGGCTGGATGCACGACTTCCTCGAGTACATGAGCCTCGACCCGATCTACCGCCGTTTTCATCACGGCAACATTACGTTCTCGCTCCTTTACGCCTTCCAGGAACACTTCGTTCTGGTGTTAAGCCATGACGAAGTGGTGCACGGGAAACGTTCGCTCATTGATAAGATGCCCGGCGATGAATGGCAGAAGTTCGCCAATCTGCGCCTCTTCTACGCCTGGATGTACGGACATCCCGGCAAGAAACTCCTCTTCATGGGTGGCGAATTCGGACAGTGGCGCGAGTGGAATCACGACCGAAGCCTTGACTGGCACTTGCTCGAGGAACCGCGCCATGATGGATTACGCCGTCTCGTGCAGCATCTTAACCACGTCTATAAGAATGAGCCGGCCTTGTGGGAACAGGACGACAGCTACGACGGCTTCGAGTGGATCGATTTCCACGACGCCGACAACAGTGTGGTCGCTTTTCTGCGAAAATCGCGCGCGGGCGACGTCATCGCTTTTGTGATCAACGCGACGCCCCTGGTCCGCTACAATTACCGGCTGGGCGTGCCGCAGGCCGGTTTTTATCGGGAGCTCATCAACACGGACGCGGAGACCTACGGCGGCAGTAACGTGGGCAACTATGGCGGCGCCCTGGCTGAGGATGTCGCGTGGATGGCGCGGGAGCACTCCATTTTGATTCACCTGCCGCCGCTCGCCACCGTCGCTTTCAAGTGGGAGCGTATCGCGGTCTAAACGAGCGGATCTACGCGATCGTCCTGGGTCGATTTCCGCGATTGATCTTGACCCACGAGGGCTTTACCGCGATTTTTTTCCTCCTCTCTCAACCCCATCTCCATGATCAAGAAATCTGTTGCGGCTTTTACCCTTATAGAAATGCTCGTCGTGATCGCGATTATTGCCACGATCGCGGCCTTTGCTCTGCCTGCCATTACCGGCGCGCTCACCCGCGGGCAACTGGCTCAGGCCGTCAGTAACGCCCGCCAGGTTCACCTGGCCACCTTTGCCATGACCACGGATGGCACCCAGACGGGCGACGCCAAATATGCATGGCCCGGAGATCTGGCGGTCGCCGCGATCAAACCGGTCACGTCAGTGCCTGGTTTCGTGCAGCGCCTGGTGGACAACGATTATCTCAAGGCGGGAGACCTCAAGGTTTTCGCTGCTCCCGGGATCACGCCTTGGAACGGTATTTACATTAAACCGGCTGATGCGAATTCCGATGGGTCCTTTTCTCCGGCGTTTGATGGAGACAAGAACTGCGCTTTTAAGATTTACAAAGTGAAGGACACGGATCCGGGCAACGCCATTTTCCTGGCGACCAAGAATTTCACATACACCAGCAATTCAAGCACGGCCATCTCGTCCACCACCGTGCCATTTGGTGACAAAGGGTTTGTCATCTTCCACAAGGGTGGGGACGGCACCTTCTACAAGAGACAGCAGGCTACGAGCAAGCAGTTGTTAGGCACGCCGCCCGGTGGATCCGATTCCGCCACCCCGCCCGACGAGACGGCGGATTCGTATCTGACGCAGAATTAAGCGCGCTCCGAGCGTACCCGCGTCTGTTATCCTGCCTGCCCGCCGTGGTGGGAGCCAGCGCTAACAAGGTAAGGTCAAGCGTGCATTCGCCTCAGGTCGTCGATTCAAACTCGCCGTCGCTGACCCGCGTGCGGATCTTCATTTTGGGTCGCACCGCTTGGGCGCTCCGAATCAGCTTCCCGCCGGCGTCCAGGGTAATGCTGTAACCCCGGCGCAACGTGGCGTCCGGACCGAGCACACGCAGCATCGCCTCGGTCCGCGCAAATCGTTGTCTCGCCTGCTCCGCCGCGCGCGGTGGCCAGGCGGCTAGCCGCCGCCCCATCTCCAGAAAACGGCTGCGCCGCAGTTGCAGTTCGCGCGCCGGGCTGCGGTCGTGCAGGGCCCGGGCCGTGTGCAAAAGAGCGCGGCGACACTGGTCGATCCGGTGGGTGACGTGACGCCCTAACGAATCATGAGCCAGATCGAGCTGTTGCTGCGCGTCGCGCATGCGCTTGAGCAGCTCGCGCGAGAGCGTGCGTTCCGATAAAAAACGGAGCCGCGTTTTCTGGTGTTCCAGGAAGTTTTGCAGGCATTTTAGCACGCATCCCGCCAGGTCCTGCACGCGGCGACGCAGATCGAGCACGTCCGGCACGATCAGTTCCGCCGCCGCGCTCGGAGTGGGCGCGCGCAGGTCCGCCACGAAATCGCAGATGGTGAAATCGATCTCGTGACCGACCGCGGAGACGATCGGCACATCCCCCTCGATGATGGTCCGCGCCACGATCTCTTCGTTGAACTCCCACAGGTCTTCGATACTGCCGCCGCCTCTCGCCACCACGATCAAATCAACCGGCCGCCAGTGCGGGCTGGGCGCGGCCAGTTCGCGGATGGCCACCGCAATCTCGGCGGCCGCGCCGCTTCCCTGGACGCGCACCGGGTTGACCAGAATTTCCAGCCAGGGGGCGCGCCGTTGCAGGACATTAAGAATGTCGCGAATGGCTGCACCACTGGATGAAGTCACGATTCCGATACGTCGTGGAAATCGGGGAAGGGGCCTCTTGCGTTCGGAGGCGAACAAACCCTCCGCCTCGAGCTTGCGTTTGAGCGCTTCAAATTTCGCCTGGAGCGCGCCCAGTCCGCGCGGTTGCAGGATTTGTACGCTCAGCTGGTATTGTCCGCGCGCTTCGAAGACCGAGACGTTGCCATACACCTGGACCTGGGCGCCGTCGGCCAGGGGCTGGCGCGGGCGCGGCAGGTTGGTGTTTCGAAAAATGACGCAAGCAATCTGAGCCCGCTGATCCTTCAGCGTGAAATATTGGTGACCGCTCGGATGCAGTTTGTAGTTGGAGATCTCGCCCTCCACCCAAACCGCCCCGAAACGCGCTTCCAGCAGTCCGCGAATGCTCCGCGTCAGCTCGGTCACGGTCAGGACCTTGGCCGAGCTTGGGAACAATTCGTTAGTCATCGCGATGAGGAACCAGAGACAGAGTTAGCCACAGATTAACACGGATTGACACAGATTCAGTCGGGGCTGTTCAACCGCCGTAATTTTCCGGGAGGGACGAGCTCGTCTCGTCCATTCGTTTACAAAAGCTCCGCTTGCGTCCCAGCCGGTGGCTTTAGTCCGAGCTTTTTATAGGCATTGGCGGTGGCCACCCGTCCCTGCGACGTCCGCTTGATATAGCCTTCCATGATGAGGAAGGGCTCATTCACTTCCTCGAGCGTCCCCGCCTCTTCGCCCACCGCCACCGCCAGCGAGCTCAAACCGACCGGTCCGCCATTAAATTTGTGGATCAGCGTTTCAATAATCCGCTTATCCCATTGGTCGAATCCATCGCGGTCGATCTCCAGCATGGCCAGCGCGCGATCGGCCAGGTCCGCTGTAATTTTTCCTTCCGCTTTCACCTGCACGTAATCGCGGACCCAGCGTAAAAGATTATTGGCCGTGCGCGGTGTGCCGCGCGCCCGCGCCGCAATCTCGGCCGCGCCGGCCGCGTCGATCTCCACCCCCAGCAGGCTCGCGCTGCGCACAATAATCTTCTGCATGTCTTCGGCGTTGTAATAATCCAGGCGCGCGCTCATGCCAAAGCGGGAACGAAGCGGCGCGCTCACCATGCCGGCCCGGGTAGTCGCGCCCACCAGCGTAAATTTCGGCAGGTTCAGGCGGAGGCTGCGCGCCTGCGGTCCCTGGTCAATGATGATATCGAGCCTGTAATCCTCCATCGCGGGATACAGATACTCCTCAATCGTCGGCTGCAGCCGGTGGATTTCATCAATGAAAAGGACATCGCCTTTCTCCAAGCTGGTCAGGAGCCCAGCCAGTTCTCCTGGCTTTTCCACCACCGGGCCGCTCGTGTTCTTGATACTCGCGCCCATCGCGTTCGCGATGATGTGGGCCAGCGTCGTCTTTCCCAGCCCGGGCGGACCGCTCAGGAGAATATGCTCGAGCACGTCGCCCCTCTTCTTGGCTGCCGCCACCATCAGTTCGACGCGCTCGCGCACTTTCACCTGGCCGGTGAACTCGCTGAAAGCGGGCGGTCGCAGCGATACTTCAAAAGCGGGATCCGTCTCGGGTGGTTTCATCTTAGCGGGTCTCGGCCTCAACTCTGCCGGGGAATCCGTTCGCTTCCCATCCAAATGTGCAGAGGGTGCCGCTCTCGCTTCCCCTCGAGCCTTGCCCCCGTCATCCTTCCAGTTTCTTCGTCAGCACCAGTTCGGTTCCGCGCAGCTTTAGATTGTAGTCCACCTTGTCAAAAGCGTTCCGGATCAGATGCAAACCAAGCCCGCCCGGCTTGATCAAGTCATGCGGCCGCCCTCGCAACGCGCTTTTCTCGGGCTGTTTTCCATAATCGCGCAGGCGGATCCGCACGCAGTCGCGCAAACGCTCCAGCGACAGCGAAATCAACTGATCATCGCGCAGGGCGTAGGCATAGCGGATGATATTGGTGCAGGCTTCATCCACCCCGAGCACCATCAACATTCTTTCCCTTTCGGAAAAAGGGTAAGACTCGAGGAAGCGGCGCACGTATTTGCGCATCAAGGCAAGATTGCCGGTGTGACTGCTGAACTCGAGTTTTTGTTTACTCACAGAACGCTTCAAAATGCGGGCAGGGACATGATGCCTCTTCCAAATCCGATAGTCCACCTCTCAAAGATAGAAATGCCGGTTTGTAAAAGAAATGGACAGCTGAGGGAAGCAGTTGTTCAGTTTTGTATATGTGGAAATGTTTGGCGGCTCTTTTGTTGTTCGTCAGTCCCGCGCTCGCGCAGGAGAACGCAACGGCTTACGAAGCTTTGCGCGTTATCGGTACCCAGATGAACCGCAGCTTCGTCAACCGCGTCGTCTCGGTCACGGGATCGGATGGTAATCCGCAGCCGGCCACCTGGAAGGTGCTACTGGAGGATCACAACGCCCGCGGCGGCGTGCGCGAGGTGGAAGTGACCGATGGCCGGATCGCCTCGGAACGCACGCCCGTTCGGGCTATCGTCGGTTCCAGCGAAGGCGCCACTATTAAAGCCGCGCGGTTGAATCTGGATTCGAGCGGCGCGTATGCCGTGGCCAGTCACACCGCCGATAAATCCAATTGCCGTTTCGAGACGGCCAGTTATACCCTGCGCACGGACGAACGGGGCGACCCGGTCTGGATCGTTACGCTCCACGCCCGCGCCGGTCAGCCCGTCGGCACCATCTTCATCGGGGCCAATCGCGGCACGGTCACGCGCACGGAAGGAATGTTCAGCGGCGCCACCATGCAGGATGTGCAGACCGATCAGGACACCAGCTCCGATCGCGAAGGAGGGGGCGGCATTATTGGCAACGCCCGGGCACGGGTCCGCGAGACATTTCTTCGGGCCCAGGACGAAGGCCGCGGCATGTTCAATCGGGTGCGCCGTTCCTTCGCTGACTTCATCGCGCCCTAGGCTGCCCGGCCGGGCCGCCCCCTCCCATGAAAATTGAAGAGAACGCGCGCGCTGAATTCTGGCCTTCGCTCGCTTATTCCGATTGGGCGCCCACCGCCAGCACCCTGCACATGTGGACGCAGATCGTCGGGAAAATCAGGCTCACCCAGACGCCCTGGATCAACCATTCCTGGCACGTCACGCTTCACCTGACCTCTCGCGGGCTCACCACTTCGCCGATCCCGCACGGACTCCGCACTTTCGAGATCCGGTTCGATTTTATCGATCACGCTTTGTCTATTTCGACCAGCACCGGCGACCGCAGGGTCATCCCGCTGCGGCCGCAGTCGGTTGCGGAATTTTACCGGCAAACCATGAGCACGCTAACCGATCTCCAGGTAGCGGTCACGATCAACCGTTCGCCTAACGAAATTGAAAATCCCATCCCGTTCGATCAGGATGAGGAACATCGTTCCCACGATCCCGCATGCGCGAATCGATTCTGGCGGGGGCTCGTCCAGGCTCAGCGGATTTTCACCAGCTTTCGCTCGCGCTTTTGCGGCAAGTGCAGCCCGGTCCATTTCTTTTGGGGTAGCTTCGACCTGGCCGTCACCCGCTTTTCCGGTCGGCCGGCCCGGCGGCGTCCCGCATTTGCCCGACGCGGTGGCGCGGGAAGCCTACGCCCAGGAAGTGAGCAGCCTCGGCTTCTGGCCGGGCAACGCGGCCATGCCTGCGCCGATTTTTTATTCCTACGCCTACCCGGAGCCGGCCGGCTTTGCCCGGGCCGCCGTCTCGCCACCACCGGCCCGCTACGATCCCAAGCTGCACGAATTTACCCTGCCCTACGACGCCGTCCGCCAGGCGGACTCGCCCGACGAGTTTCTGCTCGAGTTCGCGCAAAGCGCGTATGACGCGGCCTCCACCCTGGGGAAATGGGACCGGGCGGCCCTGCAGGAGCAGAAACCTTCCTTGCATTCCGCGCCGCCGCATTCGTAAATACAGACGAATGATTGTCAAAGGGGTGGCCTCCGCGGAGCAGGGAGCATGGCAGGATGTGCCGGACGGCTGGCGTCCACTTTACGGAGACGTGGAGCGATTGGGCGTCGGCGTGGAATGGCATGATTTTCGGACGGACCTGGCTTTTGATTGGGGCCGCAGTTTTCATCCGCGCAGCGTGGAGTTTTGCCTGAACCTGGGCGGGCACGGCGCCGTCGGTCAGGGGAACCGGCTTCGGCGCGATTATCTGCCGGGCACGTCGGGCTACTATTCCGTGGCCGACGCGCCTCTCAACGCGACGCGCCAGGCCCACCAGCATCACCAGTTTGTGACGCTCGAATTCTCGCGCACTCATTTGCAGAAACAACTCGAGCATTGCGAAGGCGATCTCGATCCGCAGATGCGCCACGCCGTCTTCTCCGGCAAAGAGCAGACCACCGTCTCCTCGCCCCAGCCGATCACGAAGGAACAACGCCAGGTCGTGGGAAGCTTATTGCAGCCGCCCGTGCCAAAGGCCGCTCAGGCGCTCTGGTACCAGAGCAAGGCCCTCGAGCTCATGGCCCACTTTCTTTTTACGCCGAAGGATCCGGAGCTCTTTTGCATGCGCCAAAAACGCGTGGCGCGGGAGCGCGTGGAGCGGGTCAAGGAACTGCTCGCCCGTCATCTCGCAGAACCGCCCTCCCTCGAAGTGCTCGGACAGGAAGTCGGCTGCAGCCCCTTCCATCTCAGCCGGAATTTTTCGCGCGAAGTCGGGTTGACCATTCCGCAGTATCTCCGGAAACTGCGCATGGAACGCGCCGCCGAATTGCTCCGCACCGGTCGCTACAACGTCACGGAAGCGGCCACCGAAGTCGGCTATTCCAGCCTCAGCCATTTCAGCAAGGCCTTTTGCGAAACGATCGGCTGCTGTCCGGTCCTCTATCCCGCAGCCCGGAACGTGATTCTCGATCCCTGACGGAATCGCATTAAAAGGTTGAAGGGTTGGAGCGGGTGCTTCTGGTCGCTTTAACGTTTCATCGCTTTATCGCTCCAACGTTCCATGAAAATCACGCGCGCTCTCATTTCCGTTTCGGATAAGGCCGGCATCGCCTCTTTCGCCCGCGCTCTCGAACGCCAGGGCGTCGATATTATTTCCACCGGCGGCACGGCCGAATTGCTGCGCAAAGAAAAAATTCCCGTGCGCGAAATCTCGAGTTTTACCGCTTATCCCGAAGTCCTGGAAGGCCGGGTCAAAACTTTGCACCCGCGCGTGCACGGCGGGCTTCTCTACAAGCGTGATAATCCCAAGCATGTCGCCGAGGCGAAGGAGTGCGGATTCGAGCCCATCGATCTCGTGGTCGTAAACCTTTATCCGTTCGAAGAGACCATCGCCAAACCGGGCGTCACCCTGGCCCAGGCGATTGATCACATAGATATCGGCGGCCCCTCCATGATCCGCAGCGCGGCCAAGAATTACGAGTCCGTCACCGTCATTGTGGATCCCGCCGATTACGATGTGGTCCTGGCCCATCTACGCGATCATGAAGGCGAGACCACTCTCAAATTGCGCGAGCGGCTGGCCATTAAGGCGTTCATCAAGACCTCGAGTTATGATCGCGCCATTGGCAATTTTTTGAACAAAGAACAGAGCACGGACGCCTCCTTCTCGCTTTCCCTGCCGCTGGCCACGCGCTTGCGTTACGGCGAGAACCCCCATCAGAGCGCCGCTCTCTACGGCGACTTCGATCAACATTTTGAAAAGCTCCACGGCAAGGAGCTTTCCTTTAATAATGTTCTCGATATCAGCGCGGCCACCACCCTGATGGCCGAATTCTCCGAGCCGACCGTCGCCATTCTCAAGCACACCAATCCCTGTGGCGTCGGAACGGATCCCGACCTGCGCGAAGCTTGGGAGAAGGCTTTCGCCACCGACAAGCAGGCGCCCTTTGGTGGCATCATTGTTTGCAATCGCGCCATCAGCGAGCCACTGGCCCGCGCCATCAGCGAGATTTTTTCGGAAGTGATTATTGCGCCCGATTTCGAATCGGAAGCACGCGCCATTTTGCAGAAAAAGAAAAACCTCCGCTTAATCCGGTTGCTGACTTCTCCGGCCCAAGCCATTCCCGCCATGGACATCCGCTCGGTCGCCGGCGGTGTTCTGGTTCAGGAGGCCGACGCCGTCGTAAAGATTGCGCAAAATGTCGTGACCAAACGAGCACCGACCGACGACGAGCTCGCCGCCATGCTATTCGGTTGGCGCGTCGTCCGGCACGTGAAGTCCAACGCCATCGTCTACGCCGCCAGCGATCGCACCCTTGGCATCGGCGCGGGGCAGATGTCACGCGTGGATGCCTCGCGCATTGCCGTCTGGAAGGCGGAGGAAGCCGGGCTTTCGCTCAAGGGCAGCGCGGTGGCCAGTGACGCTTTTTTCCCTTTTCCCGATGGCCTCATCGCCGCCGCCGAGGCCGGCGCCACCTGTGCCATCCAGCCAGGCGGCTCCGTGCGCGACGCCGAAGTCATCGCCGCCGCCGACAAACACGACATGGCCATGATCTTCACCGGCGCCCGCCACTTCCGTCATTGACGGGGAATTGCAGATTTCAGATCTAAGATCTTGGATTTAGAATCGTATGAACCGCGGATTACACGGAGGTCGGCTTCGTGCTCGTGCTCATCATCGCGCCCCCATCACGCGATGGTAGGGACGCCACCCCGCCGAAGCGGGGTCCGCTCCGCGCGCCAACCACTCGCCCAAAGCCGCGCCCTCGCAGGGCCCCTCTGCAGTTGAGCGCTTGCTTTCTGTTCCGCGAGGGCCACACCAATCAAAAATCTGAGTTCCTGCGCGCCCTTTGCGTCCTTTGCGCGAGGAAAAATCTGAAATTTGAAATCTTAAATCTGCAATTCCCTACGGCTGAAACGTAATCGGCACATTCGCCGTCCATTCCTGGCCCGGCGCCGCCTTCCACTTTCGCAACGCTTCCACCGCCGCGCCGTCCAGCGTCTGGCTCCGGGTCGATTGCACCACCTGCACGTCCCGGACGCGACCATCGCTGCCAAACCGAAGTCGATAACGGCCGGTGCCTTTCACTGGAAAATAAGAATGCCGCGCCCCGGCTGGATAAGCCGGTGTCGGACTGTAAATCAGACGGTTCGTTCCCGGCTGTCCCGGCTGCCCTGGCCCAGCCAGGGGCACCTTCGGTTTCTGCAACGGCCCTTCCGCCGGCGGAGCCGGGGCTTCGGTGGCTGCCACCGCCCAGACTGGCTTCGCCCCTTTATCCATGCGGGCAAAAACGGGATCGAGCGCGCTCGCCATCCGCACCACGCTCACGGCCACACCGTCCCCTCGTTGCAGGGTGACCAGTCCCAGCACATCGCCCCGCGCGTTGATCACGGGAGCGCCTAACGAATCACCCGGCACCGGCGTGGTCAGCTCCAGCCACTCACTGTTCGCGTCGGATTTGCGGCCGGCCATGGACGTCTGCGCCACCCTGTTTTCGCGGCGCTGCAACGGGCTGCCAATGGCGGCGAGCCGCGCTCCCGCTTCAAACGGCGCCGTTTTGTTCGGAGACACGAACGGTACGCGCTCCTTTACCTCCGCCTTTAACACAGCCAGGTCCGCTGGCGTCGCCTCCGCCAGGATTCCGCTCACGTTGTAAATCTTACCATCGGCCGCCTTGGCCACCGCGTGCGCGCCGCCGTCCACGATCGAACGGCTCGTCACGAATTTTCCGTCGTCACTGATGAAGAATCCCGTCCCGTTGCGCAGCAATTTTCCGGACGCATCAAAGACCGAGAGCGCGACGACGGACGGCGCGACGCGCTCCGCCATTTTCGCAAAATCGGCGGCCGAGCCGGCCTGGGTCAGCACAGCCGACGGAGTGGACGTGACCACAAGCGAAGGATTAGGCGGAGGAATCAAGAGGCTCGAACCTCGCTTCGTCGGAATAGTGGGAGCCGCCGCTGCCGCCGGTTTTGCCGCTGTCACTTGCGTTGTTTGGCGTGAATTGCAGCGGGCGATGCCAAGAACAACGCCCAGGACGGCCAGGAAAAAAATGAGCCGGGATTTGTTCATGCGCGATCTAGCTTGGTCGAAAGCCGCCACAGCCAAATGCTGGCGACCCCGGCCACCAGGGCTGCAACGAGGCTCAACCATTGGGGGATTTCAAGATCGCCCAGGTGCACAGGCGTGTGGGTCAGGAGCCTCCACCCATGCCCCAGGCAGATCATCGCGAAAACGAAGGCCGCGACTCGTAACCCCGCCCTTGGTGAGTTCATGGCTCCATTATCCTTCCTGGAGGTGCGAATTGTCTAGTACGGTCGTAACAAATGCGCGCCCAGCCCAACCTCTTGCCGGTGGATCGGCCTCTCCGAGGGCGATGTTAGAAACAAAGCGCCGTGAGGCGCTCACTCTTCTAAGCCACGACCGCCCGGCGGCTCCGGCGCAACGCCCCCGCTTGCACCAGCACACCGATAATCACCAAAATCACGAAGAGAATCGCATTTCCGGTGGCCGGGATCACGAGCGCGCTCTGGATGAGATGCGCGCCCACCGCCGCCGACAAGAAAATCAGGGCCCAGTCAAAGAGCATGAGCAGAAGCAGCGCTCCGATCACGCCGCCGATGACAAAGGTCAGCCCGTAATTTTGGGCCCACTGCACGAAGAAAGCGCCCGCGATGGCCAGGGCCAGTTTTCCGCCGGCCAGAAAACCGGCCACGCCGATCGCGATCTTTTGCAAAAACGTGGCCAGTAACGCCCCGATGAATCCGAGCACCAGCGCGATACTGAGAGCGAGCAGGGGAGTGGGTTCATGCATCAGATGCGGCGCCAGTTCCACGCCCGCCGCGAACCCCACCGCCGCCACGCAAAGCCAGAACAGGCGGCGCCCGAAAAACAAAATGGCCACCCCGATAATGACACTGATGATTGGAACAGGCAGGCTCATCCTGTCGGGCGCGCTCACGCTCGCCGCTAATGATTCCATCCAGTTCATGGCTTGAAGAAACAAATCACTTGGAATACCACTGCGCCAGATCGCGGCTCAGCAGGCGTTCCAGTTCTTTGATATCGAAATAGAACGTCTCACCGAGTTTGGCGGAGAGGGCCGGGTCCAGCGTCTCCTCATACTCGTGACGAAACACATCTGCCGCCGCTGGAACAAAAGAAGGATCAACGCCCAGGAACTCAAACGTCTTGCCCAAGGTGGCACGGTGGTTCGTGCGCAAATCTTCATTGAGCAGCACCAGGCACCGGTCCCACCCAAACATCCTGAAAATCCGGCGCACCTGGTGAGCGTAAAACCCGCGGTCCAGATAGGAATAGACCCGGTGCTGCCAGGGCAACGCCTCGCGGCAGCGCGCCGCCTCCTGCTCGATCGCTTCTGCAAATGGCAGGGTCTCCGCGCCGCGTTTTGTTTCCATGTTCCAGGCCGAGAACGCGCGCTCGACCGGTTGGCGCAGGACCAGGATCCACTTCATCTCCTTGTTGTATCTCCAGATCCTCGCCGGCGCCGCGTCCCAATACATATACATGGGCGTCGCTTCCCCTGTGACTTTGTGACCAGGCTCCGGTCGGAACTGGGCGTGATACGTTTGGTAATCCGGCTTCTCGTCGGAATACTCTTCCCGGTCGAAAAAATGCAGCTCCTTCCTCGTCTCCGGCAGGCAGATCTGCGGATGCTGGCGCAAAAAAGAGTCCAGCGCGGACGTCCCGCCCTTCTGGGTTCCCCCAATAACAAAATCAACGCGCATGTTCAGAAGTCAGAAGTCGGATGTCGGAAAGGTGGATCGCGAGCTCCGAGCGCGATGCCAAAACCAAGCAGCGTAGCTGCTCAAGTGTCAAAAGAATCTGTTTCCCATCCGTGTCAATCCGTGGCGAACTTTTCTCTTCTTTTCCTAATTCATCCTCTCCTCATTCTGCAGTTCGAATTCCGCAATCCGAAATTCCCCATTTCTACTTTCTACTTCCTGCTTTCTAATTGTCCTCCCATTTCAGCTTTTCCGTTGTCAGCCTTTCAGCTTTCGTCCGCCGTCGTGCCCATGGTGCGAGGCCTCTTCTCCTTAAGTCTGCAATCTGAGATCTAAAATTCTCAATTCCTTACTTCTTCATCATCGCATCCCGCTTCGCCTTGAATTCCGCGCTGGCCTTCCATTCCGGGAATTTATCGCCGTTGGCCACGCGCTCGCCCACCTCGAAAAGCAATTGCACATCCTCCACCGCGCCGGATAAATCCCAGTCCGGCTTCACTTCGTCCGTCACCTGATGGTAATCATGCAGATCGAACTCGTCCGAGCGCAGGGGCGCATCCGTCGCACGGGCCACCAGGTGTTCGCCTTTGCCGATGTAAAGCGACGGCAAGCCGACCTTCGAGAACTCGAAGTTATCGGCCCGATAGAAACTGCCCTTCTCCGGCCGGCTGTTCGGGATGGCCGTGCGCCCCTGTTTCTGGGCCGCGTCCGCTAGTAAATCGTCCAGGGTCGTTAGGCCAAAGCTCGTGTCCTCGACGTCGCGCGTCTTGCCCCACACATTCATGCTGTCGATGTTGATGTCGGCCACGGTTTTCTCCAGCGGATAAAGCGGATGTTCCGCGTAATACTTGGCGCCCAGCAGGCCCGCTTCTTCCGCCGTCGTGCACATGAACAGGATCGAGCGCTTGGGCGCGGGATTCAGTTTGGAATAGGCCGCCGCCAGTTGCAGCACCGCGGCCACCCCCGAGGCGTTATCCACCGCTCCGTTGAATATCTGGTCGCCCGCCAGCTCCGCATGACGCCCCAGATGATCCCAGTGCGCCGTGTAAATGACATACTCGTCCTTCAACTTCGCATCGCTCCCCACCAGTTTGGCCAGGGCATTCTCCGATTTGAATGAACGCACCTCCTGCTTGACGTCGAAGGTCGCCTTGGCCGGCAGCGCCACCGGGCGAAATTGTTTCGTCACCGCCGCTTTCTTTAACGCCTCGAAATTCTGGCCGGCCTCCGCCAGAAGTTTTTTGGCCACGTCCAGCGTGATCCACGATCGCACTTGCACCGCGCCCGCGTTCTTGTCCGGCGCGTCCAATTCGAAATTTTCCTTCGACCAGCTCGTGCGTACCACCGAGTAGGGATAAGCCGCCGGCTCCGTCTCATGGATGATCACGGCGGCGACCGCTCCTTTTTGCGCGGCGATCTCATATTTGTAGGTCCACCGGCCGTAATAAGTCATGGCCCGGCCCTTGAACATTTTCTCGTCCAGCTTCGACGGATCTTTTGCATCCGGAACGGGCGGATCGCCGATCAACATCAGGATCGTTTTTCCGCGCACGTCCACATCCTTGTAATCGTCCCAGCCGTATTCCGGCGCCACCACGCCGTATCCCACAAACACGATGTCCGAGTGGTCCACCTTGATCGCATTCTGTAACCGCGCCGAAGAAGCCACGTAATCATCCGGATACTTCAGCACCGTCGTTTGATCCTTCACCGTGAGCGACATCTGCGGCGTGCTTGTGATCCCGGCGAGCGGCACCTGCTGCGTAAAACCGCCATCCGGATTTCCCGGAACCAGCCCCAGCTTTCGTAATTCTCCGATAATGTATTGAACCGACAACTCTTCTCCGTGCGAACCCGGGGCCCGTCCCTCAAACTGATCGGACGCAAGCACTTTAATGTGGGCGAGCATTCCATCCGGCGTGATCGCATCCAGCCCGGGCTTGAGCGCGGGATCAGCGGGCGCCGCGGCGGTCCCGGAGCAGGTCAGGGCAACGACGATGGCAAAACCAAGGGCGGCAGTTCTCATGCGACATCTCTAACGAAACTTGCCGGCGCGCGCAATCTTCCCTTCATTCCGAGACCTCGCGCGAAGGACACAACGGAACAGACGACGGACGTCACATGTCAGAAAAGAGGTGTCGTGCTTGTGTTCGTTCGCCCATGAGGATCAGGCAGAGACGCATCTTCCCGACGCCTCGTACCCTTGGCCAAGGTGGCGAGGCGTCCTTCCCTGGGGACCGCACGCTTCCAGCGTGCTCCCGATCGGCTTCCAGCCGATCGCCCAACCCGGTGGGGCGAGACTCTACATACAGTTCACCCGCCGCGGCGGAAGCCGACGAATCAGCGGTCAGACGTCAGACGTTCGCCACGGCGAATCCGTCCTCTGGCGGATCAGATGGCGTCAGGTAGGGGCGATTGACCCAATCGCCTGCTTTGGAAACGGCTTTACCTCTTTGGACGATTCTTTCAAATCTGAGATCTGAAATCGTCAATCTGAAATTTCCCGCTTTCTTTCCTGTTCGCCAAAGGACGAACCCGCCGTGGTGGGTCCGCCTCAGGAGGATCCGCGGTTAAATCTCTCCACTTTTCAGTTTTTCAGTTTTTCCGCTTTCGAATCGCCAATCCCGATCTTCTTCAGAAACGGCTCCACCGATTGCTTGCGCCCCAGAAATTTCTCGATCGATACCGTCACGTCGCGCGCATCGCCTTGCGCATAAATTTCCTGCCGTAACCGCATCCCGGCCTGTTTGTCCAGGTAACGCTCCTTCGCCTGATCGAACACCGTCGCCATGTCGGCCGCGATCGCGTCCGCCCAGGCATAACCGTAATATCCGGCATCGTATCCGTTCATGTGACCGAAGTACGACACAAACGTCGTGCCCGGATCGATTGGCAGAAAAATCTTTTCCAGGATCGGGTTCGATATCGCCACACAATCGTATGGCTGACCCTCTGCGTGCTGGTCGTGCATCGCCAGGTCGAGCGCGGCAAAAGCAAATTGCCGCCGATAAAAGACGCCGGCCGTCGCCAGTTTCGCGTCGTTCATCTTCTGGATGATCTCCGCCGGGATCTTCTTCAACGGATCGCGGTAGTCCGCCGCGAACGTGTCGAGCACCTTCTTATCCCAGACCCAGTTCTGCAGCATCTGGGAAGGCGCTTCCACGAAGTCCCCCGGCACATGCGCTCCGGCGAACCGTCCATACTTCGCCCGGGTCACGATTGAATGCAGGGCGTGCCCGAATTCGTGGAACAACGTTTCCACGTCGGAATGCGTCATAAGTGACGGCTGATCTCCGCTGGCCGGCGGGAAATTGCACAGCAACGCCACCGTCGGCCGTTGATACTTCCCGTCCGCCCGCAGTTTCCCGCTGATGATATCGAATTGCGCGAAATGATTGAACTTTCCTTCACGCGGAAACATATCGAGATAAAACATCCCGAGCGGTTCGCTCGTGGCCGCATCGCTCACCACGTAAAGCTGGAGATCATCGATCCATTTAAACGGCGCGCTGATCCGATCGAACTTCAACCCGAAGATGCTCTGGTAAATGTTGAACATCCCCTCGACCACCTTCTGGTAGGGGAAAAAGGCCCGCAGCGCTTCCTTATCGACCGCGAATTTTTGCTTGTTCAGCTGGTTCGTGTAATAACGCCAGTCCCACATCATGATTTTGGCGCTGGCATCCTTCGTGTCCGCCGCCTTCATCTTCTGCAGCGCCGCCACTTCCGCCGCGAACTTTGGCTCGATCCCCGCGATCAGGTTGCCGATGTACGATTTCGCGCCCGCCCCCGACTTCGCCATCTTCACCTCGGTTTGAAAGTCGTCCCACGATTTATAGCCGAGCCGCAGCGCGATTTTGTTGCGCAGCACCAGCATCTGGTTGAGCACCGGCACGTTTGTGTCTTTGGCTAACGAATCGTGAATAACGTAAAGCTTTTTGCGCGTCGCTTCGTTCCGGGCGTTCTCCTGCACCGTCACGAATTGCCACGTCACGTTGGCCATCACCGTGTAGGCGTCATCGCCCGTCTTCACCCCCGGCGAGGCGAAAAAGCTCTCCGGTAATCCGTCCAGCTCCGTCTTCGTGAACACCACCGGCGCCTTCACACTCACAATGTTGGAGTCGAAATCCGTCCCCAGCTTGGAGAGGTCCTTGCGCAATTGCTCTACTTCCTTCTTTTTATCAGGCGCCAGCTCCAGCCCGGCCCGGCGATAATCGCGCAGTGTTTCCTTTAACAACTTCTCATCTTCGCCCGTCAGCTTCGGATGCGTGTCGGCGAACGCTTTGATCGCTTTGTAGACGTCTTCCCGGTAATCGATCCCGACCGACCAATCCTGAAACGCTTTCACCGCGTTTTCCCCCGACGTCCGCATCCCTTCGTTCGTGTTCGTCTCTTTAATAATGACCGCTTTGTTCGCCGCCAGGCTCGCTTCGTAAGTCAGATCGTCCAGCGCCACGATCGTGCTTTGAAAAGTGACCTTGCCCGGGTCCTGCCCGCCGATCGAGTCGAGGGCCTTATTCGCTTTTTCGATGGCCCCTTTCATCATCGCATCCACCGCTTCCGGCGTTTGCTCCCATTGGGGGATGGTTAAGAGGGCGTTCGCCTTGGCCGCCGCCGCTTGGAAGTCGTCCACCGTTTTCTCGGCGGCCTCGAGAGGGTTACCCGGGCCGGTCGCCAGAAAAAAGCCAAGACCGAGAGAGAGAAATGTCGCGTTGAGATGTTTCATAATGAAAGGTTTGGTTGATCGGGAAACCGAAGATTGTGTACAAGATGGAACCGGGTAAAGCCAAAAGGGGACGTTGCACATTGTGATCCAGAAATTTCTACTCGCCTTTATTCCGATCTTTGTGGCGATTGATCCCATCGGTCTCATCGCTCTGTTCATCGGGCTCGGCACCAGTGGTTCGCCCGAGAATCGCCGGCACCAGGCCTTTCTTGGCATCCTCACCGGGCTTTGCGTCGCCACCGGCTTCATTTTTCTCGGCAAAGGCATCTTCGCCGCGCTCAGCATCACCGTGGCCGATTTTCAGGTGGCCGGCGGATTGATCCTGCTTGTCCTGGCCGTGCGCGAACTGGTCGGCGGCCCGCACGATCGCGGGGGCGGCGAAGATTTCGGCGTGGTCCCGCTCGGTATGCCCCTCATTGCCGGCCCCGCCCTCTTGACCTCTCTGCTCATCCTCATCGACACGGTCGGAATTCTCTTCACCGTGATTTCGCTTCTCGCCAACCTCGCCTTAGTCGCCATCGCCCTCTGTAACGCCGAACGCTTCACCCGTTGGTTAGGCCGGCAGGGCCTGCGCGGCGCCTCCAAACTCATTGCCCTCCTCCTCGCCGCCATCGCCATCAGCCTCATCCGCCGCGGCTGGCAAATTCATTAAGGGAATTTCAAATTGAAAATTGGAAGACGAAGAAGGATGAACCGCGGATTACACGGATAACGCGGAGAGGAGAGACGAAATTTGGCGCCAGGGACGGATCTCCGACCAAAGGTTCGCCGTGGCGGAGACGTCTTCTCCTCCGGGGAGCGCACGCGCCTCGCGTGCCCGTTTCGGCGACTCGCCGAAACATTCAACCCGGTGGTGCCACACTCCGTGGAGCCGACAAACCAGAAGTCAGAAGTTGAGCGGCGGAGAAGTTGAGACGTTGAGCGGTAAAGTCTTTGCCCCTTCCTCTCCTACCGGGAGAGGACTGAGGTGAGGGCAATCCGACTTGAACGCCTGCTCGCGAAGACTTTCGGAGTTGAGCGTTTGCTCCTCTCTGTCATCAGATGCCTTCGCCCATCGCGTCCTCCGGGCGAGGAAAATCTGCAATCTAAAATCTTAAACCTGCAATTCCCTACGGATGCTGCGCACCCGGGATCGCCCGCTTCAACTCCGCCCCTTTATCGCCCGTATCAAACCGCCGTTTCAGCTCCGCCTCGATCGCCAAAATCTCATCCTGCTGCGGCAACGGTCCCCCGTGATAAACAAAATACGGCTGGCCCCGGCGCGTCACTCCTTGCGGCACCGTCTTATACAGAGCCAGCCGCCGTTCCTGCAATTGCGCCGTCGTCATCCGCCGTAATGGCGAATTCTTCGGCGAATCCGCGTAATTCCCCGTTTGATAACGCGCATACGACGGGTTTCCCACCGACATCGAGGCGTTCGGGGAAGAAGACTGGGCGCAAGCGGTAAAGCTGACGCCGACCAATACTGCTGCCGCCATTAAAGTTTTCATGGGAAGTATATAAATGAGATCGTCCCTCCAGACGAATGCGGTCTCTTAAACATTAAACCCTCGACCTTTCCCAGGGTTGCGCAAGACTTCCTCCCACAAGAACGTAAGGCCGCGCCCGGTGGCCCCCCTCTATTGACAGGGGAGCCCCCTTTGTTAATATCCTCGCTCCCATGAGATTTCCCCTCGCTCTCACCACCAAGATCGCTGCTTACATCATCAGACACAAGATCCGCGGCACCAAACGCTTCGCCACCGTCCTGCAGCTCGAGCCTTTGCATACCTGTAACCTCACCTGCACCGGGTGCGGCCGGATCCGGGAATATTCCACCTCGCTCAAGGACATCATGAGCCTGGAGGATTGCCTCGGGGCGGCTGAGGAATGCCGGGCCCCCATGGTCTCCATCTGCGGCGGCGAACCTCTCATTTACCCGCAAATCGAGGCCCTCGTCGCCGGCCTGCTCGACCAGGCCCGCATCGTTTACATCTGCACCAACGCCATGTTCATGCGCAAAAAGATGCGCGAATGGCTCGCCACCCAGCTGGCCAGCCGGGCCACTTTCGTCGAAGGAAAAATCACCGAACTTCTCCGCGACGGATTGATCACCGACAAGGACGCCGCCGAAATCCGGAAAGGCCCGAAAGATCCGGCCAAACCCGTCATCGGCCCTTCTTCCTGGATGTATTGGAACGTTCACCTCGACGGCCTCGAGCGCACCCACGATCTCATCGTCGAGCGCGAAGGCGTCTTCAAGGAGTGCATCCTCGCCATCAAGATGGCCAAGATTCTCGGCTACCAGGTCGCCACCAACACCACCATCTATAAAGAGACCGACATGCAGGAGGTCGAGCAGATGTTCGATTACCTCTCCGATCTGGGCGTCGATGGCCATACCATTTCGCCCGGTTACGAATACGACGCCGCCAAGAAAGACATGATCAGCCGGCTCAACTTGCAGCCGGAAAATTTCTTTCTCACCCGCGCCATGACCGTGCAGAAATTCCAGAAGATCGAGGAATGGATGCAGCGCTACACGCTCTTTGGCACGCCCGTTTATTTCGAATTCCTCGCCGGCAAACGCGATCTCACCTGCTCCGCCTGGGCCATTCCCACCCGAAACATCCGTGGTTGGAAAGGCCCCTGCTACCTCATGACGGACGCCCATTATTCCAGCTACGCCGAGATGCTGGAGAAAGTGCAATGGGACAAATACGGCGTGGTCGATGGCGTGGCCCGCGACAGCCGTTGCGAAAATTGCATGGTCCACTGCGGCTACGAGCCCACCGCCAGCCTCGGCCTTCAGGCTCAGCCCGGCGATACCTGGAAAACCATCAAGTTCAACTTTGGCGCCAAGCCTCAGCCCACCGGGTGCGGCAGCGAAATCGCTGTCTATAACGGGGTCACTTCCGGCAACGGCCACCTCACCGGCAAGCAGGCTGAAGCAGCCGCCCAGGCTTCCTAGTATGGCCAGGCCGCTCGGCGGCAGTTATCACGTTTAACGATGCATCGTTCTTCTGACGTAATCGCATTACCGAGCGCAAGATCGGACGTGCCCGATTCCTTCACGCCGGCTGACGCCCAGATTCAGAACGCCATCGGCAAGGCGCAGGAAAATCTGCTTCGCCAGCAGCATCCCGATGGTCATTGGTGTGGCGAGCTCCTCGTCGATAGCACCCTCTGCTCCGATTTCGTTCTCTTCATGCATTGGACAGGGGAGGTGGATAACCAACTCCAGCAACGTTGCGTCCGTCACATCCTGAAACGTCAACTGCCCGATGGCGGCTGGAACATCTATTACGATGGACCCAGCGAGATCAACGCCTCCGTCAAAGCCTACTTCGCTCTCAAGCTCGCCGGTTGCTCGCCCGAAGCGCCTTTCATGTGCGAAGCGCGCGCCACCATCATGCGTCTCGGTGGCATCCCGCGCATGAACACCTTTAGCAAGCTTTACCTCGCCTTGCTCGGACAGTTTCCCTGGAAATATCTGCCCACTATTCCCGTTGAGATGGTGCTGCTCCCCACCTTGGCGCCGTTCCACATCTACAAAATGTCGTCCTGGAGCCGGGCCATGCTCGTCCCGCTCGCCATCATCAATCATTTCAAACCGACCCGCGTCCTGCCCGGCGACAAACAATTGCACGAGCTCTATCCGCTCGGCACCGAGCACAAGGATTTCACCTTGCCGCGCGACGAACGTTTCTTCACCTGGCGAAATTTCTTCCTGCGCGTCGACGAGTTTCTCAAAATTCTGCACCCGCTCCGGTTCCGGCCCATGCGCCAGCGCGCCCTCGAAGAAGCCGAGCGCTGGATGCTCGAGCGCATCGGGGAGGGGAGCGATGGCCTCGCCACCGTCTTCCCCGCCATGCTCAACTGTCTCATCGCCCTGCGCGCCCTCGGTTATCCCAAGACCGGCCCCATCTACACTAAGGCCGCCCAGGATTTTGCCGGCCTCTTCGTGGATGACCCGGAAGATTTCCGCATTCAACCCTGTCTCTCGCCCGTCTGGGATACCGCCATTAATATCATCGCGCTCGGCGAATCCGGGTTGCCTGCCGATCATCCCGCTCTCACGCGCGCGGCCAATTGGTTGATCAGCAAGGAAGTGCGGATGCGCGGCGATTGGGCGGCCAACAATTCGCATCCCGAAGCGAGCGGCTGGGCCTTTGAGTATAACAACGTCTATTATCCCGATACCGACGACACCGCCATGGTCCTCATGGCTCTGCGTCTGGTCCAGCCTAACGATCAGGCCGCGCTCGATACCGTCTTCCGGCGTGCCGTCGCCTGGCAACTCAGTTTCCAATGTCGCGATGGCGGTTGGGCCGCCTTCGACAAGGAAGTGACCCGGAGCTGGCTCGAAGACATGCCCTTTGCCGATCACAACGCCATCCTCGATCCCACCTGCAGCGATCTGACCGCGCGCACCCTCGAGCTTCTCGGTTACATCCATTTCAACGGCGGCGCGCCCTGTGTGAAAGACGCCATCCAATATCTCATCGACACCCAGGACGACGACGGCTCCTGGTACGGACGGTGGGGCGTCAATTATATCTACGGCACCTGGCAGGTCTTGCGCGGCCTCGCCGCCATCGGGCGGGACATGACCCAGGATTGGATTTTGCGCGGGCGCGATTGGCTGGAGAGTTGCCAAAACTCCGATGGCGGTTGGGGCGAAACCTGCGCCACCTACGATAACCCGGCCGTCAAAGGCATCGGCGATAGCACTGCCTCCCAAACCGCCTGGGCCCTCATGGGTATCTGCGCCATTGGCGATCTCGATCGCCCCAGCATCCATCGCGGGCTCCGTTACCTGCTCAGCTCCCAAAAAGACGACGGCTCCTGGGACGAACCCCAAATCACCGGGACCGGTTTCCCCAAAGTCTTCTATCTCAAGTACGATATGTACCGTCAAAACTTCCCGCTTCTCGCTCTCGCCACCTACGCCAACTACCGCACCGGCCTGAAACACCACCGCTCCTTCCACCACTATTCCGCCAGGTAGGGCGCCTCCTTGGCGGGGCGCCGCTAACACCTGGTGGGGCGACAATCTTTGGAGCCGACGAATTTGAGGTAGGGACGCCGCACAGTTTACCCGCCGCGGCGGGAGACTTCTCTCCCTGTTTCACCGCCATCCCCATTTCAGCTTTTCAGTTGTCAGATTTTCCGGTTTCCCCATCCGCGCCCATCCGCGTAATCCGCGGTTAATTTTCCTCCTCTTCAATTCTGCAATCCGCAATTTGGAATTCAGATAATTTCTACTTCCTAAATCCTACTTTCCTCCCCATCCGTGCCCATCCGTGTAATCCGTGGTTAAACTCTTCTCCCCATTCCGCAATCCGTAAACCGTGGTCAATTCTCCTCTTCCCTCCAATCAAAAATCTGCAATTTGAAATTTGAAATCTGGGTTTACCTTGTCTCATGGCCTACGAACTTCCAAAACTTCCTTACTCCTATGATGCCCTCGAGCCGCACATCGATGCGCGCACCATGGAAATCCATCACACCAAGCATCATCAAACCTACATCACCAACGTAAACAACGCCCTCGAAGGCAAGTCCGATCTCGAAAACAAATCGGTCGAAGATCTCATCAAAAATCTGAGCGCCGTTCCCGAAGACATTCGCACCGTCGTGCGCAACAACGGCGGCGGTCACGCCAACCATTCTTTCTTCTGGAAAATCATGGGCCCCAACGCGGGGGGCGCGCCCTCCGGCAAACTCGGTGATGACATCAACGCCGCCTTTGGCAGCTTCGACGCGTTCAAAGAGAAGTTCGCAGCGGCCGGCACCGGCCGATTCGGCAGCGGTTGGGCCTGGCTCATCAAAAACAAGAGCGGAAAATTAGAAATCATCTCTACGCCTAACCAGGACAGTCCGCTCATGGACGGCCACCAGCCCATCCTCGGCGTCGACGTCTGGGAACACGCCTATTACCTCAATTACCAAAACCGCCGCCCCGACTACCTCAAAGCCTGGTGGAACGTCGTCAACTGGCCCGAAGTAGCCAAGAATTACTGAGCCCTCTTCATGTAGGGACGCATCTCCCTGGGCGCGCCGCCCGCTCGCGAAGACTTTCGGAGAAGCCTTGGCGAAGGTGGCGAGGCGGCCTCTCCTCCGGGGAGCGCACGCGACTCGCGTGCCCCTTTCGGCGACCCGCCGAAATCTTGATGCTCGGTGGGGCGAGACTCTACAGTTCACCCGCCGCGGCGGGAGCCGACGAATCAGCGGTCAGACGTCAGAAAGGTAGGACGCCGCGCTTCGGCGTCCACTCCGCAGGCGAAGCCCCCGCTCTTCAATTCCGCAATTCGCAATTCGCAATTCCAATATTCCTACTTTCTAATTGTCTTCCAGTTTCACCTTTTCAGCTTTTCAAAAAATCCGTGCGCATCCGCGTAATCCGCGGTTAATTCTCCTCCTCCTCCTTTCAGCTTTTCAGTTGTCAGCTTTTCAGTTTTCTCCTTAGTCCCGTCATGGCCTACCTCAACGATCACTACCTCAAACTCCAGGCCGGCTACCTCTTCCCCGAGATCGCCCGTCGCGTCCGCGAATTCCTGGAGGCGCACCCCGACGCCGCCCCTAAGCTCATCCGGTGCGGCATCGGCGACGTCACCGAGCCGCTCCCCCAGGCTGCGCGCGACGCCATGCATCGCGCCATCGACGAACTCGGCAAACGTGAAACCTTCCGCGGCTACGGGCCCGAGCAAGGCTACGAATTCCTCCGGTCCACCATCGCCCAGCACGATTTCCGCGATCGCAACCTCCAGATCAGCGACGACGAAATTTTCGTGTCCGACGGCTCCAAGTGCGATTGCGGCCACATCCTCGATATCCTGGGGCACCAGAACAAGATCGCCATCACCGACCCCGTCTATCCCGTTTACGTCGACACCAATGTCATGGCTGGGCACACCGGCCCGCTCGACGAGCATGGCCATTACGAAGGCATCACCTATCTGCCTTGCACCGCCGCTAACAACTTCGTGCCCGCACCTCCGAGCGAACACGTCGACCTCGTCTATCTCTGTTTCCCCAACAACCCCACCGGCGCCGTCGCCACTCGCGACCAACTCGCCGCCTGGGTCGCTTATGCGCGCGAGCACGATGCCATTCTCCTCTTCGACGCCGCTTACGAAGGTTACATTACCGAGCCCGGCATCCCGCATTCCATCTATGAGATCGACGGCGCCCGCGAGTGCGCCATCGAGTTTCGCAGCTTTTCCAAGACCGGCGGATTCACCGGGGTTCGTTGCGGTTTCACCGTCATGCCGAAATCGCTTCTCGCCCAGACGAGCGACGGCCGCCGTCTCCCGCTCCACGCTTTGTGGAATCGGCGTTGGAGCACCAAATCCAACAGCGTCAGCTATCCCGTGCAACGCGGCGCCGAAGCCCTTTACACTCCGGCCGGGCGCGAACAGGTCGCGGCACTCATCAAACATTACCTGGGCAACGCCGCCATCCTGCGCGAAGCCGCCACCGCCGCCGGGCTGCACGTCTTCGGCGGAATCAACGCGCCTTACATCTGGGTCAAAACCCCTAACGACCTTACCAGTTGGGAAATGTTCGATCGCATGTTACGCGAGCTCAACGTCGTCATCACGCCCGGGAGCGGCTTCGGGTCGCGAGGCGAAGGCTACTTCCGCATCTCCGCCTTCAACAGCCGCACTAACGCCGAAGAAGTAGCCGCCCGTCTCTCCGCCCTCTGAGGCGGAGCAAACGTCTTCTCCGGGGAGCGCACGCGACTCGCGTGCCCGTTTCGGCGACTCGCCGAAACACCCAGCCCGGTGGGGCGACGCTCCGTGGAGCCGACGAAACGCCCCCGGGGATCGCACGCTTCTAGCGTGCTCCGATCGGCTTCCAGCCGATCGCTCCCCTCCCTGTCATGTCGAGCCCCGGGAGACATCTCTCACTATTTCGCTTTCGTGATCCTGCTCGTCGGACACGGGACAGACGTCGGGCGTCAGACGTCAGACAGGTGGATCGCGAGCTCCGACCGAAGGTTCGCCGTGGCGAAGCGCGATGCTAACGCCGATGGGGCGACACTCCGTGGAGCCGACGAATCAGACGACCGCCGAAACGCCCCCCGGGGACCGCACGCTTCCAGCGTGCTCCGATCGGCGTCCAGCCGATTGCGCCTCTTCGTCTTTCAAATCTGAAATCTGAAATTGATCCACCCGATAACCGAACGCACCCCGATCAATCCATTGGACTGCGCACCCCAATCCCCGGCCGGTTCAGCACATGCGTGTAGATCATCGTGGTCGACACATCCTTATGGCCGAGTAGCTCCTGCACCGTCCGAATATCATACCCGTTCTCCAGCAAATGCGTCGCGAACGAATGTCGTAAGGTGTGACAACTCGCCGGCTTATCCACTTCCGATGCCACCACCGCCCGGCGCACTGCCACTTGCAGCAGGCTTTCGTCCATGTGATGACGCCGCTTCTCCCCGGATCGCGGATCCACCGAGATTCGCGCGGACGGAAATGCATACTGCCACATCCAATCCTTCTGGGCGTGGGGAGACTTACGCTCCATCGCGGTCGGCAGATACACGCCCCCGAAACCCGCCTCCAAGTCCTCTTCGTGCTGCGCCTTCGCCTTGCCGAGGTGGCGTTGTAGCGTTTCCGCGAGATTCACTGGCAACATCGTGATGCGATCCTTGCCCCCCTTACCATCTCGCACCGTGATGCGCAGATAACCGAAATCGATGTCCTTCACCCGTAACCGGACACATTCCATTAATCGCAGCCCGCTGCCATAAAGCAGTCCCGCCATGAGGCGGTGCGTTCCGTGCAAATGCGCAAAGATTGTATGCACCTCGTCGCGTGTCAGCACCACCGGGAGCCGGGTCGGTTTCTTGGCCCGTTCCACCGAATCGAGCCAGCCGATCTCCACCTTCAGGACTTCTTTATAAAGAAAGAGCAACGCGCTGAGCGCCTGGTTTTGCGTGGAGGCAGCCACATTCCCGTCGCGCGCCAGGTGGGTAAGAAACGCGGTCACTTCCGTTTCCGCCATGTCACGGGGGTGGCGCTTGCCATGGAAAAGAATGAAACGTTTAATCCAGTCCGAATAGGTTCGTTCCGTGCGCAGACTGAAATGTTTGCGCCGAATGACGTCCCGAACCTGATCGAGGAGTTTAGGGTTGCCAGGCCCCGTGGCGACCGGTAAAATGTGGGACATGTCCGGCATTTTTCCGATACCTCCCCAGGAATGCAAGCGGATTATACGGGAAAATCCCGTAATTAAAGGCGGGATAATCCTGTCCACTTCTCGTTAGATG
>JBBRDU010000016.1:0-47479 GCA_038203615.1 Chthoniobacterales bacterium
TTGGGAGAACAAGGAGATAACGGCGCTTGGTAGACACACTCTCCACGGACGTAGACGGCGTGGGTCTGCGGCATTCCAAACCAGTAGGCCAGTTCGCGATAATCCTCGCAATCGAACACGGCGAAGTTCGCGGTCTTGCCCACTTCGAGCGACCCGATTTTGTCGCCGCGATTGAGGCTGCAAGCGGCGTTCATGGTCGCAGCGGTGACGGCTTCGGCCGGCGACATTTTCATTTGGGTGCACGCCAATGAAAGCACCATGGCCATGGAAGGCGTCGGGGAAGAGCCCGGATTGAAATCGGTCGCCACGACCACGGCCAGCCCGGCCTCAATCATTTCCCGGGCGCGCGGGTAGGAAGTCAATCCAAGGGCATAAACCGAACCCGGAAGCAGAACGGGCTGCACCCCGGCCGTTTTCAAAGCGGCAATCCCCTGCTCGTCCGTTTTCTCGAGGTGATCCGCGGTCGCGGCCTTCAGCTCGGCCGCCAGCGCCGCGCCGCCTGAATTCGAAAGTTGATCGACATGCATGCGGAGGCCGAGACCGGCTCGTTTCGCTTCGCTCAGAATTTTGCGCGCCGTGGCAATCTCGAAGTATCCGCGCTCGCAAAAGATATCGCAGTACTCAGCCAGGTGTTCCGCCGCCACGCGCGGCAGCATTTCATTCATAACCAGATCCGCGTAGGCCGCTGGATCGTCGCGATATTCGTCGGGCACGGCGTGCGCCCCGAGAAACGTGGGCACGAATTCGATAGGCGATTTCCCATTCAACGCGCGAATGACGCGAAGGATTTTCAACTCGGCCTCCAGCGAAAGTCCGTAGCCCGATTTCGCTTCGACCGTGGTGGTGCCGCCTTGCAGGAACCAATGCGCGTGGCGCAGCGCCTCGTCGAGCAGTTGCTCCTCGCTGGCCGCGCGGGTTTTTCGGACGGTCGAACGAATCCCGCCTCCCTGCTTCGCGATCTCCTCGTAGGTGGCGCCTTGCGCCCGCATCTCAAACTCGTCCACCCGATTCCCGGCAAAAACCGGATGCGCATGCGCATCGACAAACCCGGGCAAAACCACGCGACCAGCCGCATCAACGACTTCCGCATCACGCGATATCTGCTTCTCGATTACGTCCGAAGGGGCCGTGGCGACAATCGCGCCGTCCCTAACCAGCATCCCGCCCCGCTCAATGATAGAGAGCTGGGCCATCTCCGGACCAACACGCGGACGCGCCGGACCCGAGAGCGTGACCAAATGCGCAGCGTTGAGGATGGCTAGCGTTTTCAATTTTGTAGGATTTTGGCGTTGGCTATGCGTCTGTTTGGCTGGCCGCATCATCTGTCTTAATTACGTCGTGTTCTGCGATGTAGCTCTCCATCCCTTCCCCCCACACTGTCCAATTGTTAGCGCTCTTCGCGAGGTCCTCCAAACTAGTCATGCTCGCATTGAGATCATGCGCCTTTCGAAGGAGTGTCATGGCTTGACCGTCATTACAGTACGAGAAGTGATGTCGGAGAATGCCGCGGACGTAATACAGCCGTCGTAGATTAGGGTCTTCACAATCCAACCGCGCCATGCGGCAAATTCCTCCGACTTTCTTCCAGGCGATCTCAACGGACTCTTTAGTTGGTGCACCATCTTGGAAATCTAAGTATTGGTCAGCGGCGATCCGAATGGCTGAGAGGATCTGATCCACCGAATAGGTCTTGTGAAGCTTCTTGAGACCGCGGATACCGTGCTCATTGAGTGTAAAACCTGGGACATGGTCGATCCAAAAGTCGTGGAGGCGCTTCACGACTTCGGCTTGAAGCTCCCGAAGACCCTTCTGCCACTGGAACATCATGTCGATCTGTTCGCGGCGCTCCTGCAACTCCTCGAGTTGGGCGCGCTGCTTATCAATCACGGTGGTATCGGAAAATCGCCTCTTAGACTTGCCGCTATTGCAGTCTCTCCACGCCGTAATTAAGTTTAGAAGGTCATTAGTGCCGCCCCCGGCGACCGGTTCGATGTGATCTACGTTCAGGAGGACATCGGGTGCTTTGCGGCCACGATACTGGCACGTGAACGAATCTCTCTTGAAGGTCTCAAAGCGGATGGATTTCGATCTCGGCTTTCTCACGCGCGGTCCTTTGCGATTATCTCCGTGGCTCGCTTAATGACCTGCTCGGGCCGCGGAGGAACGAGGGTCTGCCGGAAGTGTCCGAGCAGCAGACGCACGAGTGCACCGTGTGCGAGGTCACCACTATCTCCTGAACCGCTGACGTTGAGTTGCGCTGCATCGAATTCGTTGCGGTGCTCGGCAAGATACTCTAACAGCGCGATAAGAATATCGAACTTTCGCTGGCGCCCATCTGGGTCAGGATAACGCATGGCGAACCAACGTGTCATGAACTCTCTTCCGGTCTCCTTGTCATCGGTTTGTGTGCCGGCGTGATTAAACGCTTCGAGAAACTCCAGCATCGAGTAATCGACCACTGGCTCTTCCATGCAGTTCTACTTTACGATGCAGACGTTCTTCGGCGCGGTGAAGAAGCCCGGAGCTTCGTCGCCGCTTTCTCGGTAACGAGAGGCGGAAAGTAAGTCAGCCTCCTGTTAGCCCATTTTACTTTCGACAATCTGATTGATTCCTTTGAACCGTACTTCGGCTTCAGCCCGGATTTCCTGGACTCTTTTCAGAAGATCGGACTTCACTGCTGCATCTTTCAGGCTAGGAGAACCAGGGTCAGTCTGTGAATCTCGATCTTTCTCGACGGCCTCCATTCTTTCCTGCTGAGAAGACGAAAGTAAAACACTAACTGATGTTCACGTTAGGTCACAACCCCACGATATCGATGATCGCAAAAAAAGGTTAGCCTGACCACCGCTAAAGCGATTTGAGCAAATTCTGGATCTCGTCGTGATGCCCGAGGGCGTGGAATGTGAGGCTGCCGGCTTTGGCAAAAAAGATGAGGCGCAATTGCAAACCGGCGCGGCATTCGAAGGCGTTGGCTCTGAGCCTTCGAATTCCCACGCCGGCATGGGCATGGGGGTGACCCCACGCGGCGGCGGTGGCATCGATGGTATCCTGCACTTTCGCAAGGTCGCTCTTGGAGAGTTTCTTCGCCGCCCGCAAAAAACGGGTGGTGAAGTTAATCTCCAAGCTGGGCATTCAGATTCCCTTTATAGGTCTTGCGCTTGCCCGCTTTGCGCTCGCGTTCGATTTCCGTATTGCTGCCTTTCACAAAGCGGTCCAATTCCGCTTCGGTGACGCCGTATTCACGGATGGCGTAGTCAGCGGACTCGATCTTTACGGGCCTCAAGGCGATGATGGTGTCGCCGTCGATGATCCCGATATCTTCGCCTTGGCTGGCTTTTCGCAGCCAAAAACCAAGTTTCTGCCTCGCCTTGGTAATCGTGAGTGTCGTCATATTACAGACACTTTACGGTCTTTACAGAGTCTTTCAATAAGATTTTAAGCGACACCACTGATGGACAAAAAAGTTTTTCTCTTAGAAGGGCGTCTAAAAAAAGCGGCGATGCCATGGCGGACAGGCATCCTTGCCTGTCGCACGGGAAGGGGCAGGCTGGAAGCCCACCCACCGAGACAAGCTGGAAGCCTATCTTCCGACCTTTTAGACGCCGTCTTAACCCATTTTACTTTCGACAATCTGATTGATTCCTTTGAACCGCGATTCGGATTCGGCCCGGATTTCCTGGACTTGTTTCTGAAGCGCAGACTTCACCGCCTCATCCTTGAGGCCGGCTAGATTGATTCGCACGTTCAGGGCCGCTCCGTCGATACAAGCGCGCAAGGCGAGCAGGCCCACCCCGACGTCGGAGATCGACGCCGGATTCCCCTTCTCCGCCATTTGGGCGAGAAGCTGGTAACCCTTGGTGGCGGTTTCCATGACGCGGAGCGGAATCTCCGCGGCGCACTGGTTGGCCGACTGGATGGCTGCGACGCGCGCGGCCTTTTCTTCCGCGGACTCCTTGGGCAAGCCAAATGCCGCCATCACCTTGTTAAACGCAGCGGTGTCTTCGTCCACGAGAAAGAGCATTTCATCTTTCAGTTGCTGCGCTTTAACGGCCCAATCACTGAAATAGCCGACCTGATCGTCCCAACCACGTTTCCCGGCGGAAAGATTGGCCACCATCCCGCCCAGGGAAACGCCCAGCGCGCCCATCAGAGCGGCGACGGAACCACCCCCCGGCGCCGGGGAATCGCTCAGAGTTTCATTGCAGAACTGGCGCAGGTTCATTTTTAACAGCGATTTGTTAGAGTCGGATTCCATCTTGAATTCGATAATTTTTTCTTTGGGATCAAAAGGCTTCAACTCACTCAATCCCATGGAGCGGATCGCGATGTCAATCAGGTCTTCCTCGGAGGCGCCTTCCGACCATCGCTGTTTCTTCAGAAAATATTTCCCGGCCTCGATCAGGCATTTTTTCGGAAGCATGCCCACAATCTCTGACCCGGTCACGCGCAGACCTCTCTGGTCGGCCGCTTCCCGACAGGCTTCAAAGGCCGCATGCAAGGGCGTCGCCTCGATGTTCGTCAGGTTCATGGAAACCTGGGCAATTCCGTATTCCTCCACATACCAGCCGATGGCTTTGACATGTTTGAGCAGCCCGGGAATACGAATGGGCTCGCCTTTTGCATCGAGCACCGGTTTCCCGGAAGGCATGCCATCCTCCGTCCTAGTCCGGCCGTTTTCTCTCACGTCAAAAGCCACGGACGTGGCGCGGCGCACGGCTTTCGTGTTCAGGTTCACGTTGTAGGCCACTAAAAATTCGCGAGCCCCAATGGCCGTCGCGCCCGACTTCGCCGAAAACGCGGCCGGGCCGTAATCTGGCTGCCAGGCGGCTTCCTTTATTTTGTCGGGAAAACCTTCGTACTCTCCGGCGCGGATAATGGCAAGATTCGAGCGGGCCGCGTTTTTGGCGGCCTTCTCATAAAGATAAACAGGAATTTTTAATTCCTGGCCAACGCGCTGGCCTAACTGATGAGCACAGGCGATGGCTTCGTCCCAGCTCACGTTGCTGACCGGAATAAATGGACACACATCGGTCGCACCCATGCGGGGATGGGCTCCTTTATGCTTGCGCATGTCGATGAGTTCCGCCGCTTTTTGGATGCCGCGAAAGGCGGCTTCCACGACCGCGGCCGGCGCGCCCACCAGCGTGACCACCGTGCGATTGGTGCTGGCGCCCGGGTCGACATCGAGAAGAGAGACCCCCTCCACCGCTTCCATGGCCGCGGTGATTTGCCGAATGATCTCCAGGTCGCGGCCCTCCGAGAAATTGGGCACGCATTCAATCAGCTTTTGCATAGTGTTCGCCCCGATTACTAGCATATCAGCTGTGGGTAACCAAAGATAACCGTAGCTTGTGCCGTATGTTGCGAATAATCTCCCAGTCATTAGAGTTACGTGATGAAGTTTCGAGTCACCATTGAATCCGACGAGGATGGTGTCTTCGTCGTGCAATGTCCGGCTTTGCCTGGCTGCGTCTCGCAAGGAAAAACTTATGACGAAGCGATGGCCAATATTCGCGACGCCGTCCAAGGCTATCTCGAAAGCTTGAAAAAACACGGCGAACCCATCCCCGGCCCGATTACCGAAGCCATTGTCGAAGTTTCGGTGTGAGTCGTCTTCCTGTTTGCTCGGGCGCGGATGCAGTTAAAGCGTTCGCCGCAACCGGCTACGCATTCGATCACCAAACCGGTAGCCACATCGTTGTCCGCCATCCGTCGGGACGCCGACTTACCATTCCTAATCACCGCGAATTAGCGAAAGGAACGCTTCGCGCTCTAATTCGTGAGGCTGGATTGACGAAAGAACAATTCGCGGAACTGCTTTGATCGGCACGTGCTCAGCCACGGGAACCGATAACGGGACAAGCCCCCTCAGCTTCAGCGGCGGCGCTCGATCGGTCGGTCGAGCTGCTCGAGTGAAATAGGGGACGACGGATTTGCATCAAGCTCCGCGTCCCGCCGGAGAGCCTCGGCGATCCCTTCATCCTCATCGTGAAGAACGGACGGAAGGGATCCAAGCAGATGCACGGCGAGCACAGCTCTCTGACCCTCCGACAAATCCAGCGCGAGCTTGTCGACTTCAGTCATGAAGGCCACGAACGTCCCTTTACGACAACGTGTTGGGGAGCAAGCGCTCCGATACCTTCGCCGTGCCGCTGTTCCCGATCAAAGGTCAATCCCGGACCCGCGGCTCCATCGGAATTTTTACGCCCTGCTCTTTCGCAAAATTGATGGCCCGGGAATATCCGGCGTCGGCATGACGCAGCACGCCCATCCCCGGATCACTCGTTAGGACGCGTTCCAGCCGGCGCTTCGCGCTGTCCGTTCCATCGGCCACCACCACCATCCCGGCATGTTGCGAGTAACCGATGCCGACGCCGCCGCCGTTATGGATCGAGACCCAGGACGCGCCCGCCGCCGTATTGACCAATGCATTCAGGAGCGGCCAGTCCGCAATGGCGTCGCTTCCATCGATCATTCCCTCGGTCTCCCGGTGAGGCGACGCGACTGAGCCGGAATCGAGATGATCGCGCCCGATCACGATGGGCGCCTTGATTTCGCCGCGCCTGACGAGTTCGTTGATGGCCACGCCGAACTCCGTCCGCTCGCCGTAACGCAACCAGCAGATCCGGGCCGGCAGTCCCTGGTAATGAATCCGTTCCTGCGCCAGCTTCATCCAGCGAGCCAGCGTTTCGTTCTCCGGAAACAACTCGAGCGCGAGACGATCCGTGCGCGCGATGTCGGCGGGATCTCCGCTCAACGCCACCCAGCGAAACGGTCCGCAACCTTCGCAGAAGAGAGGGCGAATGTATTCCGGAACGAAGCCGGGAATGACAAAGGCATCCGACACGCCGCTTTTCTGAGCCTGCGCCCGAATGTTATTGCCATAATCAAACGTGATGGCGCCCTTCTTTTGCAAATCGAGCATGGCCTGCACATGGACTCCCATGGATTGCATGGAACGCTTCACATATTGGTCCGGGTTACTTCCCCGCAGCGAGAGGGCCTCCGGCAAGCTGAGACCATGGGGCACGTAACCATTGAGCGCGTCGTGCGCGCTCGTCTGATCCGTCAGCACATCTGGAATGACGTTGCGCCGCAACAGTTCCGGCAAAATGTCCGCGCAATTCCCGACCAGCCCGACCGACACGGCTTGGCTGGCCTGGCGCGCCTCTGCCACAAACTGCAGCGCCTCATCGAGCGACCAGGCAATCTTATCGCAATACCCGCTCTTTAATCGCTTCTCGATGCGCGCGGCATCCACATCGATCCCCATAAAAATGGCGTCATTCATGGTGGCCGCGAGCGGTTGCGCGCCGCCCATGCCACCAAGGCCTCCGCTCACCACCAGCTTGCCCGCGAGCGATCCTCCAAAATGTTTGCGCCCGGCCGCCGCGAATGTTTCGAACGTCCCCTGCACGATGCCCTGGCTGCCAATGTAGATCCACGAGCCGGCCGTCATTTGCCCGTACATGGTAAGGCCGAGCCGCTCCAGCCGGTTGAACTCGGAGTAATTCGACCATTGTCCGACCAGGTTCGAATTCGCGATCAACACGCGGGGCGCTTCCTCGTGTGTTCGAAATATTCCGACCGGCTTCCCAGACTGGATGAGCAGGGTCTCATTATTCTCCAGTTCGCGCAGCGATCGCACGATGGCGTCGAATGCATCCCAGCTCCGCGCGGCGCGGCCCGTGCCGCCATAAACGACGAGGCGATCGGGATCCTCGGCCACCTCCGGGTCGAGGTTGTTCATCAGCATCCGCAGGGCGGCCTCCTGGTGCCAGCCTTTGCAGGTCATGGCCGTGCCATGCGGCGCCCGAATATTTCGCTTTCCACTCACGTCGATTCAAAGCCGCTGTCAAAATCACCGGCGCGCACCGCCGCCGCCACCCGCGCAATATCGTTCGAAAGAGAGCGATCCTGCAGGAGAGGTCCGGCGATCTCCCGAACGGCGCTGAAAGCTCGCTCGACCCCCGCTCCGGCGAGCAAGGGGTGCCGATGCTCCAATCCTTCGGCCGACGTGAGCAGCTCGATGGCGATTAAATGCTCGGCCGTCTCCACGATCGCGCGCAGCTTCAGGGCTGCGGTCATCCCCATCGAGACATGATCTTCTTTCCCGCCGGAGGTCGTGATGTTATCCACGCTGGCCGGATGAGAAAGCACGCGCGCCTCATTCAAAAGCGCGGCGGCTGCCACGTGCGCGATCATGTAACCCGATTGCACTCCCGGGCGCCGCGCCAGGAAGGCGGGCAACCCATCGTTCTTGTCCGGATTCAGCATGCGATCCGTGCGCCGCTCACTGATGCCCATCAAATCCGTCAGGGCAATGGCGGCGTAATCGAAGGCAATGGCGAGCGGAGCCCCGTGGAAATTGCCGCCGGAGATGACATCCCCCGTTTCGAAGACCAGCGGATTGTCCGTGGCCGAGGCCGACTCGATCAACAGAACCTCTTCGCAATGACCCAGCGCGCCGCGGACAGCGCCGTGCACCTGCGGAATGCAACGCAGGCTGTAGGCATCCTGGATGCGCGGGTCATCGCGCAAATGCGATTCCCTAATCTCGCTGCCCCTGAGCAGAAAGAGCATATGGGCGGCGGAGCGCTTCTGGCCCGCGTGCGGGCGCGCGTCGTGCACGCGCAGGTCAAAAGCGGCGGGGGTGCCCATGAGCGCTTCCAGGCTCATGGCGCCGGCCACGTCGGCTACACTTGTTAGACGAGTGGCCCGGAAGAGGGCCAGCCCGCCGACGGCATGCATGGCTTGCGTGCCGTTGAGCAGAGCGAGCCCTTCCTTGGCCTGGAGCTGAGCGGGGCTCAGACCGGCCCGCCGCAATGCTTCCGAGCCGTCCAGGCGCTCGCCCCGAAAAAATGATTCCCCTTCGCCGATCAGGGAGAGCGAAAGATGAGCGAGCGGCGCGAGATCTCCGCTGGCGCCGACCGATCCCTTTTCCGGAATGACCGGGTGGACGCCGCGATTCAGCATCGCGATCAGCATCTCAATGATCTCCATGCGGATTCCGCTGAAGCCGAGAGCCAGCACATTGGCGCGGAGCAGCATGATGGCCCGCACCTCCGCTACGGAAAGGGGCGAGCCAATCCCGCAGGCGTGACTGCGCACCAGGTTCAATTGCAAATCGAGCAACTCTGCCGGGACCACGCGGACGTCGGAAAGTTTGCCAAACCCGGTGTTCACCCCATAAACCACGTCCCCTCGCTCCACGATATGATCGACGACCTGCCGTGAAGCGTGCACGCGGCCATGGACGGAGGATGCTATTTCAACCGTTTCTTCGCCGATGGCGACGGCTGCGATTTGGGCAAGAGATAACGGCCGGCCGCTCAGTTCCATCCACGCAACTTAATGACAACTTGGCCAAATGGAAGGCCATCCCGGGGCGATGCGGAAAAGGCCAGGTCGATTACGACCTGGCCCTCGCTAAAGCTATCCCGACAAGGGACAACTCGGTCCTTCGTTACTTTGAGTATCCGTGCGTGGAACTCGCCGTCGTACTGGTCGACGCCGCTTCCTTGTGTTGTGAACACGCTCCCAGGCTCAATGCACTGGTCAAAACTGCCACCATCATAATCGCTTTCAAAAATTTCAATCTATATCGCCCCCTTTCCTAGCAAGTTGCTGTCGCTTTGTAGGCAAGGAATAGGGAGGACGCAACGCTTTTCTCCACTTTTTCCTTGGTCGGGGCGAACCCGATTTTATTCGCTAATCACCACGAATGTGCCCTCATCCACGAGCTGGAATAATTCGATAACATCGGCATTTCGCATCCGGATACAGCCGTGGCTGTCCGGCCGGCCAATCCGGTCTTCGTGCTTCGTGCCGTGGATATAAATGTAGCGGTCCCGCGTGTTAGCATTGTGGTCCTCGAGACCTTCCAGCCATAAAATTCGACTGGTCACCCAGTCTTCTGTTTCGGGCAGAGGATCCCCCGCCTGCAGCGGAATGCGGCTGCGGAAAATGGTTCCGCTCGGCTGGTCGTGCCCGATTTTCTGTCCCACTTTAAACCGCCCGAGCGGGGTCTGATGACTCCCCTCCTCCGTGCCGAGGCCAAAGCGCGAGCTCGACACCGGAAAGGAGCGCAAGGTCTTGCCATTCCGCATGAGACGGAGAGTTTGATCCCGAATGGAAATCTGGACTTTGGTTTGGGAGCTTTTCACCGGTGGAGAGCGCAGATAGAATGAAAGGTCTGATGAAAGGTTATCATATTGCGCTGGTGGGCGCGACCGGCGCGGTCGGCGCCGAGCTGCTTGGGGTCCTGGAGCGACGAAACTTTCCGGTGGCCAGTCTGCGCGCCATCAGCTCAGCCCGTTCCGCCGGCAAAACCGTGATGTTCAAAAACCAGCCGGTTACAGTGGAAAGCCTGTCGGCAAAATCTTTCGATGGGATCGAGATCGCATTCTTCAGCGCCGGCTCGGAAATTTCGCGGGAGTATGTGCCGGTGGCGCAAAAGGCAGGCGCCGTGGTCATTGATAACTCGCCCGCCTTCCGCATGCGCGAAGATGTGCCACTCGTTATCCCCGAGATCAACGCCGAGGATGTTCGGACGCATCGCGGCATTATCGCCAACCCGAACTGCACGGCCGCGGTTGCGCTCATGGCCATTTATCCTTTGCATCGCGCCTTCGGTGTCCGCCGCGTCATCGCGGCCAGTTACCAAGCGGTCTCCGGCACGGGCGCACGCGCCATTGCGGAATTAAAGGCGCAGGCGGCCGCGGCCGCCGCCAACGAAGCGGTCGCTCCCCATGTTTACCCTCACCCCATCGCATTCAACCTGTTGCCCCATGTCGGCTCCTTTACTTCGAGCGGTTATACGAGCGAAGAGGAAAAGTTCCAAAGCGAGGGCCGCAAGATCATGCATCTGCCCGGCTTCCGCGCGTCCGTCACCTGCGTGCGCGTGCCGGTCTACCGCGCCCATTCCATTGCGATAACGGCCGAATTTGAGCGGCCTGTGTCGCTCGAGCAGGCTCGCGAGGTTCTGGCCAAGGCGCCCGGCCTTGAACTGGTGGACGAACCCGGGCGCAATCGCTACCCGATGCCGCTCCAGGTGGCGGGCAAGGACAATTGCGAAGTCGGCCGCCTGCGCATCGATTGTGCCTGTGAGAATGGATTATCGTTTTGGGTCTCCGGCGATCAGCTGCTCAAAGGGGCGGCTTTGAATGCCGTGCAGATCGCCGAGCTGCTAGAGGCCGGGTGAACCGTAGATCGCGATCTCGGGGTGCTACGCTCGTGGCCTTGGCGAAGGTGGCGAGCGCGATGTAACGGTCAGCGGCTTCGCCGTTTCCTTTGGCAACGTCCTCGGAGAGGCCGTTCCACCACCCTGAGCGTGAATGCACCAGGTTGGATCGGGCGCTCCGAGCACGATGTTAAAACTTCATGGGGTCACAGACCGCCCATTTTGAGCGCCGCTGAAATCAGCACTACCACTTTTAGCAACGTCCTCGGAGAGGCCGTTCCACCACCGGGTGCAAGAAGAGTACTCAGACGGTTCAACCGGTACACAGAACGGCCCCGGAATGCCGGGGCCGTTCGTTGAACTCGTGAATTTCGTTATTGCGGGCTCGGAACGGGAGAGGCTTCGACCTTCTCCTTCTTGCCGTGACCCTCAGGCTGCCCCAGCCCCTTGGGAGCTTCGCCTGCATTCGGTGGAACGGGTTGACCCGATACACCTTGATCGTGATGTCTGCCGCCTTGGCCCTGCACGTCCGAGGGAGCCGCGCTGGTCGGCGGCGTGGCAGCCTGCTGTTCCAAGTGGCGAGCCCGGCGTTCCCCCTGCCCGCGGCTCTGATCAACCGGTGCGCCCGCATTGGGTTGGACCTGGGGCTGACTTTCGGTGCCGGGTGCGACCTGATTACGGCGATTGTGCTTGCCCCCACCCTGGCCCGCGGGCTCCGTGCCTTGAGCACTGGCGGCCGGGCTGGTAGCTTCCGCCCCGTTAGGCGCATTACGCAATTGTTCAGCACGACGTCCGTTGTGCTTGCCCCGCTCCTGACCGCTCACTTCGGGGGAAGATCCGCCTGCGGGAGCTGACGTAGTGGCCGCCGGGGAGGCCCCGACTGCACCAGCTGCATTTTGCCCAGCCTGATTGCGATGCTTTCCGCCACGACCGCGTTCCATTCCGGCGTTCGCGTCGGTGGAGGCGGCGGCAGGGCTTGTTCCCACCGCGGCACCCACGTTCTGCTGAACGGGTTCGCCGGGCCGGTTCTTGTCATGCTTGTTGCCTTTCCCGCCACGCGCATTCGCGTCCACCGCGGCAGACGCCGCCGGGGCGGGTGAAGTGGCGACCTGAGCTCCTGCCTTCGCGCCCTGCGAGAGAGTGCTCCGGTCTTGCTTGCGAAGCTTCTGTTTGAATTCTTCCTGGGCCTTGGCATCGCCTACGCCCGCCCAGCCCCGGTCGATGTTGGCTTTGGCCACTTTCGTTTTCACATTGGGCGGCGTCATTTCACGCGAGGCCTTGGTAATGTGAGCGGGAGCCGCCACCACGAGCGACTGTCCCTGCACCTTCGTCTTGAGTCCGCCGGATTTCGCCATGGCGGCGAAGTCTACATTCGTGTCGCGCTGAATGGTCAGGCGCTGAATAGGCCGGCTGGCCCGCTGATTGATGACATTGATGTCGGGGCCGTAATTGTAAACAGTGCTGTTGTTATAAGTGATGTTGGTCACGTTCACCGTCTGGTTGATGTAAGTGATGTTTTGCGATGGAGCGAAGATGCGCTCGCGCAGAACAGGCTCACCGATGTAGCGTACATCGACGAAGTTGTAGTAAGCGGGGCCGATATCGAACTCGACATCCACCTGGCCCGTGATGGCACGGCCTTGATAGATGGGTTCGTTCGTGGGCGGCAAAGGCGCCCATCCGACATACTGGTCGCCGGTGCGCCAGGAAACCCAAGCCGGACCCCATTCCATATCTTCGTTGCGACCGGGCACCCAGACCCAGCCTTGATCCCGAAGACGCGCCCAGCGTCCGTAGTGGTAGGTAGCCCAACCGAAGTCTTCGTAGGAGACCCACGTCCAGCCTACATTCGTGTAGGCCCAATAGCCGTCCGAATAGGGTCGCCAGTCGGAATTGCTCGCCACGTCGGGCTGCCAGCAATAGCCGTAATCGCCGACCTCAACCCAGTTCCCGCCGGAGAGATTGTTGTAAAAGAAATCCACGCTGACATCTGCCCTGGCCACTTGAGCAGCAGCGCCAAAGCCGATCAGCATCGTTAATGCGAGTAATATACGTTTCATAGAGTTATCCGTTGTTCAATTTTGACTGGAACGCCTGCGCGTTTATTCACCGAATCGAGTCCCAAACCCTCCCTGGTTGGGCAAACCGCGGGGAACAGGCTCAGCGCGGCCGCAAAACCACGAATGAACGAGTCCTATGTCGGCACACCGAAAGGACTTGCGCGTGATTCGGGTCGGCCGCGGCGATGGCTTTGCGGAACTCGGCCACCGAGGTGACGGGCTGCTGGTTTATTTCTTCAATCACGTCCCCTTTTTGCAGGTCGGCCGAGCCCATGGCCGGATCGACCTGCATCACGACAACGCCGCGAACCCCGTTAGGCAAATCGAGCTGGCGCGCTAGCTGCGGAGTCAACTCCGAGGTGGAGATCCCGGCCAGACCGGCGCCGGATGGACCGGGCTGGTTAGGCAAAGACGGCTCGTTAGGCTGATCGGGTTCATCCTGCTCGTCCGGCTGGACCTGGGAAGGGCCCTGCGGTGGCGTCCCCCGGCTCGTCTGATAATCAACGGGTTGCTCCTTGATCTGGGCGGTCACTTTCAAGGGTTTGCCTCCGCGCTCCACTTCCAGGTCCACTTTTTTGTTGAGATCCACCTGCGAAACGTAGGTGCGCAATTGCAGGAAATTCTTTACCTCATGGCCGTTGAACTTCCGGATGACGTCGCCTTTCTGGAGCTGGGCTTCGGCCGCTGGAGATCCCGGGACGACGTCGTCCACGACTACTCCATCATCCTCCACCGGCTCCTGGTTACCCGGGTTGCCCGGCTTGCCGCGACTGAGCCGGCCCTGGATGCCGAGATAGCCACGAATGATGCGGCCCTGCTTGAGGAGGCTTTCCAAGGCGGTCCGCACGGTGTTGGACGGAATGGCAAACCCGATGCCCTGAGAGCCGCCGCTCCGCGAAATAATGGCGGTATTAATGCCCACCACTTCGCCGCGCAGATTAATCAGGGGCCCTCCACTGTTGCCGGGATTAATGGCGGCATTCGTCTGAAGCAGATCCCCGAATGCGTCGGCCCGGTTCGGCCGGCCCTTCGAGCTGATAATACCGTCCGTGACCGTTTCCTCGAAACCAAATGGGTTCCCGATGGCCAGCACGAAATCGCCGGCCTGGACCGTGTCCGAATCCGCCAGCTTCAAAGGCTTTACCTTGGAATCGTCGATTTTCAGAACCGCGAGATCGACCTGCGCATCAGCTCCCACCAGGCGAGCCTTGCGCGTCTGCCCATCGCTCAGTTGCACTTCAATCTCGTCCACCTGATCGACCACGTGATTGTTCGTAATGATGTGCCCTTCGTTCGTCACAATCACGCCGGAGCCGAGCGAATTCTGCACGAGCGCTTCCTCGTGCGGATTGCGAAACTGGCGCGAGTTCCGGAAGAAAAATTGGAAGGGATCGAGCGACTGTTCGCGCCGGGAAATCTTTTTCGATGTCTTGATGGCCACAACCGACGGCACCACGCTATTAACGAGCTGGCGCCGTTCCCGGTTCAGCGTTTCGAGGGAAGCCACGTTTTTGGGGTCGATCATAGCGCCCGCGGCCAGTGTGTATTTTTCCGGCTCTCTGCGCCCGAGCAGATTGAGCCCGCCGTGGCGCAGCTGGTAATCGTACAAGGCAGAAATGGCGAGGCTCAACACCGCGACGAAGACAACGAATTTAAAGAGATTTTTCATTAGCTGACGTTTGCGAAAGTTCTTCCCTGTTGTTCGACAATCAACTGCTGGAAACGTTTATTCTCCGCCCATTCCAGGAGCGGGTCCTTGTCAAAAATCAGCGTCGCAGCCGCCCGGGCTCGCTTCATCAGCTCGGTATCGCTCTTAAGGCTGCCGATCTTGAGAGCGGGCAGACCGCTCTGGGCGGTTCCGAGGAGGTCCCCGGGCCCGCGCATCTCCCAATCGGCCTCGGCGATTTCGAAGCCATTGGTGGTTTTGGCCAGGACCCCCAGCTTGGCCTCCGTCTCCTCCGACCGATCGGAACTGAGCAGGACGCAATAGGACTTATGCTCGCCCCGCCCGATCCGCCCCCGCAGCTGGTGCAATTGGGCCAGCCCGAAGCGCTCCGCATTTTCAATCAGCATCATGGTGGCGTTCGGCACATCCACGCCCACTTCAATGACCGTTGTGCTAATCAGCACCTTGGTTTCGCCCCTCCGAAAACGCTCCATGGTCTGCTGCTTTTCGGGCGCCGGGATCCGGCCGTGCAAGAGCTCACACGTGAAGGGATGCAGCCGCTCTTTCCACCGCTCGTATTCGGCCGTGGCCGCTTTCACATCGAGTTTGTCGCTCTCTTCGATGAGCGGGTAAATGACGTAGGCTTGGCGCCCGCTCTCCAATTCCTTGCGCAGAAAAGCCAGCACTTCACCCAGCTTGGGTTCATCCCGCACGGCCGTGATGATTTTGCCGCGATTCCCCGGCATCTCGTCGATGATCGACACATCGAGATCGCCATACACGGTCATGGTCAGGGTACGCGGAATCGGCGTAGCGGTCATGACCAGCACGTCGGGGGCTGGTTCGCGGGCGGTTAGGCGGGCTCGCTGCGCCACCCCAAACTTGTGCTGCTCATCGATCACGACCAAACCGAGATTGGAAAAGGAAACCGAATCGTAAAGCAGCGCATGGGTCCCGATAATGATGTGGGGCGCGTCCGGGGGGACAGTCCGGGTAGCGCACGCGTCCCGCGTGCTGGTCGCGTCGTCCCGACGCGACGAACTTTGGTCGGCCGTTTGCTCGTGAGCTGTCCACACCCATGCGTAATCTTGGTCAGGAGCAACCACAGCGGACTCCCATGGGTTGCGCACGATGTAGTGAAACTTCTCGGCCAGATCGCGATCCGATCGCACGTAGCGATCGAACTGTTCCTTCTCCCACAAGCTCCCTGTCGTGCCTTCCGCCTTATTAATTTCGTGGGCCGAAAAGGACTTCACGGAGCGCACTAACTCGCTGAGTTTCCAAAAGCCCGCTTCTGCATCTCCGCTCTCTTTTTCCTTTGTCCATGGTTGCACAAGAAAATGGACATGATCCGGCATGACACACGCTGCAAACAGCTCGTAGCGGTTTCCATGAAAATGGCGCAAGGCGTCCAGCACCATTGTGCGCGCCTCGGGCGAAAGCTGCCGACGCTTGCGTGTGGCCATGGTGATAGCGTAGATGGCCCAGGGTTTCTCAAAATGCGGGAGGCACCGTCTGGTGTAGCGCGCCCCATCTCTGATCGGGACTTCAAGAGTCGAAGTTCGCGACGCCGGGACAGCGTCGCCAGCACTCGAGACGAGTGCGCTACCCGGAGTGTCCGCGCTCTCAAATAAGGGCAATGGCGCGTGATCTTCCTGGCGGGCGGCCGTGCGCAGAGAGAGCCGAAGACCAAGTGGCTCCAGCCATTGGCGCAGCACGGCAAAGTGTTGCTCGGCCAGAATCTGGGTGGGCACCATCAGGGCCGTCTGAAATCCCGCTTCCACGGCCAGCAGGATGGCGGCAATAGCCACGACCGTTTTGCCGGAGCCGACATCGCCCTGCAACAATCGGTTCATGGGATATTTCGCGGCCAGGCCAGCGCGGATCTCGGAGATCACTTTTTCCTGGGCACCCGTTAGGCCGAAGGGAAGTTGTTTCAGAAATCGGTCGAGCAGTTTCCCGCTGCCGCAATGCATGCCTCCGGAACGGCCGGCCGATTCGGCGCGGCGCGATGCGATCAGCATTTGCATCGCGAAAAACTCCGCAAGCACCAGATGTTTCCGTGCCGCTTTTAATTGCTCCCAGTTCTCGGGAAAATGAATGCCCTGCAAAGCCGACCGGCGATCGCCTGTGACGAGCCGGGCCGGAGCCAGAGTTTCCAGGGGTTCCTCGGATAATTCATGCAGCACTCGATAAATGATGCCGCGTAGAACACGCTGTGAAACGCCTTCCGTCGCCGGATAAATCGGAGTGATGCGTCTGAAATGGATGGACGTTTCGTCGTCGGCTTCGACCACCTCAAATTCTGGATGATCGAGGCAAATACGCTTGCCCCGCAGACGGGGCTTGCCGAAGACGATCAGCTTCTGTCCGGTCGCGATCATCTTCTGCACGTAATGCAGATTGAACCAGCGACAGACCAGCGGCTGGCTCAAGGCGTTGGCGTTTGATTCCTGTAGCGTGACTTCAAAGATTTTCTTCCAGCCGCCGAATCTCCGCAGTTGGGTGCTGGCCACCTCGCCACACAGGCAAACGGGCGTTTCGCTCTCCTCGCGCGGGAATCCCGGAAATTCCTGCCGGTCTTCATAACGCCGCGGATAATGCGTGAGCAAATCTTCCACCTTCTCGATACCCAGCCGGCGCAGCGCGGTCGCGCGGGGGCGCGGAATCCAATCGAGCTCGAGGAGCGGTTGAGAAATTTCCATTAGGTCGCCGGGTTCGATTGCCGGAGAGCTTGCACGTGCAGATCCAGCCTGGCTCTGCCTTCATATTCTCCGGCCTTGATGCGGAAAGCGACATCCCAGGGAGGCGGCGGCAATTCCGTCGACGCTCCGTCAAAAAAGACCGCGCGCTGCTGGTGATTTTTCTGGCGCAGACGCAGAAGGAGATGCTTCTCCTTAAGGATGCGCGGCGCCGCCACCGACTCGACTTCCCGCGCATAGAACAACGGCTGGGGATTCCCGTTTCCAAACGGCTGCAACAGTTCGTGCCAGCGCAGTAATTCGAAATTTACTTCGGCGAAAGTGACCTCGTGATCGATCCGCAGCCGCGGCTGGAGCTGATCCTCAGATAAAAGCTGACGAGCCGCCTGCTGAAAAGCTTCCGTAAAGGCGGGCAGATTTTCCTCGCGCAAAGTTAGGCCCGCCGCCATCTCATGCCCGCCAAATTTTTCGAGCCATTCATGGCAACGGGTCAGCGCCTCCACCAGAGAGAAACCTTCAATGCTCCGTCCGCTCCCCTTGCCCAGGCCTTCCTCGTCGAAGCCGATGACAATGGTGGGACGATGAAACTTCCGGGCCAGGCGGGAGGCCACAATTCCGAGCACGCCCGGATGCCATTGCCGCGCTCCCACCACGATGGCCGCGTGCTTCGTGCTGTCATATTCCGCCGCGATCTTCGTTTCCGCCGCCGCCAGGATTTGCCGTTCCACTTCCTGCCGTTCGCGATTTTGTGCATCGAGCAACCCGGCCAGTTCGGCCGCTTCTCCGGGATCCGTCGTGAGAAGAAGACGAAGGGCTTTCTCCGCATGGCTGAGCCGGCCGGCCGCGTTTAAGCGCGGGCCGAGGCGAAACCCGATGTGCTCCGGCAGGATGGGCGGCCGCACCCCGCTCAGCTCCATTAACTTGATCAGCCCGGGCCGCGAGGTGCGGGCGATTTCGAGCGCTCCTCTTTGCACAAGCGTGCGATTTTCTCCGTGCAGCGGCACAATGTCCGCCACCGTGCCGAGCGCGACTAAATCGAGTTGCGCCCGCAGATCGAATCCGGGGATGGGTCGCGTCTTGAGCAGGGCGTGGCCCAGCTTGAAGACGATGCCGACACTGCAAAGATAATGGAACGGGGAAGCCGGGTCCGTTTTGGGATTCACCAGCGCCACGCATTCGGGCAGGGCCTCCTTCGGTTCGTGGTGGTCGAGCACGATGATATCGACTCCGCGCTCCTGCAGTTGCCTGATCTCGACCAGGGAAGAAGTCCCGCAATCGACCGCGACGAGAAGCTGAGGGTGAAATTGATCGAGGCACCGGTCCACGCTCTCGCGGCTCAGCCCGTAGCCTTCCTCCATACGCAGAGGCAGAAACAACGCGGGATCGGCTCCGTAAGCGCGCAGCACGTTAGAGAGGAGCGCGAGGGACGTGACTCCATCCACGTCGTAATCGCCAAAAAGCACGATGCGCTCGCCGCTCTCCATGGCCCGGAACAGACGCGCCACCGCCAGGTCCATCTGGGGAAGAAGGAAGGGATCGCGGAGCGACTTGAGGCGGGGCCGAAGGAATCCTTCCACCTCCTCGCGGGACGCGAAACCCATGCGCAAGAGCAGCCGGGAAATGCAGGGGGAGCCGCAGATTTCACTCCACTTGATCGATCCGCCCTCGAGTTCCTCCGGCGGCGCAATGATCCAGTGGCTTGGCACTGATGATTTTAATCCACCACGTTCGGGGTGACAAGAGGAGTGCATATCCTGAACAGCGGCCCGAACGATCATTGACTTCCGGTTCTCGCGCCGCGCTTTCGCTAGACGACACGCAGATCGCCGCCCGGTTGCTCCAGCATGCCGTAGTTTGCGCAAAGATCCCGAAATAACCGCAGCCCCGCCTTTTCTCTTTCACCAAATTCAAAGCGCAGGCAATCGCGATAGTAATACGCGCAAAACGCGGCCTCGAACTCCGTTTGTTCCGCGATTACTTCATCGAGACGCGCCAGGTTTTGATCGCGCACGCGCCGCAGAGCATCGGCAATGCGGCCGGATTCCGGCACTTCCGGGCGAATGAGCCAAAGGGCGAAGACAAAGGGCAACTGGGTTCGCTTGCGCCATTCTTCGGCGAGATCCCAATACGCATAAGTGTCTCCAAACTTTTGCCGGAACCGAATGGCCTGGTCGCCGATGAGGAGCCGGGCCTTTCCGGCGTCGAGGGCGGAGAGCGGGTTTGTGGGCGGAGCGCATTCGGCCCAGGGCTGGTCCCGCGGCCGGAGCAAACAGCGGAGGAGGGAGAGGCCGGTCGCGGAGGCCGGGTCCAGCTCGATCTCCGGCAAAGCGGATTCGGGGCGGTGCGCCACAAACACGCTGTAGACTGGGCCATCCGACGCGATGGCTACGTGGTCCACGATCGAGTAGATCGGATGGCGCAGAAACTCAAAACTGGAAACGAGGGCCACATCCAGTTCGCCCGCGGCCAGCCGCCGGCACAAGCGCGATGGGTGATCGAATTGAATCGGACCGGGCCAGCCGCGCACCAGAGGACGGGCGTTAACGTATTGAACGCAGCCGAGGCGAGGGCCGGGATTCTCCTCCACTCGTTAGGCGCAGGCCAATTCCGGCTCGAACGGGCGGCTGTTGCCTGGTTGCGCCGGAGCGCTGGAAGGGCTGACGTGCCGATAATAACTGTCTCGCTGCATGGGTTCGCGCCCGGCCTCCCGGATGGCATGTTCGAGGGCGGCAGCCGTTTGCTGTTGCGGGGTGGTGGCCCCGGCCATGTGGAAGATCTTTTCCTCCAGGATAGTGCCGTGCAGATCGTCCACGCCATAACTGAGCGAGATCTGGGCAAGGGGCAGCCCCATGCTGACCCAATAAGCGGTGAGATGATCGATGTTGTCCAGGTAGATGCGGCTGACGGCAAGATTGCGAAGCTGCTCCACCGCGGAAGCGGCCTTAATGTGAGAGAGAATGGTGGTCTGCGGCTCGAAGGCAAAGGGGATGAAACCAGTGAACCCGCTCGTTTCGTCCTGTAGTTCGCGCAACTGGCGCAAATGATCGACCCGATGCGCCAGAGTCTCAATATGCCCGTAAAGCATGGTGCTGGTGCTGCGGCCTCCCATGGAATGCCAGGTGCGATGCACCTCCAGCCATTCCTCCGCGTTTTCCTTGCCCCGGCAAATCTCGTCCCGCACAGCGGCGTCGAAAATTTCCGCGCCCCCTCCGGTGATGGAACCGAGGCCCGCCTCGCGCAAGGTTTCGAGCGTTTGACGGATGGGCATGCGGAAAATGCGCTGGGCCAGGTGGCGCACCTCGATGGCAGTAAAAGCTTTAATGTGGAGGTTCGGGTCGAGGGCGCGCAGATCGCGCAAAAGTTGCAGATACCACTCCTTCTTCAGGGTCGGGTGCAGACCGCCAACCATATGCACTTCCGTGATGCCGAGGCTGAGCGCGTCGCGGACGACGCTGATAATTTCGTCAACGGCATATTCGAAGGCATGAGCGTCGCGCTTGCGGGCGGCGAAAGCGCAGAACTGGCAGGAAAGAACGCAGATATTGGAGTAGTTAATGTAACGGTTGTGAATGTATGTGGCGTAATTCCCGTTCTTCCGTTCGCGCACGACGCTGGCCATGATTCCAAGCGCATTGAGGTCGTCGGAGCGATACAGGTCCAGCGCATCGGCTTCAGAAATGCGCTGCTGCGCCTCTACTTTTTCGGCGATTCGCCGAAGTTCCTTGGGAATCAGTGTGTAATTCATCCGTGGCTCTTCGTTGAGGAAGGGTCTCTTCTAGAGGATGCATGGGCCATCCCCGGGTTGCAACAAAAAGCCGAGAGCCCTCCGGGCCGGGACATAAGCGTTTGAATGCTCCGCTCCGACAGCTTATGGGTCATCAATAGCTCGCGCGACCGCAGCGTCCCTCACTGAATGTCCGGCACTGATTCATCACCGGCGGGCCCATTGCAAGACGATGCCGAAGATGTCCGGTTGATGCAGCTGGTGGGTCGTGGAGACACCGCCGCCTTCGAGAAGCTGGTGGAACGCCACCAGACCCTTGTCCTCGGGACGGTCGCGCGCATGCTGGGGAGCAACTCCGAGGTCGAGGACATCGCGCAGCAGGTTTTCGTGCGGGTCTGGAAGAGCGCCGGCCGTTACGTGGCGCGCGCCAAGTTCACAACCTGGCTCCTCAAAATCACGCGCAATCTCGTCTTCAACGAGCTGCGGCGATCAAAGCGCCGAGCGCACGTTCCCATTCAAAGCGACCCGGACGCGGAGGAGCTGCCTTTGCGGGAGGAGGGTGTCAGTGCTCCCGACGCGGCCGCCCTGGAGAAAGAGCTGCAGAAGGCGATCGACCACGCCATTGCCCAGCTCCCCGAAACACAACGCATGGCCGTGATCCTTCGCCGCTACGAAGAAATGAGTTACGAGGAAATTGCGGCGGTTCTCGAGCTCTCCGTGCCCGCCGTGAAGAGCGTCCTCTTTCGGGCGCGGACGGAGTTGCGGGAACGCCTGGGGGCGTATCTGCGCGAATAAGCAAAGAGGGCGGACATCTTTCGACATCCGCCCCCTCTCAACCCCACAGCTTTTGAAATTTTAGAAATCGCGATCCTTGGCCGAACTCTTGAACTGAACCTCGGTCGCCGGTTCCGGCGCGGGAGCGACCCCGGGCTTGGGATAATCGGCTGCGCTTTGACGCTGCGGCGTCGGGATGAAACGCACCGCGCCCTTGGCGTTATTCCGCCATCCATTCGGATCGGCATATTCCTCGCCACTGTGGGTCAGTCCGCTGACCTGATCTTCCAAGCCAGTGCCGTAATGCGAATCGAGGATCGTCGGCGTCACGAACACGAGCAGGTTCCGCTTCGTCCGCGCATTCAATCTCTCGGCAAAGAGGTAACCGAGCACAGGCAAATCACCCAGCACCGGCACCTTGTTGCGCGCCTTGGTCTGTTCGTCCTGGAGCAAGCCGCCGATCGCGAGGGTGTCCCCGCTCCGGATGAGCACATTCGAATCGAGGGAGCGCGTATCTATGATCGGGCTCGTCACGGTCGCACCGGCGAAGACGAACGGTTGATCGCCCACCTTGTTACTGATCTCCGGTTTCACGCTCAGCGTGATGAAATTATCCTTGTTCACGGAGGGCCGGACCAAAAGTTTGTTGCCATAGACTTTGTCCTGGAATCCTCCGAACACCGCCGTGGCCGTCTGCTCATTGAAGTTGAGCTGCGGCACCGGCTGGTTGCGCGTGATCTCAATTTTCGCCTGCTGGTTGTCCGCTGTCACGATCCGTGGATTGGCCAGAAACTCCGCGTCAGCGTCCTCGTTCAGGAATCGCATGGTGGCAGACAACTGAGGCACGGAAAGAATCGCGACCTGGCCGAGCAGGTTGCCGAAGGCACTTCTCCCAAGATCCGCGGCGAAGCTGGTTGTGGTCACGGCGCCGGACCCGGTCCCGGTGCCACCGGTTCCACCGGCCGCGGCCGCGGGCTTGGTCGCTCCATATGTAACCGTCTGGGCACTAGTCGAACTGCCGACCACGCCAGCCCAGTTGATGCCATAAGACTGTTTCGGATTGGCTGTCACTTCCACCAGGCGCGCTTCGATCATGACCTGCTTGGTCGGCTTGTCGATCTGGACCAGAAGCTTGCGGGCTGCATCGATGTTGCTGCGGGTCTCGCGGAAGAAAATCGTGTTGGTGCGCTCGTCCACCTGGGGTGGATCTTTGCTGGCCAGTTGCGAAGCCAACAGCGGAGAGACGTCTTTCGCGCGGGAATAGCTGAACTGGTAACTGTCGCTTTCAGTCGGCTCGGCCGTGCGTTCCTGCGCGGTCTTGATGTAATAAACCTTGTCGATCTGATCCATGAACAAACTTTTCGCCTTCACGATGATGGCAATCGCTTGCAACGCGGTCACATCTTCCAAACGCATGGTCACCGTGCCGGTTACGGCTTCGCTCACCACCATGTTTACCTTGGCCTGGCGAGCCAGAAGGCGGAGCACCTGACCCACATCGTCGCCTTGGAATTCACGAATACCGACGCCGCCGCTTTCCACCGTCGCATCCTGTTCAGTCGTAACGGTGCCTGCGGTCGCGGTGGTCGTTTTGGCCCCTGCCGGGGCCGGAGAAGCCGCGGCCGCGGAGGCCTGAACCAACAGCAGCGGGGCGTCGCCGGTTTTGGGCGCGCCACCCTGAACGGGTAAAGTGGGAAGCGCCGCAACAGGAATGGTGGCCGGGGCTGGCGCGGGCGAACCCGTTTGTGCTTCGGAGAGAGAGAACGCGCTGAGCAACGCTGCCGTTGCGAAGCCTAATCTTTTTAGTGGAGTAGCCATATTATGATGCAAAAGAGATAATGCGCGTACGGTTAAAGCAGGAAGCAGACCAGCATTGCTCACCACTTTCTCCGCAAGCGACAGGGTTTGTTCCCTGACGAAAAGGGCCCGGGCGCCTACCAGAATCAGGCCGCGCGGACCGCCGCAATGAAATCCCGAACCCGACTGGGTTCTTTACGTCCCGGAGTCGATTCCACGCCGGTCGTGACATCGACGGCAAACGGCCGCATCGTGCGCACCGCCTCAGCGACGTTGTCCGGCGTGAGGCCGCCCGCCACGATCACCCTGAGATGATGGTGCTCCTCCACAAATCTCCGACCGGTGGTCCAGGGGAATGTCTCGCCTGTCCCGCCGAATCCGCGGCGCGAACTGGAGTCGAGCAGCACCGTGTCAGTGAAAAAATGAGGGACCTCTGCCAGCGGAGCTAATCCCTCTACCGGGATCGCTTTGACGAAGCGGATTCCATTCTCCGCCACGCGCCGACAAAACTCGGGCGATTCATGGCCGTGCAACTGGACCGCATCGATGAAGGGCAACCCTGCGATTTGGAGAACGTCCTCCAAGGTCGGGTTGACCATGACCGCGATCTTCGCGACCTCGGCCGGCAGGTTGATCATCCAATCGGACGCGATGCGCGGATCGACGAAGCGTTTGCTTCCGGGAAACAGGATGAATCCGAGCGCATCGACGCCGCAGTGGATGGCCACCAGGGCATCGGCCAGCGTGGTGATCCCGCAGATTTTCACGCCCACCCGCCCGGTAGCGCTGAAATCCTTCCCGAACATGCGAGGAGGGAGCCTAGCGATCGCCAGGCCCAATCACCCTGCCTTGCACCGTTTTGACCTGTGTGTGGTGCGTCAGCACATGCACACGTCCATCGCTTCCACGGAAGAAAGCGCTCAGGATCCAGCTGATGATACTGATCACGATCGCTCCCCAGAAAGCGCTGCCAAAGCTGTCCACATGGAAACCCGTGACGACGTTAGGCACAAAGAGCAGCATGAGAGCGTTGAGGACAAGGATGAAGAAGCCCAGCGTGAGCAGGATGAGCGGCGCGCTCAAAATCAGCAGAACGGGCCGGGCGAAAGCGTTTAAGATGCCGAGCAACAAGGCGGCACCGATGAGGGAGGCGACGCTGTCATAGCGGATCCCATGGATCATGGCTGATGCCGTCATGACGGCAATGGTGATCACCGCCCAGCGGATAACGAAATGTCGCATGCCTTGAGACTACTATCTGATCCGCCCCGTGCCAATGATCGTTAAAAACGACTTGCCAACCGCGACATCGACAGTAAAGCGATAAAGTCACCAAACACAGTGGCAAGGAAACCGAAAAAAACGACGAACGAAACTCTGGCAACGGCTCAACCGTCGCCTGCCGCCGAACCCGCAGCTGAAGCAACTCCGGTCCAGAGCCGGCCTGCCATCAAGGACAAGAAGAACGGGACGGCCCCGGCCCCCAGGGCCACTGCACCGCGGGCCGCCCAGCCACGCAAGAAGACGGCCTCTTCCACAGGGCTGGAACCGACGGACGAGGAAATCCGGCTTCGCGCCTACTTTATTTCAGAACGTCGGCATCGCCTCGGTCTGCCGGGCGACGCCAGTTCCGACTGGGTGGAAGCGAAGCGGCAGCTTCTCTCCGAAGCAGCCTCTGCCTAGACACCTGGCCGGACCGCTCCCCCGCCGGATCAGGTGAGAGCCTGCACGCCGGGCAGGGACTCTTTCACCTTATCGAGCAGCCGGTTGATGGAAAAAGGCTTGGGCACGAGGCCGCGCACCCCGGGCTCCTTCAATAATTCCTGGGCGCGCGCCTCGTCCGCCTGGCCCGAAATCAAGAGCAAAGGCGGGACGATCCGGGCCGGCTGGACGTGGTTGTAGACTTTGCCGATCAGGAAAAACAACATGGCGCCGTCAATCATCGGCATGGCGAAGTCGAAGATGAGCAAGTCATAGCTTTTTTTGAGCGCGAGCTCGAAGGCGTAGGACGGATCGGGCGATGTATCCACTTCGCAGCGCAGGCAAGTGGTGAGCGCTTCCCGCACGATGCGCAACAAGGCCACATCATCATCGACCATTAGAATCTTTTTGGGCTCGCTCTCCGCCATCGCTGCACGCTTGCGCGAAAGGCCGAGGCGTTTCAAGCTTTAGTTTCCTGACCAAGCCCCGCTCCCCCTCTATCCATGGAAACTCAAACCCAAAAACTGGCTTCCGCTCTGCGAGAGCGGCTGGCCATTATTCGCGACGAAGAGAGTCGCAAAAACATCGAAGCACATATGACACGGCTGCGCGCCGTTTCCGAAAAGATTGACGCACTGGTGAAGGCATTACCGGAATACATCGATCCGCAGCTCCACCATTTCCTGGTCCGCCGCAGCTACGATAAGGCGCTGGAGATGCTGGAAGCAAGCTGAGGATGCGCTCCGAATTTACAAGAAACAGCGATTTCTCAGCGTCCTTGCTCTCCGCTCCCTGAAGGGGAAGCTGTCCGCTGCCCATTTTGAATGGGCCATGCTGTGCAAGAGCCCACCAGGCCGGTTTACGCTGCGGCCGACACGGCCGCCCCTACAGTTTGCCGGGAAAACGCCCGACGACCTATCGGGAATAGAGCTCGACGATCAATTGCTCGTTAACCATCGGCTGCATTTCGTCGCGCGACGGAATGTGCGCCACCGTCCCCTTAAGATTGTCGCGATCCACCGTCAGCCAATCCGGCACCGGCACGATCTGGGTCAATTCCAGATTGCGCAGCGCGAGCTGGCGTGATTTGGGTTTATCCTTGATGGCGACGGTATCCCCGGTTTTGACGTTGTAGGAAGCGATGTTAACGGTGCGGCCGTTGACCTGCACATGGCCGTGCGAGACGAGCTGACGGGCGGCACTGCGGGTATTGGCCAGGCCCAGGCGGAAAATGACGTTGTCGATCCGGGTCTCGAGCAGCTGCAAAAGGGTCTCACCGGTGACGCCGCGCTTGCGCAGGGCGTTCTGGAAAATGCGCCGGAACTGGCGCTCCAACAGGCCGTATTGGTAGCGAAGCTTCTGCTTTTCCCCCAAGGCGATGGCGTAATCGGACTGCTTGCGGCGCGAACCCTTCGGACCGTGCATGCCCGGCGGATAATTCTTGCGCTCCAGCGACTTGGATGGTCCGAACAGCGGCACTCCGTAGCGTCGGCTGACTTTGGTTTTTGGTCCGGTATATCTGCCCATGAAAAACGAGTTGGTTGGTTAAATTCTGATCGATCAGACGCGGCGCTGCTTGGGAGGACGGCAACCGTTGTGCGGCACCGGCGTCACGTCACGAATGACCGTAAGGTCGAGCCCGATGGCCTGAAGAGCGCGCACGGCGGATTCACGACCCGCTCCCGGCCCCTTCACTCGCACTTCCACCTCTTTGAGGCCATGGCCCATGGCCTGGCGGGAGGCGTCTTGCGCGACCAATTGAGCAGCGTAAGCGGTGCTCTTGCGGGAACCCTTAAATCCGACTTTGCCCGCGCTGGACCAGCCGATCACCTTCCCGGTCAGGTCGGTGATCGTGACGATCGTATTGTTAAAAGTAGAGAGGACGTGGGCAATTCCCGTGTGAACGTTCTTGCTGCCCTTGGCCTTAACGATCTTGGGCTTTTCAACGTCGTCGGCATCGAGCGATAAATTCTCCCGGGGCGGTTCCGCGGGCTTGGCCTCGGCCTTGGGGGCTTTGGCCTTCTTCTCCGCCTTCGGGGCGGCTTCCGTCGCAGGCGCTGCCGCCTGAGCCGTTCCTTCCGTGGAAGGTGCAGCAGCCTCGGCTGAAGCCGCTTCTGCCGGTGCCGCCTTCGGCTTCTTGACCTTGGCCTCGTCGGCCTTGGGTTTGGGAGCTTTCTTCGATTCAGCCATGGGAATTAAACTTTACCGGCCTTGGCATCCTTGTTTCGGATCACACCCACGGTCTTGCGCGGGCCTTTCCGGGTGCGGGCATTGGTGGAGGTCCGTTGACCGCGCACCGGTAATCCGCGGCGATGCCGGATGCCGCGGTAACAATTGACGGCCTGAAGACGCTTTAAATTTCCCTGCACTTCGCGGCGCAAATCGCCCTCGATGGGGAGCTTCGTATTGGTGATGGCGTGAATGATCTCATTCAACTGCTGCGGGGTGAGATCCTTGGCGCGCAGATTGGGATCGATCCCGGTCTGCTCGAGGATGCGTTTCGAGGTGCTCAAGCCAATCCCGTAAATGTAAGTCAGCGACGCTTCGATGCGTTTGTCCGACGGAATTTCCACTCCCAATAATCTTGGCATAATCTTTTAAGGTAAATCAGCCCTGGCGCTGTTTATGGCGAGGGTTCTTGCAGATCACACGCACCACGTTCTTGCGCTTCACGATCTTGCACGCTTCACAAAGTCTTTTAACTGAGTGTCGAACTTTCATAATCCACGAGACAGAAATCGCTGAGCCTATCCGCGTCCTACCTTTGGCGAAATGTGATTCGCCCCTTCGATAAATCGTAGGGTGAAACCTCTAGCATAACTTTGTCGCCTGGCAAGATGCGAATGAAGTGGAGCCTCATTTTTCCGGAAATATGGGCCAGGAGCCGATGGTTATTGGGTAAGGCAACGCGAAACATGGGATTGGGCAGAAGCTCGACAACCGTCCCCTCTACTTCAATTGCGTCTTTGCGCGCCATGTCAGAATCTCGGGTTCCTCCTTGGTGATCAAAACAGTGTGTTCAAAATGCGCGGAAGGCATGCCGTCGGCCGTCCGCACGGTCCAGCCATCTTCCAGCAGCCGCACGTCGGCCGCTCCCAAATTCACCATCGGCTCGATGGCCAGCGTCATCCCCGCCTTCAAACGCGGGCCGCTTCCGCGCTTCCCGTAATTCGGGATCTGCGGCTCCTCATGCAATTTACGCCCTACGCCATGCCCAACGAACTCACGCACTACGGAAAAGCGGTGCCGCAACGCCTCATCTTCGATCTCCGCGCAAATATCCCCCAGCCGGGCTCCCTCCCTGGCCTGCTCGATGGCGCGCTGCAGGGCGCTCTCCGTGGCCCGTAACAGCTCGTCCGTGCGCCCATCCACTACGCCCACCGGCACGGTCGTGGCCGTGTCCCCCACCCAGCCATCCTGGATCACGCCGATATCCAGTTTCACGATGTCGCCATATTGGATGCGGCGTCCGCCGGCGATGCCATGAACCACCTCGTCGTTCAGCGAAATGCAGATGTTCCCGGGGAAAACCCGGTGTCCCAACCGATAACCCAGGAATGCGCTCTTCACCCGCGCCTCCTGCATGAAATCCGCCGCGGCCTCGTCCACTTCCTTCGTGGTCACTCCGGGCCGGACCAATTCGCTGACCCGCTCGAGAATATCGCTGGCCGTGCGGCAGGCCCGGCGCATCTGCTCCACTTCCTTGGCCGTTTTGATCGGAATCATGCCGGCGCCTTTTGCTCGATCAACCGCGAAATATCGTTGAAAACCTCCTCGCGATCCCGGTTTCCATCGATCCGGCTCAGCGTTGACATTTTGGCGTAGAAATCGGCCAGAGGTTGCGTCTTGGCGTTGAACTCCTCCAAGCGCTTCTGTAACACGGTCGGGTCGTCATCATTCCGACGCACCAGCGGGCCATCGCAAAAAGGACAGACCGGACGTTCCGCGAAGGTGGCGCTGCTCACGCTCGTGGTGAAGCCGCAGCCACGGCATTGCAAACGACTGCCAATGCGATCGTGCACCGTCTGCTCCGATACCTCCAGCCAGATGGCCAGATCGAGCGGAGTGTGGTGGCGTTGCAAGATCTCCTGCAGACTCTGCGCCTGCGGAAACGTGCGGGGAAATCCATCGAAAACGAACCCGTAGCCGCCGTGCAAACGAAGCCAGTCTTCGATGAGCTCGACAATAATCTTGTCCGGAACGAGCCCGCCCTGCTTGGTCGTCTCCGCCGTCTCCAGTCCCAGCGGCGTGCCCAGATCTTTTTCCCGGCGCAGAATCGCTCCGGGCGACGTGACCGGAATTCCGAATTGCCGCGTGATCAGTTCCGCCTGCGTTCCCTTGCCGGAACCCGGGGCGCCTAATAGCACGAGTCGCCTCTTCACTAGCGGCCGTAGAGGAAGATCGCCACTCCGGCGATGACGAGCACGGCAATGCCGACATAGAGCCACATCAACGTGCTGTGCTCGGCGCCGTCGCCGCGACTGTAGGGCGTGGAACGATCGAAAGCCCGGCCACGAATCCGGCCCTTGCGCAGGAAACCGTCATAATGACGCTGAATGAGATGAGTCTCGACCTGGCGCATGGTGTCGAGCATCACGCCCACCACAATCAGCAAACTGGTCCCGCCGAAAAACTGAGCCGTGATCTGCGGGACGTGGGCGCCCTGGCTGAGCAAACTGGGCAGGACCGCAATCAAGGTCAGGAAAATCGCTCCGGCGAAGGTCAGCCGGGTCATGGTGAAATCGAGGAATTCCGAGGTCGGCTTGCCCGGACGGACCCCGGGAATATAGGCCCCATGCTTCTTCAGATCATCCGCGATCTGGGCCGGCTGGAATTGGGTGGCCACCCAGAAGTAGCTGAAGAAGAAGATCATGGCCGCGAGGAACACGTAATGCGGCCACCCCACCGATAGAGCCTCGGAAATGCGCACTGCCGTGGGGTTGTTGCGGAAGGCCATCTTCACGATGGTCGAAGGGAAGATGAGCAGGGCGTAGGCAAAAATGATGGGCATGACGCCGGCATAGTTCACTTTCAACGGCATATGTTGGGTGCCGCCGCCGTACATCTTCCGGCCCACTACGCGTTTGGCGTACTGGATCGTGATCTTTCGAACCCCCTGAGTGATGGCGATGACGCCGGCGATCACAATGAAGAGGAACGCCACCATCAGAACAAGAATGGCGGGATTGACCTGGCTGCCGCCGCCTTGAGCCGACGGGACAAACGTCTTCCAAGCCTGAGCCAGAGCCGCGGGCAGACGCGCTACGATTCCGACCGTGATGATCAGCGAGATTCCATTGCCGATACCGCGCTCGGTAATCTGGTCTCCCAGCCACATCAGGAAAAGAGTGCCGGTGGTCAGCGACACAATCGTGACCACGATGAAGGTCCAACCCGGATCCGAGACAAGCGGAATCCCGAGGGACCGGATGGTGTCACTGATCCCCGGAAGCATTTGATACGTCTCCGGATGCTGCAAGGAAACGGCCAGCAGGTACCCCTGGAAAAGACAAAGCACCACCGTGGCATAGCGCGTGTACTGCATGATTTTTTGACGGCCGCCATCTTCCCGCGCCAGTCGGCCCAACTGCGGAATGACCGCCGTGAGCAACTGCATCATGATCGACGCGCTGATGTAGGGCATGATGCCGAGGGAGAAAATCGCGCAATTCTCGAGCGCGCCGCCACTGAACAAATTGAAGAGGGCCGCCACACCGCCGCCCGCTTTTTCGGTCAGCGCGCTGCGGAACCATTCATGCAGCACGGCCTGGTTGACACCTGGCGTTGTGACGGCCGCGCCGAGGCGGACAATGACAATGATGGCGAGCGTGAACAAGATCCGCCGGCGTAACTCCGGTATCTTAACCGAGTTTAGGAACGCCGAGACCATCCGCTAAATCTGAAGCATCTCGCGGCGAGCGCTAGCTCTTCCGGGAGGTCTTCTTCTTGGCGCGCGCCCCGGTTTTGGCCGCGGATTTCTTGCCGGACGTTTTACGCGCAGCTTTTGGGGCCGACTTCGCCCTGTCGCTGGCGCCGTTCGTCTCGCCTTCGCCTGAAGTGGGTTCCGGGCGAACACGAGCCTCGCGCAAAGTGATGGTGCCCCCCGCCTTGTCGAGCTTCTCACGGGCGGACGCGCTGATCTTATCGGCCTCGATGGTGAGCGCGTGTTTCAACTCCCCGTTGCCCAAAATCTTAACACCAGCCACGTGGCCGCGAATGAGGTTCGACTCACGCAGCAGTTTCTCGTTCACCACCGTGCCTGCTTTAAAATCGTTCAGATCACCCAGGTTGATGATGGCGTAGGTCTTGTGAAATCTGGCGTTGTTAAAGCCGCGCTTGGGGAGACGACGGATCAGCGGCATCTGGCCGCCTTCGAAACCGAGCCGGATGCTTCCGCCCGAACGCGCTTTCTGGCCCTTGTGACCCTTGCCGCTGGTTTTGCCGTGACCGGAGCTTTCCCCGGAGCCCAACCGCTTGACGCGATGGCGCGAACCGGGCCGTGGCCGCAATGTATGTAGCCGCATCATGATGCTTGCTTGTGGTTGTCCGACGGCGCGTTGGCCCCGTCGTGCCCGCGAATACCGCGGAGCTTGAAAATTTCGTCGCGGCGACGCAGCGATTTCAACGCCACCACGGTGGCCTTGACCACGTTCGCGTGATTGCTTGAGCCGAGAGACTTCGCGAGGACGTCACGAATCCCGGCCGCCTCCACCACTGCGCGAACGCCGCCGCCGGCGATGACGCCGGTGCCGGGAGACGCGGGACGCAGGAGCACGCGACCGCCACCAAATTCGCCGATGGTCTCGTGCGGAATGGTATTTTCGTAGAGCGAAACCTTTTGCATCGATTTGCGGGCAGACTCGGAAGCCTTGCGGATGGCTTCCGCCACCTCGTTCGCCTTGCCGAAGCCCACGCCAACCGAGCCGTCATGATCCCCGGCCACGATGAGCGCGCTGAAACTGAAGCGCCGTCCACCCTTCACCACTTTGGCGCAACGGTTGATGAAAACGACCTTCTCGGTCGTGTCGCCACGGGCGGCCGAAGTGCGGTCGGTGGTGCGTTCCTGTCGTCTGCCTTGGTTTTGTTGGGCCATGAAATTAGAATTTTAAACCGCCTTGGCGGGCTGCATCGGCCAAAGCTTTCACTTTGCCGTGATAAATATATCCGCCGCGATCAAAAACCACGGCTTCTGTTTTCTTCGCGAGCAACCGCTCCGCGATGGTTTTGCCCACCACTTCGGCGTTGGCGCGGTTAGCGCCCGCCTTGGCTTTGCCCAGAACCTTGGCCTCCTTCGTGGACGCCGCCACCACCGTGCGGCCGGCATCGTCATCGACGACCTGCGCATAAACATGCTTGCCGGAAAAATAAATGGTGAGCCGCGGGCGCTCGGCCGTGCCCGACACCTTTTTCCGAATCCGCTGATGAATGCGTTGCCGCGTTGCTTTACGATTGATGGCCATAACTACTGGACGGTTTTGCCTTCCTTGCGGCGAACCTGCTCGCCTGCGTAACGCACGCCCTTGCCCTTGTACGGCTCCGGCGGATAGAAACGACGAATATCAGCCGCTACCTGGCCGACTGTTTTCTTGTCGATCCCCTGGATGTGAATCTTGGTGTTATCCGTCACGGTAATCTTGATCTCTTTCGGGATGGAGAAGAGGATCGGGTGCGAAAAGCCGAGAGCCAGATTCAGATTGGAACCTTGCACGGCGGCCTTGAAACCGACGCCTTCAATCTCGAGCTGCTTGGTAAAGCCCTCGCTCACGCCCTGCACCATGTTGCTAACGAGCGAACGGGAGAGACCATGCAACGCCTTCACGCTGCGCGTCTCGGCTTCGCGCAGGACCGACACGCGGTTGTCCGCCACGGTCGCCTTGATGTGGCGCGGGAGAGTCCAGTTCAATTTCCCCCTGGGTCCTTCCACCGAGACGGCACCATGGGCGTCGACGTGGACCTTCACCTTGTCCGGGATCTCGACCACTTTGTTTCCGATTCGCGACATAAAAAACTTTACCAAATATAGGCCAGTAGCTCTCCGCCGACTTTTTGTTTCTTGGCTTCCCGTCCTGACAAAACACCGCGGGGCGTGGAAAGAATGGCCACGCCCATGCCGCCGAGGACTCGGGGAATCTCGTCCGCGCCTACGTAACGGCGCAGGCCGGGCCGGCTGATCCGGCGCAACCCGGTGATGGCGCTGGTCCGGTTGACCATTTTGTTCGTGATCTTGATGCGGGGATGAGCCGCGCTCGTGTCGACTTCGAAATCCGTGATATAGCCTTCCTGCTTCAGGATCTTAATGATCTCCGCCTTAATGCGGGAGTAGGGCACGAACATGTCGGCTTTCCGCGCCTGCGCTCCATTGCGGATGCGGGCCAAAAGATCGGCGATAGGGTCTGTAACAGTGCTCATGGTATCAGGTAGTCGAGGGCGACGGGGTCTTTTTAACTCGATCGCTGAACGGCATCCCCATTTCGCTCAAAAGCGATTTGGCTTCTTCGTTCGTCCGCGCGGTCGTCACGATAGTAACATCAAAACCGATGTTGCGCTTGATTTTATCGAGCTCGACCTCGGGGAAAATGGACTGGTCGGAAACGCCTAACGTATAATTGCCGTTTCCGTCAAAACAGCGGGGTGACACCCCGCGAAAATCGCGAATGCGGGGGAGCGCCGTCTTGATGAAACGCTCGAGGAATTCGTACATACGCTCTCCGCGCAGAGTGACCTTCGCGCCGATGACCTGATCCTTACGCAACTTGAAATTGGCGATGCTCTTCTTCGAGCGGGTCTCGGCCGGGCGCTGCCCCGTGATCAGAGCCAACTCCGCTTTGGCATCTTCCATGGCCTGCTTCAAATCAGCCTGCGATCCGACAGAGGTATTGATCACGACCTTCTCCACTTTCGGGATCTGGTTCACGTTCTTGTAGCCGTGACGCTCCCGCAGGGCGGGCATGACACGCTCTTTATAATGCTGGTAAAATTCGTTTTCCATTATGCCTTGGCTTTAGCCGGTTCCTTTTTGGCCTTCTTCTTTTCCTTGGCCGGCTTGCCCTCCTTCTCTTCGATCAATCGCACATTCGAGATATGGATGGGGCCTTCCCGCTCCGCGATCTTGCCCTGCGGATTATCCTGGGACTTCCGCATGTGCTTCTTGATAATCCGCACCCCTTCCACGAGCACGCGCTCCTTGCGCGCCAGCACTTGAAGCACTTTGCCGGAGGAACCTTTAAAGTTCCCGGCAATCACTTCAACGTTGTCGCCTTTTTTAACGTGAAACTTGAGGCGGCTCATAAAACTTCCGGAGCGAGCGACACGATCTTCATGAAGTTGCGCTCCCGCAATTCGCGCGCGACCGGCCCAAAGATGCGGGTGCCGCGCGGGTTCAGATCCTTGTCGATAATGACGATGGCGTTGTTATCGAAACGGAGCACGGAGCCGTCGTCGCGTTTGATCGGCTGTCTCGTGCGCACCAGCACAGCCCGGACAACTTCGCCTTTTTTGACGGTGCCGGTGGCGCTGGCTTCTTTCACGTTGGCCACGATGACGTCGCCGATCCCGGCGAACATGCTATCGCCTTTGCCGATGACACCAATCATCGTCGCCATGCGGGCTCCGCTATTGTCTGCCACATCGAGTCTGGATCGAATCTGGACCATAAAATTATTTCTGGACGATCTCGACGAGACGCCAGCGCTTTAACTTACTGAGGGGCCGTGTCTCCATAATCCGGACGGTATCGCCCGGCTTGGCCTTATTTTCTTCATCGTGGGCATAGAATTTCTTCTTCTGCTTCACGATCTTGCCGAACTTGGCGTGCGGCACACGCGTGACCGTGCGCACCACAATCGTCTTGTTCATCCCGCTCGAAATGACTTCACCGGTGCGTGTCTTGCGGGCGCCTCGTCCTTTCGACAACAGCGCTCCGGCCGCGGGCGGCGGGGGCGACTGGACTGATTGCTCTTGTTCGGCCATAAAATTTATTTCTTCGCTGTGTCGTTGCCGCGTTTGGAAAGGATCGTTTCGATCCGCGCCACATCGCGGCGCAGCAGGCGCAGCCGGCTCGGTTGTTCGAGCTGGCCGCTCTGCTGCTGCAAACGTAAATGCAAACTCTCCTGCCGCAGGTCGCGCCGCTTCGTCAGTAGCTCGTCCGTGCTCATTTCCACAATTTCTTTGATCTTCATAACCCGGTTAGGCAGCGACGTGGTGTCGCGTTAAAAATTTCGTGCGGACCGGCAGCTTATCCGCGGCCAGGCGCAGGGATTCGCGCGCGACCGACTCCGGCACGCCGTCCAGTTCAAACAGGATGTTGCCCGGCTTGACCGTGGCCACCCATTTTTCGGGCTGACCTTTGCCCTTACCCATGCGGGTTTCCGGGGGGCGGGCCGTGACCGACTTGTCCGGGAAAATCCGGATCCAAAGTTTGCCTTTGCGCTTCATGTTACGCGTCAGGGCCACGCGAGCCGCCTCGATCTGGGTGTTGGTGATCCAGGCGCGCTCCAGCGTCTGCAGGCCGAACTCGCCGAAATCGATGCGAAGATTGCGCGACGCCGTCCCCTTGCGGCTTCCCCGCTGGGTCTTGCGATACTTCACGCGTTTGGGCATCAGTGGCATAAATTTTTTTCTTCCTCGTTAAACTGGGGCGGGTTCGGGCGGTGGAGGAGGCGGAGCCGACGGAGCTTCCACCGGGGCTTCCTCTTTCTTACAAATCCAGCATTTCACGCCGATCTTTCCGTAAACCGTGTTGGCTTCGGCAAATCCGTAGTCGATCGGCGTCCGCAGGGTGTGCAGCGGCACTTTGCCCTCGCGGTACCATTCCGAGCGCGAGATTTCCGCGCCATTCAAGCGGCCCGAGGAACGCAGACGAATCCCCTGCGCGCCAAAATCCATGGCGGTGGCCACGGCCTTTTTCATGGCCCGGCGGTAGGCGATGCGGCGCTCGATTTGGAGGGCCACGTTTTCCGCGACCAACTGCGCGTCCAGCTCCGGCGTCTTGATCTCCTGGATATCGATCTTGATCTGTTTGCCCTGCGCCATCTTGGAAATCTCTTCGGTCATCTTCTCGATCTCGGCGCCTTTGCGGCCGATCACGATGCCGGGGCGGGCCGTATGAATGGTCACGCGGATACTGTTCCAGGCGCGCTCAATCACGATCTTGGCCACGGCCGCAAATTGCAGCTTCTTTTTCACGTAACCGCGAATCTCGAGATCGCTGTGCAGAAAACCGGGCAGCTCCTGGGGAGAAGCATACCAGCGCGAACGCCAGTCTTTGTTCACGGCCAGCCGGAAACCAATCGGATTAACTTTTTGTCCCATAACTTATTTCTTTGGTTTCGCCTTCCCGCTTTTCTTGGCTTTGGGTGTGCCCTTTTCCGAACCCGCATGGGCCGCTGCGCCGCCCTCCTCTTTCCGGGCCGCCTTTTCTTCCTGCTTCTTCCTGGCCTTGCGCGTTTCGCGATTGTCGATCGGAATCTCGTCCGACAGGACGATGCGAATATGACTGGTCCGCTTCAGGATCTGGCTGCCACTCCCTCGGGCCCGCGGCATCATGCGCTTGATCGTCGGGCCTTCGCCCACGACTGCCTCTTTTACGACCAGTCCTTCCACCTTTAAATTCGCGTTGTTCTCCGCATTGGCCACGGCGCTTTTCAGCGTCTTATTAATGAGCACGGCCGCTTTCTTCGGGGTGAAAGCCAGAATATCGAGTGCTGCCGAAACCGGCAGACCCTGGATCTCACGCGTGACTTCGCGCACCTTGAAGGCCGAAATCCGCGCATATTTGTATATCGATCTAACTTCCATTTATTTTAAAGTCACATTGGGTTGAGCATCGACTTGGAGTCGATCCCCCACCTTTATTTTTTCCTTCACAGAATCCATCTGTTGAATGACCGCACCGCAGATTTTCTGTCGCACATCGATCACCCGGAGACTGGCAATCTTGCGATCGCCCCGGATCACTCTCATGGGCATCCCGATCTTGACCCCCTGGTTCTCTCCCACATTGCCCACCACAAACGACCACTCGTCCTTCACGCTGATCACGCTGCCGTCCATCAATCCCGGCTGCGGCGCGGGACGATCCCCGGTGCTTGTCACCAGCTCATTGGTCCCGCGCAACTGTGCTTCCACATCCATCCGCGCCTGCGCATCCCCGCCCTGCGACGTCTTCAAGTAACGAAACATCGCTTCGTTCAGCCGCAGCATCTGGTCGCGGAACTGGTCCCGCTCCTTCTGCGCCAGCTGAAGATCGCTCACCGCCGCCAGCAGCCTCTGCTCCAGCTTGGCCCGGTCCTTGTCGGCCGAGGCCAACCCGAGCGCGTCCATGCGCAAGGCCAAATCGGAATATTTGCGCCGGAACAATTCCGCTTCGGCATTCGATTCCGCCAGGCTCGTCGTCAATGTCTTGAGCGACTCCTGCTGGATCGAGAGTTGCCGGCGCCATTCTTCCTGCTGCGCCAACAACGCCGCCGCGGTCACGGTGCGTTCCGCCTTTTCAACTTTAGATTCTGACAAAGAACTATCTCCCTGTGCCGCCAGCCTTCCAGCTGAGAGCACGCCCATGAACAACCCTGCGATGATCAACCTGCGATGAACGATGGCCCAACCAGGCCATCGAAAATCGAAAATCGAAAATCGAAAATTCACATCACTTCGTAACCTTGGCCGTGTGCGACCCGTGTTTCTTAAACACGCGGGTCGGCGAAAACTCACCGAGCTTGTGACCGACCATGTTCTCGGTCACGAACACGGAATGAAAAATCTTCCCGTTGTGCACCAAAAAGGTGTGGCCCACAAAATCCGGTGTCACCATCGAACGCCGCGACCAGGTCTTGATCGGTTTCTTCGCGCTCGATGCATTCATCTTGTCGATCTTCTCCAGAAGATGCGATTCGACGAAGGGTCCTTTCTTCAACGATCTGCTCATAAAGTCAAATTTTAGAAGGTCGTCTACGACTTCTTCTTGGATTTCCTTCTTTCCATAATAAAGCGGTCGCTCGGCTTGTGCTTGCTCCGGGTCTTGAACCCCTTGGCCAACTGTCCCCACGGACTGACCGGGTGATGCCGGCCGCCGCCGCCCTTCGATTTCCCCTGGCCGCCGCCCATCGGGTGATCGATCGGGTTCATGGCCATGCCACGCACGTGCGGTCTGCGGCCTTTCCAGCGGGTTCGCCCGGCCTTGCCGCTCGAAACGTTCATGTGATCGACATTGCCGACCTGTCCGATGGTGGCGTAAGCGCGCTCATGGATCCGGCGAATTTCACCCGACGGTAACTTAACCAGCGCGTAGCCGGCTTCGCGGTTGCTTAAAGTCGCCTGCTGTCCGGCGCTGCGCGCAATCTGGCCGCCCCGTCCCGGGGTCAGCTCAATGTTGTGAATATTTGTGCCCAGCGGGATGGCGCGCAAAGGCAGGGCGTTCCCCAGTTCGGGCGGCGCGTTGTCGCCTGCTATCACGCTGGCTCCGACCCGCAATCCATCGGGCGCGAGAATGTAATTGAGTTCGCCGTCCGCATATTTGATGAGGGCGATGCGGGCGGAACGATTCGGATCGTATTCGATGCCGATCACCTCTGCAGCCATGCCGCGTTTGCCCCGTTTAAAATCTACCCGGCGATACTTTTGCTTGTGACCGCCGCCGATATGGCGCGAGGTCAGCCGGCCGAAAACGTTGCGGCCGCCGCTCCGCTTCTTGACCTCAAGCAGGGACTTCTCCGGCTTGCTTTTCGTGATCTCATCGAAAGCAGGGAGCGACTTAAACCGGAGGGCCGGTGTCAGTGGGCGAAAACTCTTCAGGGCCATAACAATAATGGAGCAGTGGAGTAATGGAGAAATGGATGAACGGAAGGAAGATTTTCTTCTCCTCCATGACTCCAGCACTCCAGCCCTCTAGTCTTGGTCATCATACCAGTTCGATCTTGTCGCCCTCTTTCAGAGTGACGATGGCTTTTTTCCAATGCGTTTTACGTCCGTAATTCTGGGTGCGCTCGCGCTTCTTTTTGCCGGCGTAATTGCAGGTGTTTACGTCCAACACCTTCTTCTGGAACAAGGTCTCAATCGCCTGTTTAATCTGAATCTTGTTGGCGTGCGGCTTCACCCGAAAAACGTACTTGTTCAGTTTTTCGCCTAAAAGCGTCGACTTTTCCGTGAGCGACGCGGTATCGATAATGTCGTAGGGCTCGTTCATTTCGCGGTTCTTTCGGCCAATTTCGCGAGCGCCTGGGGCGTCACCAAAATCTTATGGTAAGAGAGCAGTTGCTCCGTGTTCACGTCCGTGGCGGTGGCCAGCATGACCGACTTCACATTACGCGCTGACTTGTAAAAATTGTCCTCGAACGCGTCGGAAATGAGCAGCACCCTGGCGGCGTCGGTCGCTTTCTTGACCAGGGCCACGAACGCTTTCGTTTTCACTTCGGTCACGGCGAACTTGTCGACCGTCAGGACGTCGCCCGCGTTGATGCGTTCGCTCAGGGCTTTTTGGAAGGCCAGGCGGCGCGTTGTTTTGGAAACTTTCTTGGTGTAATCACGCGGGTGCGGTCCGAAGACGACACCGCCTCCTCGCCAGAGTGGCGATGATTTGTAGCCGGCGCGGGCGCGGCCCGTGCCTTTCTGGCGCCACGGCTTGGCCCCGGAGAGATCGACTTGGGCCTTGGTCTTGGTGTTGGCGGAACCGGACCGGCGCGCGGCCCGCATCGCCACCACGGCATCCTGCACCGCCTGCGTGCCCCGACCGTTCTCAATCAGGTCGATCTTTGCTTCCTTGGCGGCGGCTTTGGTTAAAACTTTTGCGCTCATTTCTGGTCAGCCACTGGCTTCTTGACGGCGGGACGCACGACCACGTAGCTGCCGTTGCATCCCGGAACCGCTCCACTGATCAGAATCACTTTCTCGGCTGCGCGCACCTGCATGACCTGGAGGTTCTGCACGGTCACGCGCTCGTCGCCCATGTGACCCGGCATACCCATGTTTTTCCAGATGCGACCCGGGGTGGACCGGTTGCCGATGGCGCCGTTCCGGCGATGCGTCTTGGAACCGTGGGCGGCGCCTTGTCCCGCGAAATTGTGTTTCTTCATGACGCCCTGGAACCCTTTGCCCTTGGAACGACCGATCACGTCCACCCAGTCGCCCGGTTGAAACTGCGTCAGGCTCAGGTTCACTTCGCCCTCCGGGGCATCGGCTTTGAGGCGGAACTCGCGCACGAACTTCTTCGGCTCCACTCCGGCTTTCTTAAATTCGCCCACCACCGCTTTGGTCATGCGCGATTCCTTCTGCGGGCTAAAGCCGACCTTGACCGCGGAATAGCCGTCGTTCTCCGCCGTGACGCGGCGCACCAGAACGTTATCGCCCGCCGCAATTACGGTCACGGGACGGAGCCGGCCATTGACGTCGTAAACGCTGGTCATGCCGATTTTTTGTCCAAGTAACCCGATGCTCATGATGACGATGTCGTAAGATGCTCAAGTGCTAAATCTTGATCGTGATATCTACGCCCGCGGGCAAGTTTAGCTTCTTCAATTCATCCACGGTTTTGGCGGTCGGCTCAATGATATCGAGCAGGCGCTTGTGCGTGCGAATTTCAAATTGGTCCATCGACTTTTTGTCCACGTGAGGAGAGCGATTGACCGTAAATTTCTCGATCAACGTCGGCAGCGGAATGGGGCCGGCGACCCGGGCGCCCGTGCGCTTGGCCGTCTCCACGATGTCGACGGCGGATTGATCGAGCATCCGATGGTCGAAGGCCTTGAGGCGAATGCGAATGCGCTGCCCGTTCGTCATTTCGTCTCCTTCTGGTCAAGAATAGCGGCGACCAGATTGGCCGGCACCTGCTGAAAATGGGATGGTTCCATGGAGTAACTGGATCGGCCTTTCGAGAGAGAGCGGATCGCCGTCGCATAACCGAACAGTTCGGCCAACGGAACTTCCGCATGAACGGTCGCGAGATGCCCGCGCGTTTCGATGCTATTGATGCTGCCCCGGCGACGGCTTAAGTCGCCGCAGATGTCTCCCTGGAAATCGTCCGGCGTAATATTTTCTACCTTCATGATCGGTTCGAGCAGAATCGGTTTGCTCTGCTTGAAACCGTCTTTCATCGCGAAAATTGCGGCCAGCTTAAAAGCCAGTTCGTTTGAGTCGACGTCGTGGTAGCTCCCGTAAACGATGTCGACTTCGACGTCGACCACCGGGTAACCGCCGAGCACGCCATTGAGAATCGCTTCTTCGATGCCTTTCTTGACCGCCGGAATGTATTCGCGCGGAATAGTGCCGCCCACGATCTTGTTTTCCATGACCAAGCCCGTGCCGCGCGCACCGGGGCGCACGTCCACTTCGACGTGACCGTATTGACCGCGGCCACCCGATTGCTTGATCAATTTGCCCACGCCGTGGGCGCTGCCCGTAATGGTCTCCCGATAGGCGATCTGCGGTTTGCCCGCGTTGGCATCGACCTTGAACTCGCGAAACATGCGGTCGCGAATGATTTCGAGATGTAGCTCCCCCATGCCGGCGATGATGGTCTGACCGGTGTCTTCATGGGTGTAGACGCGGAAGGTCGGGTCTTCTTCGGCCAGGCGCTGCAAAGCGATCCCCATTTTTTCCTGGTCCAGCTTCGTCTTGGGCTCGATCGCCATGGAAATAACCGGATCAGGAAACGACGGCGGCTCGAGCAGCACCGGATGATCCTCGTCACACAAGGTGTCACCGGTGGTGATGTTCTTGATGCCGACGATGGCCGCGATATCGCCTGAGTAACATGTTTCGATGTCTTCGCGCTTGTCCGCCTGAATTTGGATCAACCGGGAAATGCGTTCGCGCTTGTTCGTGCGCGGATTGTAGACCGTGTCGCCTTTGCTCAGCGTGCCCGCGTAAACCCGGAAAAAGACGAGCTTTCCGACAAAAGGGTCACTCCATAATTTGAAGGCGAGAGAACAAAACGTGGCACTGTCGTCCGTCACCACTTCGATCGGCTCATGCGAGTCCGGGTCCATCCCCTTGGCCGGAGGAATGTCGAGCGGACTGGGCAAGTAATCGATGACCGCATCCACCAGGTACTGCACGCCTTTGTTCTTGAAGGCCGAGCCGCCTACCACCGGAACAAATTTGCTCGCAATGGTCTGGCGCCGAATGCCCGCTTTCAGGATTTCCGGCGTGATGGGCTTCTCTTCCAGAACGGCTTCTGCCACCTGGTCGTCGAGATTCGAGATTTGCTCAACCAAATCCTGGTAAGCCTTGTTCACCATCTCGACGTGTTCCGGCGGGATCTCAGCAAGCTCGTAGGTCGAGCCCATTTGATCGTTGTCCAAATAGATGACGGCCTTTCTATTGACGACGTCGAGCTGCCCTTTGAGATAGTCTTCCTTGCCCAGCGGGATGAGCACGGGCCAGGCATTGGCACCCAGCTTCTTGCGCATGCTGTTGATCGACATGTTGAAGTCGGCTCCGACGCGGTCCATTTTATTAATAAAGCCGATGCACGGGACGTTATATTTGGTGGCCTGCCGCCAAACCGTTTCGGATTGCGGTTGCACCCCGGCGACGGCGTCGAACACGGCAATGGCGCCGTCCAGCACACGCAGTGAACGCTCCACCTCGGCCGTAAAATCGACGTGACCGGGCGTGTCGATGATGTTGACGCGCTGCTGGATCCCTTCAAAAATCTTGTAAACGCCCGCCTCTTTGCGCTGAGTCCAGGCACAGGTGGTGGCGGCCGATGTAATGGTGATACCGCGCTCGCGCTCCTGCTCCATCCAGTCCGTCACGGTGGTGCCATCATGCACTTCCCCGATCTTGTGGATCATACCGGTATAAAAAAGAATGCGTTCCGTCAGGGTCGTTTTGCCCGCGTCAATGTGCGCGGCAATCCCGATGTTGCGCGTCCGCTCGAGCGGAAACTTGCGATCCGGTGAATTCGGGTTTTTCACGGCGTCTGCCTTTTGATCGAGAGTAGCAGGCATACGATTACCAGCGGAAGTGAGCAAAGGCCCGGTTGGCCTGAGCCATTTTATGCGTGTCCTCGCGTTTCTTGATCGCGTTCCCCTGGCCAGAGGCGGCGTCCTTGATCTCCTGGGCCAGTGCGTCGGCCATGGGCTGACCACGGCGCTTATCGGCATAGGATACGATCCAGCGCATGGCCAGCGAGACCTGGCGGGCCGGGGTCACTTCCATCGGCACCTGGTAGGTGGCGCCACCGACGCGGCGCGACTTGACCTCCAGACGCGGACGGACGTTCTCCAGCGCCTTGTTTAAAACTTCGAGAGGATCGACTGAATCCGAGCCTTCGCGCGATTTATCGATGGCTTTGTATACAATGCGCTCGGCCAGCGACTTCTTGCCCTTCTTCATGACGGTGGAAATAAGCCGCGCCACCGCCGGACTCCCGTAACGGGAATCGACGCGCTCTTCCTTTTTGTAAACTTTCCGCCGTCGCGACATGATTAATCTCTGGTTGCAAATTTACTTCTTATCGCCCTTGCCCTTGGCCCCGGCCTCAGCCGCACCAGCTTTCGGACGTTTCGCTCCATACTTGGAACGGCTACGGCGTCTTCCGTCGACGCCGAGGCTGTCGAGCGTGCCGCGCACAATATGGTAGCGCACGCCCGGCAAATCTTTCACTCTTCCCCCGCGCACGAGCACGATGGAATGCTCCTGCAAATTATGTCCCTCGCCCGGAATATAGGCAATCACTTCCTGGCCGTTCGTCAACCGTACTTTCGCGACTTTGCGCAGGGCGGAGTTCGGCTTCTTTGGCGTGCGGGTCATGACCTGCGTGCAGACCCCGCGGCGTTGCGGGCAATTGGCCAGGGCCGGTGACTTGGATTTCACCTTCACCTTGCGGCGTCCTTTCCGAATAAGCTGATTAATAGTGGGCATGGTCGTTTCCAATAAAAGCCGCCTCAACGTCGGGGTGCAGGCGACAAAAAACCCGCTTCAGCAGCGTCACGAAATTCATCACGCCCCTGATGCGGTGAGCGCGAAACATAGAACGAAATTATCACGCTGCAAAGATTATTTTACGGAAGTCCGGCCCCTGAATCCCTCCGGAAACTGGAGGGGAAGCGGCCCGCTTCGCCTCCAGATACAGATAGACGCGGGGACTCCCTTTCTCTTCCCGGTAAAGCGAGACTCCGCCGAGCCGACGAACCCAACGCATTCGTTAGGCTCATTTTCTTTCCTTTGCAGGTTGCGGCCTGCTCCGGGCCACCCGAAGTATAGCCATGAAGCAGCGGGTCATCCTCGCAGGCGGCAGTGGCTTTGTCGGCCGCTCCCTCACCCCCCTGCTCGCCTCCGCCGGTTACGAAATTGTCATTCTGAGCCGGTCTCCCTCCCCTCGTCAAAACGGGGTCGTCTCGGTGGCTTGGGACGGAAAAACCCTTGGGGATTGGGCCCAATCGATCGACGGAGCGGCCGCCGTGGTCAATCTGACCGGTCGCAGCATCAACTGCCGGCATACCCCGGAAAATCGGCGACTCATTATAGAGACGCGGGTCGATTCCGGGCGGGTGCTCGGTCAGGCCATCGCGCGGGCCGCGCAGCCGCCCACCGCCTTCGTGCAGGCCTCTGCCATCGGCATTTACGGCGATGCCGGCGACCGCTGGTGCGATGAGAACGCGCCCCCCGGCCGCGATTTTACGGCGGAAGTTTGTCAACGCTGGGAAGCGGCCTTCCACGAAATGGCCGCACCGCAAACCCGCAAAGTGCTTCTGCGGCTGGGCGTGGTGCTCGGTCCGGACGGCGGATTTCTAAAGGTGTTGAGCAAACTCACACGGCTTTTCCTGGGCGGTCACGTCGGCAGCGGCCGACAGTTCATCAGCTGGATCCACCAAGCGGACCTGGGCCGGATGTTTCTGGAAGGAATCGCGAAACCGGAGATGGCCGGGGTCTTTAATGCGACCTCTCCGAACCCGGTTTGCAACGCCGAGTTCATGCGCGAACTGCGCCGCACTTTGCGGCGCCCTTGGAGTCCGCCCGTGCCCGGGTTCGCATTGCACATCGGGTCCCGCTTGATCGGCACGGAGGCGAGTCTGGCCCTGACCAGCCAGCGCTGCGCGCCCCGGCATTTCCTCGAACGAGGTTTCCGTTTTGATTTTCCCGAGCTGCGCGTGGCCTTACAGAACTTACTGCTCCGTTAACGGGAGGGAGGGGCGGTTCACCGAACCGCCCGGGCAATTGAGGTCCAGCCTCCGCACCAGGCTACGGCCCAGCTAGCAATCGCCCCTACCTTTTCCGATCCGGGAAGCGCAGGCGGAAATCTGCTTGCCACATTTTAGCCGACCGCGAACGTCACCGCGTGTTCGAACTGCTCGCGACCGATCCCAGGTCCAAAGCCCGGCGCGCACGCCTAACGACCGCGCATGGCGCCATCGAGACGCCGGCTTTCATGCCGGTCGGGACGCAAGGCACGGTCAAAGCCGTGACGCCGCGTGAGCTGCGCGAGATGAAGGCGCAGATTATCCTCGCAAACACCTATCACCTGTTTGTCAGGCCGGGAATGGAGGCGATGAAAAATTTCGGCGGGCTCCATCGCTTCATGAACTGGGATGGACCGATCCTGACGGACAGTGGCGGTTATCAGATTTTTTCGCTGGCCCGTCTCCGCAAGATCACGGACGAAGGCGTGCATTTTCAGAATCATGTGGACGGGACACCGGCCTTTATCAGTCCGGAGATCGCCATGCAAATCCAGGCCACCCTCGGCAGCGACATTGCCATGGTGCTGGATGAATGCCCGCCCTGGCCGTGTGAGTATGACTATGCGGCGCGCAGTTTGGAGATGACGCTCGGGTGGGCGGGGCGATGCAAAAAAGCTGTAGAGGCGGGCGTGTCGCCCGCTGCGCCCGGCACGGCCGCCCCTGCAGCAAGACAGCTGGTGTTTGGGATTGTGCAGGGGGCGACCTTCGCCGATCTGCGCCGGAAGAGCGCGGAGGCACTGGTGCAGATTGGGTTCGATGGTTACGCCATTGGCGGAGTGAGCGTGGGGGAACCGGAAGAGGAGATGCTGCGCGCGATCGAATCGAGCGAACCGTTTCTGCCGGAGAACAAGCCGCGTTATGCCATGGGTTTGGGAACGCCGCCCCAGATGCTGGAGATGGTGGCGCGTGGTGTGGACATGTTCGATTGCGTACTGCCGACCCGCCTGGCGCGCAATGGCACCGCCTTCCTTGCGGCCGGCACGCTCAATTTGAAGAACGCCGAGTTCGCCCTGCAAAAAGGGCCGATCGAAGAGGGCTGCGCCTGCCCCAGCTGCGCCGAATTTTCGCGCGGCTACATCCGCCATCTCATGAAGGCGGAGGAAATCCTGGGGCTGCGTTTGATTACCCTGCACAATCTGCATTTTTATCTCACGCTGATGGAGCGCACCCGGCACGCGATCGAGACTGGTTCGTTCGGGGACTTCCGGAAGCAATTTGTGGGCAGTTACAAGACGCGAGAGATTGCAACCGATTAGGTAGGGGCGGTTCACCGAATCGCCCGCGGGCGATTGAGGTCAATCGCCCCTACCTCCGCCCTAATAGGGCACCTGCTTCGGCCAGCTTTCCGTTGCATTGGACGACGGCTTGTGCTCAATAAGGGGCCCGCTTCGCGATGATGGTCATCGCAGGCTTACCACCATTTTTTTCATGCTCAGCTTTTTGTTCGCTCAAGCCTCGACCCCCTCTGCCGGCGGCGGGATCGCCGCTTTCGTCCCGTTCATCTTCATTTTCGTCATCATGTATTTCGTTCTGCTGCGTCCGCAGATGAAACGGCAGAAAGATCAGCAGCGGCTGGTTTCGGCTTTGAAGACGGGCGACCGAGTCGTGACCAGTGCCGGAATCCATGGGCTCATTTCCAACGTCAAAGAGACAACCGTCATTGTGAAAGTGGCGGATAACGTAAAAATCGAGATGG
>JBBRDU010000017.1:0-47431 GCA_038203615.1 Chthoniobacterales bacterium
GACAAGGTAAAGGGAGGAGGCGCCAAAGATGATACCGAGCAAGGTCCCGACAATCAGCGGGACGAGGCTCAATTCGGGCAGATGCGCCGAAGCCGGAATATAAGGCCGGAACGCCGCGGCCAGCGAGTTGCTCGGTTTCGCTCCAACCATGTCCGGATATTCGTTTGGCGGATTCGCTGGATCGACGGCCATGGCAGAGACATTTCAGAAACAACGGACAAAGTGCAAGCTGCTTCTGTCGTCCGAGAAATCCAGAGGCTGTCGTTCTAACCGGGGGATCGCTGCGTCTGGCGCTTTGACGGGATGAACGGGAAAACTGCTTGGCCGATCGTGCGCTCCTTTTAAAGTCTGCTGTTCCCGGCGATTGACGGCGCTCGGCTGTGCCAATAACTTCCGGGCCGTGCACGCCGATCTGGAACAGCTTCTCGTTTTGCAGGATCGAGAGCAAAAGATCCGACAAATTCAGAATGAGAAGAAAACTCTACCGTTACAGCGGAAGAGTCTGGAGACGCAATTGGCGGCGAGCCTGGCCGGCGTTGAAGCGCTCAAGCACAAGGGGCGCGAGGTGGAAGTGCACCGGAAGAAGCTGGAACTGGACGCAGGCACCCGCACGGCCACGATCGCGAAGTTGCGCACGCAGCAATATGAGACGCGCAAAAACGATGAGTTCCAGGCGATGGGGAACGAGATCAAGCGCTACGAGGAAGAGATTGGCAAAATAGAGGACGAAGAGCTCGAGCTGATGGATCAGACGGACAAGATCAAGGCCGAGCTGGGTGTGGAGGAGAAAAAAGGGGCCGCAACTTCGGAGTCGATTGCCCGGCAGGTCAAAGATTTGGCGGCAAAAGAGGCCACGCTCGATGGACGTTTGGTGGAGTTAACCAAAGACCGCGATGAACTCGCCTCCAAGATCGACGAAGATATCCTGGACCGTTTTCATCGACTTTTCGCGAGCAAGGGAGACGCTGCCGTCGTCGCCTTGGAACATGATGTCTGCACGGGTTGCCACATGAAGGTGACCACGGCCACGGCCATGCATGTGAAGAACGGCAAGGAAATCGTGAGCTGCGAACAGTGCGGGCGCATTCTCTACGACGGAACCGTCTAATCTGACCGGCTGATAGGGACGCCGCGCCGCGCGCCGTCCCTACCATTCACCTGCGGACGCGCTAAACGTTGAAGCGGAACTCGATCACGTCGCCATCTTTGACGACGTATTCTTTTCCTTCGATCCGCAGCTTCCCCGCCTCGCGCCCTTTGGCCATGGAGCCGAGCGCGATCAAGTCGTCGTAATGGATCGTTTCCGCGGCGATGAATCCTCGTTCGAAATCGGAGTGGATCACCCCGGCCGCGGCGGGTGCCTTGTCGCCAGCATGAATCGTCCAGGCCCGCGTCTCTTTTTCCCCGGTCGTCAAATACGTGCGCAAGCCGAGCAAATGATAAACCGCCCGGATGAGCGCGTTGACGCCCGTATCTTCAATGCCGAGTCCGCGCAAATATTCGAGCGCCTCCGCTTCAGCGAGATCGACCAGTTCGCTTTCAATCTGCGCGCTGATCACGATGGCTTCCGTGCCGAAATGGTGTTTGGCATATTCCTGCACGGCCGCCACGTGTTGGGCTGCGGCGTTCGTCTGGTCTCCCGAAGCAATCGCCACCAAATCCGCTTCGGCCACGTTACAGGCGAAGAGGGTTGCCTTGGAAGTGAGTAGGAAAAAATCGCGGGCAATCAGCTTTTCTTCCGGGCTTAGCTCAGCCGTAATCGCCGGTTTTCCGGAATCGAGGTGCGGCCATAGTTTTTCAATCACGGCCGTCTCCGCCTTGGCCGTCTTGGAACCGGCGCGCACTTCTTTCTGGAGACGATCGCGCCGCTTTTGCGCTGTGGCCAGGTCGGCCAAGACCAGCTCGGTGTTAATCACCTCGATGTCCCGCACCGGGTCGATCGATCCGCTGACGTGATGAATGTCACCGCTTTCGAAACACCGCACCACCTGGACAATGGCGTCTACTTCGCGGATGTGACTGAGGAACTGGTTGCCTAGCCCTTCGCCCGCGCTCGCTCCTTTGACCAGACCGGCGATGTCCACAAACTCGATCGCGGTCGGGATGATTTTTTGCGACTTGGAAAGCTCGGAGAGCTTGGCCAGGCGCGCGTCGGGCACGGTTACGATACCGAGGTTGGGATCGATCGTGCAAAAAGGGTAATTGGCCGCGGGCGCCTTGTGCGTGCGCGTGACGGCGTTAAAGAGCGTCGACTTCCCGACATTGGGTAACCCGACAATTCCAGCGCTCAACATAGGCGCGGACGGTAGAATGCAGGTGCCCCCTGTGCAAATGCCGGTAGGGACGCCCCCGCCGACTCCGCGCGGGTGGGAAACAGCTCTGACTCCGGACGGCGCAGCGCGTCGTCGCTACTAATAAAAAAACATCGGGCCGGCGAGATTTGAACTCGCGACCTGTCGCCGCGGCGACCGCACCTAGAGATCTAATCCGCCAAGCTCATCCCGGCCGCGTCCTGTTTTATAATACCGCTCCTTTTTTTCCGCCTCGCTTCGGGTCGCGAAGCTCTCGCTGTGTAACAGGGTCCAAGGGATACCATGCCGGGTGGCTTTGGAGTGACCGGCATTATGGCGTCGCAGACGGTCCTCAAGAGCTTTGCACGATCCAACATAACGGCGACCGGTCTTACGGCTGCCAAGCACGTAAACGAAAAACATAAAGAGAACAAAGACGCACGTCTAAATCCTCGGGCCGGCGAGATTTGAACTCGCGACCTCTTGAACCCCATTCAAGCGCACTACCAAGCTGTGCTACGGCCCGATTTGGAAGGCGCACTATTCACCTTGCTAGTTCAGATTGCCAAGCAAACTTCTTGGGGCCAAACGCCATCCTGGCGGCGACTCTCTTTTAGATTATGAATTATCGACACCTTGGAAAATCCGGACTGCAGCTCAGTGAACTCTCCTTTGGCGCGTGGGTCACGTTTGCCCAGCAGATTAGCAACGAAACGGCGGAAGAACTGATGACGATCGCCTATGACGCGGGCGTCAATTTTTTCGATAACGCCGAGGCCTACGCGAGCGGCCAGGCGGAGGTGGTCATGGGCAACATCCTGAAAAAGAAAGGGTGGGGTCGCGATACTTTCGTTGTTTCGAGCAAAGTTTTCTGGGGCGGCGAACTGCCGAACCAAGAGGGCCTTAGCCGCAAGCACGTCATGGACGCCTGTCACGCGGCCCTGCGCCGGTTACAGGTGGAATACCTCGATCTCTACTTCTGTCACCGGCCGGACCCGAACACGCCGCTTGAAGAAACGGTGCGGGCCATGAGTGACCTGATGGCCCAGGGCAAAGTGCTGTATTGGGGAACCTCGGAGTGGAGCGCCGAGTCGATCCGGCAGGCTCATCAAATCGCGCGCGATCTGCGCCTCGTCCCGCCCACCATGGAACAGCCTGAGTACAACATGTTTGATCGCGAGAAGGTGGAAACGGAATTTGCGCCGCTTTATGAAGAAGTCGGGCTGGGCACGACAACGTGGTCGCCGCTTGCCTCCGGATTGCTCACGGGCAAATACAATGAGGGCGACCCGGGCGGCACGCGTATTTCACTGCCTAACTATTCCTGGTTACGCGACCAATTCGAGACGGACGAAGCGCACCGTCGTCTCGGCAAAGTGAAAGAATTGGCCCGGGTAGCCGGTGACTTAGGCGCAACCTTGCCGCGGCTCGGTCTGGCCTGGTGTTTGAAGAATCCGCATGTCAGCAGTGTGATCACGGGAGCCTCCAAGCCGGCGCAGGTGAAGGAGAACATGAAAGCGGGCGAGCTGGTAAAGAAACTGACGCCCGAAGTGATGCAGCGCATCGACCAGATTCTGGCGAGATCCTAGAGCGAAACGCTCTTCTGTAGCGGCGGTCCATGGCCGCCGAAATCTTTGATCATGGGTGAGGCCTCCGGCGATCGCCCTGCCGGGCTCCAGCTATCTAATCTGTGGCCTAACGATCCCAGCCACTTAGAAAGACATCGATCAGCTCGGGCAGATCGTCGCTGTAGCCGCCTTCAAGAATGGCCGCGGCCGGAATTTTCAGATCGGCCAGCCAACCGCCCATGGTCGCGAAATCTTCGCGTTCCAGGGACATCTGCGTAATCGGGTCTCCCACGTAGGCATCAAATCCCGCGGAAATGAGCAGCAAATCCGGTTTGGCGCGGAGCAGACCGTGCAGCGCTTCTTCGATGGCGTGCATGTGAATCTCGCGCGAGCTGTAGGGCGCCACCGGATAGTTCTCGATGTTGCCATGGGATTTCACACCGGTGCCCGGGTAACCGGGATACTGATGAATCGAGGCAAAGAAAATCCGCTCGTTCCCCGCGACAATATCCTCGGTGCCATTTCCATGGTGTGCATCGAAATCCCAAATGGCGACGCGTGTGGCCCCGTGTTCCAGGGCGTCGAGAGCGGCGATGGCAATGTTACTGAAGTAACAAAATCCCATGGCTCGATCTCGCGTGGCGTGGTGACCGGGCGGGCGCATCAGGCTGAATGTTTTTTCGCCGCTCAAGGCACGGGCGGCTGCCGCGAGGGCGGCCCCGGCCGCGGCGCGCGCATATCGATCGATATGGTGGTGGGCCGGTGTATCGCTATCAAAGTCGCTCTCGGGCGAAGCCACTTTCCTGATGTGCTCGGGCGTGTGCGCACGCAACAACTGCTCGTCCGTCGCCACCACCGGTTGCATCCAGCGCCACTCGGGATGCCGCTCTTGCAACAACGGGACCGTGCGCGTGATCCGGGCCGGGCGCTCGGGATCGCCTTCCCGAGAATACTCCACGCAGCCAGGGTCATGAAAAATTATCATGGCGAATCACGTTCGTGTATCCCGGCGCTTCCGAGCAAGGCAGAAGTAGAAACGGCTTCCAGTCGTTTTGGAAGAAAACTGGTTCGAAACGATTCGCGTGAGCTCTAGCGCGCGTTCTTTATCACAAACGCCGCCGTCTGCGCCGGCATGATCAGATGAAGCTGGCCATCTTTGACCGAAACACTCTTGCCGCTCAGAGCTTCCACATAATCGCCGTCGGCTAATTCGGGCGAGACCCGAACTTCAAACTGCGATCCATTCGTCGCGCGATTGAAGAGCACGACGACACGATCGGCCAGATGCGCGCGCACAAATGCGTAGAGGTCGTGACCGGCGGAAAGCGTTCTGCGACTGCCATAACGCAACGCCGGGTGGGCCCGGCGTAGCGCGCCCAGCTTTCCAAAGTTCTCGAACACGCGCTTTTCCTTCGCGGAAACCTTGTCGTCGAATCGCATGTCACGGCGATTATCCGGGTCGCCCGCACCGGTCATCCCGATTTCATCGCCGTAATAAACCATGGGCACGCCATCGATGGCCATGAGCAGCGCCTGCGCCAGCTCCAGCTTCGCGTAATTGGCTGGATCGCGCACGGTGGGCGGATTTTTCCAGCCGACCTCTTCCTCTTTTTCGCTGCCCTGGGTCGGGAGATCGCCGTCCGCGTAAGCCATGAATCTGCCTTTATCGTGATTGCCAATGAGCGGCGACATCAGCGTCTCTTTGCCGTAGGTCTTTTCCGACGCGGTCAACGCGTCGTCGAGCGCGGTCATATCGCCGCTCGTTTCACCCAGTGTTTCCTTGATCTGATCGTAGAGCGGGAAATCAAACTGCCCGTCCAGCATGTTGGGGCCGACGAACGACATGATCCCGGCGCGATCCTTGAAAGTTTCACCGACGAGATAAAGTGGCGAGTCGGCTGGGCGTTGCACCTTTTCGCGCAGGGCGGCCCGGAATTTCCACCAGAAACTCGGCAGGATATGTTTGACCGCGTCGAGCCGGAAGCCGTCGAGTTTGTAGGTGTTGGCCCACCAGATGGAGTTATCGATCAAGGCGCGGACCGGCGCGTCCTTGGAAAAGTCGAAGGAGGGAAGATAAGGTTCGAACCAGGTGGTGAACTGCTGCTCATCCCAGAGGCGCAGATTCTTTTTCCCGTTCGGCAAGTCGAGGGTGCCGAACCAGTCGCGGTGCTCTTTCCACCAGGGGTGCTGTTCGTGCACATGATGCAGAACGAGGTCGGCGATCACTTTCATGCCGCGCCCGTGCGCGTCTTCAATCAGATCGTTCAAATCACGCGCCGTTCCAATGTGCGGATCCATCTCGGTGGACGAGACGGGCCAGTAGCCGTGATAACCGGTGTACCAACGGTGGGGCTCGGGAGATTCCTGATAAGCCGTGTCCGGATTCTTGTTTAACGGTGCCACCCAGATGGTGTTGACCCCCAGCTTTTCGAAATAGCCGTCATCCAGTTTCTGTTTTATGCCAAGCAGATCGCCCCCGTGAAAATTGGCCGGCGGCGCCACGTTCGGATTGTCCACCGGATGATCGTTCGACGTGTCGCCATCGGCGAAGCGATCGGTAAACGCGTAGTACATGACGGCGTCCTGCCAGCGGAACTTGTCTGAGGATCCGAAAGCGCAGCGGATCGCGTTGCTCGGCCTTCCGTCTCCCGTCATGCCGATCACTCGAACAAAACCGGCCTGCTCAAAGGGAAGAGGAATCTCCAGCTTGTCGTTCTCGAAGTGACTGGAAACCGCGCGGGTGCTCCCGGTCAGTTCAAATACCACCGAAGCCCTGGTCAGAGGCGTCTCTTTCGTGGCCACCCGGATCACGAGTTTTCTCTCCTTCAGGCTATCGGCGTAGATGACCGGCGCCGCGCCGCCAAGTTCCCCCGCGATCGTGAAGACAGAATTCTTGTCGCCGAGGCCATTGTCTTCCGTCTGCTGATTGGCCGGATCGAGCATCCACTTCCCATCCGCCACGAACTTGTATGAGTAACGTCCCGGCTTGAGTGGAAGCGTTCCGGTGAACTCCCCGTTCTGATTCGGGCCAGCCAGCGGGTTCTTGTCCGCGCTCCAACCATTGAACGAACCCGCCACCGATACCTTGGTCGCGGCGCCGGCTGGTTTGAAAGTGAAGGGATGTGGTTGAACGCCGGGCGCGGCCGCCAGGGTCAGAACGGTAGTGAGAGTGGAATTGGGGCCCTTGGCATTGATGGGGACATCGTAAAGTCCGCCCTTTTTTGCCTTAATGCGCAGCTGAAAGGCCGAGGCATCCCACGATGCCTTCACTTCATCGGTGCTGTGCACCTCCAGTTTCTCTTTTCCCGTTGTTTGGAAGAACCGGTGCATGTCGAGCACCAATTCTTCGTTAGGCGGGACGTATTGAACAGGAATGGCTCCAAGGAACGCGGTCTCGGCGCAAACGAGGGAAACCGTGGCAAAGAGGAGAAGGGTGCAGCACCAGGCCCGAAAAAGAAACGAGCCGGCCGCGAGCAATGGTTGCTTCCTGAACACGTCACAATGTAAAGATGAGCGATGCTTAACGGCCAGAAGATTGTCGTGGTGATGCCCGCTTATAACGCGGCCCGCACCCTCCGGCGCACTTACGACGAGGTCATGGCGCAGGGAATTGTCGATTTGATTATCCTGGTGGACGACGCCAGCCAGGACGAGACCGTGGCCATCGCGCAGACGCTCGAGCATGTGCAGGTGGAGGTTCATCCGATGAACCGCGGCTACGGCGGGAACCAGAAGACCTGCTATCGGCTGGCCCTGGCCGCCGGGGCTAACATCGTGGTAATGATTCACCCCGATTATCAGTACACACCGCAACTTTTGCCGGCCATGGCTTCGATGGTGGCGAGCGGGCTCTATCCGTGTGTGCTGGCCTCGCGCATTCTCGGCGGGGGCGCGCTGCGCGGCGGCATGCCGATCTGGAAGTACCTGGCCAACCGTGTCCTCACCCTGGCCGAGAATATCCTGCTCGGCGCCAAACTTTCGGAATACCACACCGGTTACCGTGCCTTTGCCCGCACTCTGCTCGAACGCCTCCCGCTGGAATCAAACTCCGACGATTTCGTTTTCGACAATCAGATGCTCGCTCAAATCGTCTGGTTAGGCTGCGCCATCGGAGAAGTCACCTGTCCGGCCAAATACATGCCGGAAGCGTCCTCGATCAATTTCCGGCGCAGCGTGCGCTACGGTCTGGGCTGCTTGGAGACCGGATTGCGTTTTCGGCTGGCCCGTTGGCGCATGGCTCCGCCGCTGGCCTAAAATGGTAGGGACGCCGCGCTGCGGCGTCCGAAGGTGGAACGACCTCTCCGAGGGCGTTGCTAAAAAAAGGGGGGAGCGCCGGAGGCGCTCAAAATGAGCGGCTCCGCCGCTAAAGGTTAGCAGCGCGCTCGGAAATCGCGATCCACCTGGGGACGCGGCTTGCTCGTCCGGTTGAGCAGAGGCACTGTTCGCGTGTTCTGAAGGAACCGGTCCATATGCCCCGGTGGGTTGTCCCCGCCATCTGCCTTGCGCTCGTCGCGATGACCTGGGCCGTGTTCGGGCAAACGCTCAGCTACCCGTTCGTGAACTACGACGACGGCACGTATGTCTACAGCAATCCGGTTATTTGTGGCGGCTTGTCCCTGCGAAACATCGCGTGGGCCTTCACCCATATTCATTCGCAGAACTGGCATCCCCTGACCACGCTCTCGCACATGCTCGATGTCCAGTTGTTTGGCCTCAACGCGGGCCGACATCATTTCGTGAACGTGAAGTTGCACACGGCGGGTGTGCTTATGCTCTTTTTGGTTCTGCGCACCCTGACGGGCGCAACGTGGCGCAGCGCATTCGTGGCCGCGCTTTTTGCCATCCACCCGCTGCATGTCGAGTCCGTGGCATGGATCGCCGAGCGCAAGGATGTGCTGAGCGGTCTGTTTTTTATGCTGACGATTGGCGCCTATGCGCGCTACGCCCGCTCCGAAGCGCGGATCCTCTGGTACGCCGTGATGGCGATCCTGCTCTCCCTTGGCTTGATGTCGAAGCCGATGCTGGTGAGTACTCCGATCATTTTGCTTTTGCTCGATTACTGGCCGCTCGGTCGCCTGACTGACTGGCGAACCTTTCGAAAACTGATCGTGGAAAAGCTGCCACTGCTTCTTCTGGTGGCAGGCTCGTGCGTGGCCACGGTTCTCGCCCAAAGAGAGGCGACTGGCGCCGCGGCGGAGCTTCCTTTGTCGTGGCGGTTGCAAAACGCCGCGGCGTCCTACGTCCTCTACATCGGGCAAATGTTTTGGCCCACCCGGCTGGCGGTGTTTTACCCGCATTCGGAAAACACTCTTCCCCTGTGGTGGGTCGGATTGAGCGTCAGTCTGCTCTTCGGTATGACTTTACTCGCGTTCCTGACACGCCAGCGACATCCCTATATTTTAACAGGCTGGCTTTGGTATGTTGTGATGCTGGTGCCAGTCATCGGGATTTTCCAGGTGGGCCTGCACGGGCACGCCGATCGGTATACGTATCTTCCGCAGATTGGGCTCTCTATCATGGTGACGTGGGCGGCGGTTGAACTGGTTAAGGGATCGCGCTTCCGCTTGGTCGGCCTAACGAGCGCAGCCATCATTGCTCTGATGGCGCTTGGCTTGATGGCCTGGCGCCAGGTGACTTATTGGAAAGACAGCGAAACTCTCTGGACGCGCGCTTTGGCGGTGACTCCGAACAACGATGTGGCCCTGGCCGGCCTCGGCGGTGTGTTGCTGGAAGCAGGCAAGGTGGACGACGCCATCGCACATCTTCGAAGTGCGCTCCGAATTCGACCGGACAATCCCGAAGGGCACAGCGCGCTGGCCGACGCCTTGATGCGCAGCGGACAAACGCAGGAAGCGGCATCGCACTGGGAGAAGACGGTCGCTCTTCAGCCGGAAGACGTGCAAACGCGCGATAAACTCGGCGCTTTGCTGGTTCAGCAGGGGAGATTGAGCGATGGCCTGGCGCAATGGCGCGAGAGCCTCAAATACGATCGGGACGATGCGAATGCCTTAAGCAATATCGCCTGGGTTCTGGCGGCCGCGCCCGATTCTGCCACGCGGGATGGGGCGCAAGCGGTCGCATTGGCGCGGCGCGCTTCCCGGATGGCCGGGGACATGAATCCATTGATCTTGCGGACCCTGGCCGCGGCTTACGCCGAGGCGGGAGATTTTTCGCGTGCCATCGAGACGGCTGCGCGCGGAGCGGATTATGCCACCAAACAACACAATGCGTTTCTGGCCGATGAACTGCGGCGGAATATGACCCTTTACGAGGAGAAGACGCCCCTGCACGACCCGAGCTTGCGCAATTCTGCCAGTTCGCCCTAAACGAAAATGTCGCGCTCCTCACCGCTCCAAAAGCAGTCGATGCGCACCCTCCTGGTTGGCGTCGTCCTGTTCAGTCTCACCTGGATCATTTTCGGACAGACGCTCGGTCATGACTTCGTGAATTACGACGACCGCGTTTACGTGCTGCAGAACCAGCAGGTCCGAAGCGGCGTGACGTTGGGCGGAATCGTGTGGGCGTTTGGTCACGAGCACGCCGGCAATTGGCATCCGCTGACCACGATCTCGCATATGCTGGATGTCCAGATGTTTGGCCTGACCCCGGCAGGTCATCACTTCGTGAATGTTTTTCTGCATGCCGTGGCCGTGCTGTTGCTTTTCTTTCTCTTGCGCCAACTGACGGGCGCTTTCTGGCGGAGTGCGCTGGTGGCTGCGATTTTTGCAATTCATCCGCTCCGCGCTGAATCGGTCGCCTGGGTGGCCGAACGAAAAGATGTTTTAAGCGCTGTCTTTTTCATGCTGACGCTGGCCGCCTATGCCAGGTACGCGCACAAACGCAGCGTGGGTCGCTACATCGGAACCGCCGTGCTGCTGGCGTGCGGCCTGTTGTCCAAGCCGATGCTGGTGACTGTGCCCTTCCTTTTGCTCCTGCTCGATGATTGGCCGCTGAACAGAAGTTCGCCACGGCGAATCCGTCCATCGGCGGATCAGAGGGCGGAGGTCAGAGGTTTGCCAACGGACAATCCCGCTTTTCGGCGGGGTCAGAAGTCAGAAGCAAAAAATTGGCTAACGCTAGTTGTCGAAAAGATTCCGCTCATTGTCATCTGCGTCCCGACAGCGATGGCAACCTTCGTTATCCAGGAGCGCTCGTCCGGTTCGATCGCGCAATTGCCCCTGGCCTGGCGCGTTGAGAATGCGGTAGTCAGCTACGTCACCTACATGTGGCAGATGATTTGGCCGGTAAACCTGGCCGTGTTTTATCCGCATCCGGAAAATTGCCTGGCCCTTTGGCAGGTCGCGTTGGCCGCGTTGTTGTTACTGGGGATTACCGCGTTGGTCTTCGCTCTGCGCGCAACCCGTCCTTATCTTCTGGTGGGCTGGCTGTGGTATCTCGGGATGTTGCTGCCGGTGATCGGCCTTGTGCAGGTCGGACTGCAGGGCCACGCCGATCGCTATACTTATCTGCCGCAGATCGGGCTTTATCTGGCGGTGATTTGGCTGGCGGCGGATTTGGTCGGAGCCTTGCGCTACCGCCGGCAGGTGGCTGGGGTGCTCGCGGTCGCGGTGATTGTGATCCTGAGTGCCTGCAGCTGGAAGCAGGTCGCCCGTTGGAAAGACAGCGAGACGCTCTGGAGACACGCGCTCGCCGTGACGCAGGACAATGATGTCGCGCAGACGAACCTGGGGATGGTGCTCGCGGAAGGGACCCGAATCGAGGAAGGGATCGAGCATCTGCAGAGCGCGCTGGCCATCCGGTCCGGCTCCGTTCATCCGCATTACACGCTGAGCCTCGCCTTGATTCATTGCGATCTGGGATTCGCACTGGCCCGCCAGGGAGTGCTGGAAGACGCGGTGAGACACTTGCGCACAGCGGTGGAGTTGCAGCCTAACTATGCCGATGCGCATTACAATCTGGCCACCGCCTTGGCCCAGGAGGGGCGGAGACGGGAAGCCATCGAAGAATATCGCCGGACTCTCGAGCTGCGGCCGGCGGATGCTGAAGCTCACACCAGTCTCGGCAATATGCTCGTGCAGGAAGGCTTCATCTCCGACGCCATGGCGCAATATGAGGCTGCTCTGCCCTTGGCGTCGGATGCAATTTTACCACGCAACAATCTCGCCTGGATCCTGGCCGCCTCGCCGGATCCTTCCGTGCGCAATGGCGCCAGGGCCGTCGAATTGGCGCAACGCGCCGTGCAGACGTCCGGAGGCAGGAACGCCCTGTTTCTGCGGACCCTGGCCGCTGCTTACGCTGAGGCCGGCCGTTTTAAGGAAGCCGTGGAGACAGCGCAACGTGCCTGGCAATTGGCCGATGCCGACAATCATTCCGCCGGGAGGCATTTGCTCGAGCAGGATTTGGATCTGTACAGAGCCAAAGCTCCGCTGCGCGATCCCAGCCTCGCAAACGTGACCGAGCCGCATTAGGCAGCCCGGGTCGCGAGAGGTGCGGGGGACCTCAAAGCGTCCATCGAGAAAAGCCTGGTGGGCTTAAGCTTGCGCAAGCGTGCGCGGTTTAGCAGACTGCATCCCCAACGCACATGGCAGCCGTCATTAAAATAGATTTCGCCGTCGGGATCGGCGGCGAGAACGGCCAGGGCATCGCTTCGACGGGCGACATTCTCGCCCGCATTTTTGCGCGGCGCGGGCTTCATCTCAATGCCTACAACGCCTACCAGTCGATCATCCGCGGCGGGCACACCTTTCTTACTGTCCGCGCCAGCGACGAGCCCGTGCGCAACATGGGTGATAAAATCGACGTCTTCATTCCGCTCAACCAGGATACAATGGATCGTCACCTCCATTTATTGAAGGCGGGCGCCCGCGCCATTTACGACAATGAGAAGGTGACACCCGGCCAACCGGCCGACGGCGTTCAACTTTGCCCGATGCCAATGAAAGAGTTGATCAAGGGCAACAAGTTGGCCATCAACACGGCTGCCCTCGGCGCGACGCTGCAACTGCTCGGTATTGAATTAGATCCGCTCGAAGCGGCCGTGACACGACAGTTCAAAAAGAAGGGCGACGCGGTCGTGGCGGAGAACATTTCCATTGCGCGCGCGGGTTACGATTACGCCGCGCAGAACTTTACGGCGTTTCCGTGGCAGGCATCGCGAGGGACCAAACCGTTGGGTATCATCACGGGCAACCAGGCTACGGCCATGGGCGGTGCCGCGGCCGGCGTGAAATTTTACGCGGCTTACCCCATGAGCCCGTCCACCGGGGTGTTGATGTGGATGGCGACGCACGCGCGCCAGCTCGGCATCATGGTCCGGCAAGTCGAGGATGAAATCGGCGTCATGAACATGGTGATCGGCGCGGCTCATACCGGCTGTCGCGCCATGTGCGCGACCAGCGGCGGCGGCTTTGCTCTCATGACCGAAGCCATCGGCATGGCCGGCATGATCGAAGCGCCCATCGTCTGCGTCAACGTGCAACGCGCCGGACCGGCCACGGGCGTGCCGACCAAGACCGAGCAGGGCGACCTCTGGCAGGTACTCGGCGCGGGCCAGGGCGATTATCCGCGCCTGATCGTCGCGCCGTCGAGCCAGCTCGATTTATTCCAGACGATTCCGGAGCTGTTCAACCTGTGCGACAAGTATCAGTGCCCCGGCCTGGTTCTGGCCGACCTGCTCATCTCCGAAGGAACGTCGAGCATCGACCCGGACGAGCTGAACTTCGATGTCAAGATTGACCGCGGTGAATTGATTTTGCCTAACGGAAATAACAACGGAGCGAATCCATCCAGCGGCTACAACGACAAGGCTTACCTGCGGTTTAAAAATACAGAGAGCGGCATCTCACCGCGCGCCGTGCCCGGCGTGCCCGGCCACATCTTTACCGCCGCCACCGATGAGCACGATGAAGACGGCACCATCATCAGTGATGAATTCACCAACCCGCACAAGCGCCGCATGATGGTGGAGAAACGCGCCCGCAAGATGGAAGGCGCGCTGCGTGAGATCGCTCCACCCACGCTGGTCGGCCCCGAGAACGCCGCGGTCACGTTGGTCGGCTTTGGTTCAACCGACGGCGTCATTGGCGAAGCGGTCGAGAAATTAGCCGGCGAAGAAGGCATCGTGGCCAATCAATTGAACATCAAATGGATCGTGCCTTTTCACGCGGCGGAGATCAGCCGCGTCCTTTCTGGCAGCAAAAAAGTCATCCTGATCGAGAATAACTACAGCGGTCAATTCGCCCGTTATCTCCGCAGCGAGACCGGCTTCGACGCGCACGGTCATATCCGGAAGTACGACGGCGAACCGTTCATGCCGCATCACATTGTCGAAGCCGTCAAAGAACAACTGGCCGGCAAAACCCGCTTGTCCGTCCCCATCCACGAAATTCTGGCCTAGATGGTTACAAAGGTTAGAAAAGTTACACGGTTGCAGCGGGAGAACCCTACCCGTTTCATGATCGTCGCATTCCGTTATGCAACCATGTAACAATTGAAACGATCCAACGAACAAATGAGCGCAACCGTAGACCCACCACCCGCTGCCAGCCCGACCCAACCCGGCCAGTTAACCAAGGAAACCTACCGCGGCCGCATCCATCCCGATTGGTGTCCCGGTTGCGGCGACTTCTCCGTGCTGGCCGCGCTCCAAACGGCCATGTTCGAGTTGAAGCTTCAGCCGCACCAGGTCTGTGTTGTCAGTGGCATCGGTTGTTCCTCGAATCTGCCGGGCTACGTCAACACCTATGGCATGCACACGTTGCATGGCCGTTCCCTCGCCGTGGCCACGGGCGTGAAGCTTGGCAATCACGAACTCAAAGTCATCTGCACGGGCGGCGATGGCGACGGCTTCGGCATCGGCGGCAACCATTTCGTGCACACCATGCGCCGCAACGTGGACCTGACCTATATTGTGATGGACAATCAGATTTATGGCCTAACGACCGGGCAATGCTCGCCCACCAGTGTCAAAGGCATGAAGACCAAGAGCACGCCGCACGGCAGCGTGGAGAACCCGATCAACCCGATCCCCATGGCTATCGTGGGGGGCGCCACCTACGTGGCCCGCGCCTTCAGCGGCAAACAGAAACACATGGTCGAGATGTTCAAGGGCGCCATTCAACATAAGGGATTCGCGTTGGTGGACGTATTTAGTCCCTGCGTCACCTATAATAAGGACAACACCTACCAGTGGTTCAATCCACGCGTGAAAATCCTGGAGGAACAGGGCCATGACACGGCCGATCTGCACAAGGCGATCGACCGCGGCTACCAATGGGGCGACGAAATTCCGATTGGCCTCTTCTGGTGCCGCACCGATCTGCCGAGCCTGGAAGAGCAAGAGCCCGTCCTGCACACGGGCGAGGGCCCACTGGCCTACCGCAAGCTCGGCCTCGCGTCCGACCAGTCCGATACCCTGATCCAAGAGTTGCTCTGATTTTTTGGGGCGCACTCTACCGCTGTCTCGATTCGAATCGTGGGGTGGAATGCATGGCTCGTGTCTGGGGCGGAACGCCTACGGGAATACCGGGGCGCAGGTTTATAACGTGCAGATTTCCAGCCGCGCAAAAGAGGTTCTCGCTGCGATTCTAGTTCATGGGACAAGATGCAAACGAAATCACTCCAAGGCGGGATGCGAGCGGTGGCGGCAAAAAGGATAGAGACAAGGAGGGCATTTTCCGCATCTTCGCGCGCAGCGCATCGCAAGCCCTCGGCAGCCCGTGGGCCCTGATCATCGCTATCCTGATCACGATGCTGTGGGCAGCGACCGGTCCAACGTTCCATTTCTCGGACACCAGGCAGTTAGTCATCAATACGGGAACTAGCATCGTGACTTTTCTGATGGTCTTCCTGATCCAAAATACTCAGAACCGCGACGCCAAGGCGGTTCATTTGAAACTCGATGAACTGATTCGCGCGAATAAGGACGCGAGGAACCAAATGGTTGATCTGCAAAAAGTGTCCGACGCAGAGATGGCACGGTTGGAGCAGGAGTTTTCGCGATTGCGGGAGGCGGCGAAAAAGAACGACGACGCCCCGGGGTAACTCGGCGTCTAGTTGGGCGAGAGCCGTCGACCGCGATTGATGCAACGGTGGTCCGACTATTGGGACCCGCGCCGCCTTGCCGGAGGCCTCTAATGGCGGCGTAGAGTCAATGCGAGGATCAGGTCGATCAAAATTAAAACGCCCACGGCCAACCAGAAGAGAAGAGGAGACTTCATCGTCCGCTTATCTCGCTGCCGTCACTCATCTGAAACCGGCCGTATTTTATCCAACGGTTGAACGACTGCCCTGCGCATGACAGCCAGCGTGATTCGTAGATCGCACCATCAGAATACAAACATTCCAAAAGCCGCCCCGAACATGATCAAGGCTGTAACGCCGACGAGGATCCTGCTCAAGATAGAACTGGGCTGTTCCAGCATGATCTTTTTGTCGGAAGCGACGAGCAGAACGCCGATGAGCAAGAACGGAGCAAGCAACCCATTAATAACCGCGGTCCAAAAGAGCGCTTTTACTGGGTTTACACCCATGAAATCCAGCACAATGCCGGCAACTGTAGACACGATGACAACAGCATAGAACGCGCGTGCGTTGCCTAGCTTCTCATCCAAGCCCTGCCGCCAGCGGAATGTCTCCGCAAAAGCATACGCAGCGGAACCCGAGAGTGTCGGGATTGCTAGAAAACCGACTCCAAGAATACCTGCGGTATAAAGGACGGCCGCGAATTTCCCAGCGAGTGGGCCAAGAACTTCCGCCGCTTGCCGCGACGTTTCGATGTTTGTAACGCCATGTCGATGGAGCGTGGATGCGGTTGTCAGCATGATGAAATACATCACCAACACGGCAAAGAATGCTCCAGTGCCAACGTCGAGTTTGCGATTCATGAGCTCTTGCTTGCTTGCACCTTGCCGACTTCTCAGCATTCGGCGTCCTTTCGACTTCTCTTCCTCAATCTCCTGGGACGCCTGCCAGAAGAAAAGATAGGGGCTGATCGTAGTACCTAAAATCGCAACCAAGGTTTGCCAGCCGACGGATCCCTTCGGCCATGATGGCGCAAACGTGTCGTGAATCGCTGCCGACCAATTCGGGTGGACGATAAACGCCGTGATGACGTAAGAGAATAGCGCCAGGCAAAGCCACTTGAGAGTGTTTGCGATTTGATAATAACGCAGCCAGACAGTGGCGCAGGCGATCGCAATGCCGAACCCTATGACAAACCAGTGCGAATTAATCCCCGTGAGCATGTTCGCTGCATCAGCCATGCCTGCGAGATCCGCGCCGATGTTGATCACATTTGCGGCCAGCAAAGCGAACGCGGCAACGAGAACCAGCCGGCGCGGAAACTTTTGGCGCAGCGCGCCCGCTAAGCCATGCCCAGTCACCATGCCGATCCTCGCGCACATCATTTGCACCATGCTCATGAGTGGCCACGTCAGAAGTGCCGTCCAGAGCAGCGACGTGCCCAACTGTGCGCCCGCTATTGAATAAGTGGCGATGCCGGAAGGATCGTCATCCGCTGCGCCAGTGATGACCCCTGGACCGAGAGTCGAGAGAAACCGCCGGATGAGACTTCGGCGAGGCAGTAGTGCCTGCGGTTTTTCCATTACGCAGAGGTAGCGTAATCGTTTCGTTGGGCAAGGTCATTTTCTCGGACGGACACGCCCACTGGCCCAACCCGCTGCCCGGTTAGAACCTTGTGGACATGACACGCGCAAGAAGTGGAAGTGATCAGAAAAACTGGATCTAGACGGCTCGGTCCGCCCTCGTAAAATACCGTCATGCATCGCTCCGACCGAGCCAAGTTTCACCATGCCCACGACTTCGTGCACGACTTCTCGGCCGCGGAGAAGAGCACGCGCATCGTAATCGGGATTACCGCCGCCATGATGGTGCTGGAAATCACGACCGGCATGCTCTCGCATTCGATGGCGTTGCTGGCCGATGGCTGGCACATGAGCACGCACGTCATCGCGTTCCTCATCACGGCCATCGCCTATCACTTCACCCGCCGACACGCGTCGGATAAGCGGTTCAGCTTTGGCACGGGCAAGATCGGTGTGCTGGGCGGCTTCGCCAGCGCGGTCGTGCTCTCGGTGATCGCTCTGTTGATGGCCGGCGAGTCCGCGCATCGCCTCTTCTCGCCGCTCTCGATTCATTTCAACGAAGCCATCGGCATCGCTTGCGTGGGCCTCGCGGTGAATCTTGTCTGCGCGCTCCTCCTCAAGGGTGGCCACGCTCACGAGCATCATGGGCATGGACATGACCACGCCGGGCCTCATCATCACGGGCATGGCGATCTCAATCTGAGGGCGGCTTACCTTCACGTCCTCGCCGACGCTTTCACGACGCTGCTCGCCATCGTCGCGTTGACCTGCGGCAAGTTTTTCGGTTGGGCGTGGCTCGATCCGGTGGTGGGCATCATCGGGAGCGCCGTGGTGTTCTCGTGGGCTTACACTTTGCTCCGGGATACCAGCGGTATCCTGCTCGATCGCACCCCGGACACTTCAGATCTGCCGGAGGAGATTCGTCGCGCCGTGGAAGCGGACGGCGACTCAATGGTGACCGATTTGCACGTCTGGCAAGTCGGGATGGGCAAGTTTGCTGCGATCATTTCCATCGTCGGGCACGAGCTGAAATCTTGTGACGAATACCGCACCCTCTTCGCCGAACACGAAGAGCTGGTGCATGCCACGATCGAGACGCAACATTGCTGCGATTATTTTCAGGTCAAGGTCTAACCCTCGGGGAGAAGAAATAGCCGGCGTTCGCGAAAAAAAAAAGATGGTGCGCGATGCAGGGTTCGAACCTGCGACTTCTTGCGTGTGAAGCAAGCGCTCTACCACTGAGCTAATCGCGCGAAGAGTTTAGCCACGGATAGTCACAGATTGGGATTCTCCTGATCTGCGGAATCTGCGTTATCCGCGGTGAAAATAGAGAGGTCGGAGGGAGATGGCAAGCGGAGCGAAGAGGTTCGTAGAGGACAAAGGCGGTGTGGCCAAGGGTCAAAGGGGATCGGGTGACGTAGCGCGAGTGGGTGGGGTTCGCAGGCTCCCGCCACGGCGGCGGGCAGGCAGGATGACAGGCGTTGAGGGAGGGGACACGCCCTCTAGCGATTAAGCCGCGGCCGAGACGGCGGGGGCGAGGGCTTCGTCCACCAGGCAGAGCAGCCGTTTGATGTCGAAAGGTTTGGTCATGTAATTGCGCGCGCCGGCCTGAAGCATGCGCTCGATCTGGCTGGGGCTGATGTCCGCGCTGACTACGATGACTGGAATTGGCTCGGTCAAGGGATTGTTCTTTAACCGCCGGAGAAGCTCGCTCCCATGGATATCGGGCAGATTCAGATCCAGCAGAATCAAAGCAGGCGCGTGCCGCAGGGCCAGGGCGGCTCCTTCTTCGCCATTAGCGCCCCAAAGCACTGTGATATTAGCGCGGTCTTCGAGGATCCGTTCCATCAGGCGGAAGTTCGTTTCGTTATCCTCGATGTGCAGAATCGTGCGGGTGGCGACGAACGGCTCTTCTTCAGCGGTCGGAGGGACGGCATCTTCCGCGGTCGAGTTGCCCGAGCCCTGGCGGCTGGCCGATTCTTCCAGGATCGTGACCAGTTTCATCAACTGATGCCCGGCCACCGCCATCTGGTTGAGCTCGGCTGAGTCGCCTTTGTGCGTGACGCTGAGCAAATCCGTGAAACCGAGTACGGAAGTGAGCGGCACGCGTACTTCGCGGGCGAATTCCTGCAGGACGCGGCGGCTTTCTTCCCGGGTGCGGGCGACTTCCGCCTGGACTTGATACAACTGTTTGCGCAGTTGCTCGATCTCGCTTTGGGCGTGTTCGATCTGGCGTTGCAGGGTAGGAGTGGTTTCGGACATTCGGCTTCGGATCTAAACTGCCATTTGTAACCCGGACGATTCCTCCGTGAAATCGTATTTCAATTTTTTCGACATCTCGATGTCGCGGCGCATTTTCGTTTTATGGGTGGAGTAAATGAGAGCCGTTTCCTCCGCGATTGCGCCGGCTTCGTAAGCTTTGAGGAGCGATTGATCGAAGCTATGCCAGCCATGGATATCGCCGGCTTCGATGATTTCGAGGAAAGTCCGATTCTCGCTTTCTCCGAAAATGATGCTTTCGCGCGTGCGCAAGCTGCTCCCCATGATTTCGGTGACGAGCAAGCGGTCGCCGCCGATCTTGCTGACGAGACGTTGGCTCACGACGTAACGCAACGTTTCGGCGAGGCGTTCGCGCACCTGCTTCTCCTCTTCCTTATTGAACATGCCGAGGATGCGATTGATCGTCTGGCCCGCGTTGATGGTGTGCAGAGTGGTGAAAACAAGGTGCCCGGTTTCCGACGCGGTTAGCGCGATCTCCATCGATTCGCGATCGCGAATTTCGCCGAGGAGAATAACCTTGGGCGCCTGCCGCAGGGCCGCTCGCAATCCACTGGCGAAGTGAGGGAAATCCTTGCCCATCTCCCGCTGACTGAAGGTGGCTTTGGCATGCGGGTGCAGGAATTCGATCGGGTCCTCCAGTGTGACGACGTGGACCTCTTGCGTCTGGTTTAACTCGTTGAGCATGGCGGCGAGCGTGGTTGTCTTGCCCGTGCCGGTACCGCCCGTGACGAAAACGATGCCATTCTTTTCTTTGATCATTTCCCCGAAAATCGGGGGCAACCCGAGGTCGGCTAAGGAGGGGATCTTGGATTGGAGGCGACGCATGACGATGGCGCGCTGGCCGTTTTGTTTGTAAATATTGACGCGGAAACGTGCCTGGCTACCGAGCGAATAACTCAAGTCGCAAGATCCATTCTGATCGAAATCGGAGCGGAGCCGCGGGTTCCCCTGCATCAAAACGTCGGCCATGGTTTCCACGTGAGCCGCCTGCAGAACGAGGTCCGGCCCGTCCATCTCGAGAGGCTGTAGTCGGCCATCCTTCTCGATCTGTGGGGGTTTGCCGGCCACGAAGACGAGGTCCGAGACGCTGGTTTCGGCGCCATGAAGCATGGCGGCGAGAATGGCGTCGAGTTCTTCCTTTTTCATGGCGGGTGCGGTGGGATGCAGCAGCCGGGCCTTTCTGGGCACCGGTCGCATTGGGTCGGTCGCTTTTCTTATGCAGGAAGCGTTCCAGATTCGGGAAGGAAGTGACACATTATGGGCCTGGGGCAGGCCCAGCCGAAGGGTGGCTTGCGAATTTCAGCGCCCATCCTTATAGGAAAGGCATGTCCGAACATAAAGTGACCCTTACCTGGAACCGCGGCGACGCGCCGTTCGATTATCAAAAGTATCCCCGTAACCACACCTGGAAGTTCGATGGCGGGCATGAAATGACGGCTACCGCGGCGCCGGCTTATCTGGGCGATCCCAAGAATGTGGATCCGGAGGAGGCTTTTGTGGCCTCCCTTTCGAGTTGCCACATGCTGACTTTCCTGGCCATCGCCTGTAAGCAGAAATTCGTGCTCGACGAGTATGTGGACGACGCGGTGGGTCACATGGAAAAGAACGCCGACGGCAAACTGGCGATCACGCGCGTCACGCTGAAACCCAGGATCACGTGGTCGGGCGAGAAGCAGCCGAGCGCGGAAGAGCTGGAGAAAATCCACCACGCGGCCCATGACAATTGTTTCATTGCCAACTCGGTGAAGACCGAGGTGACGGTGGAAAAGGGATAGGCGGCGTTGGAGGGACGAGCTTGTCTCGTCCCATTAATTTGGGACGCGACGAGCGCGTCCCTCCGTCTCTAAGGCATGGCGATGCGGTAGAAACGCGAAGTCGTGCGGTTGGCGTCGAGGCCGGCCGGGGCGTCGCCTCCGAAGAGAACGAGCGGCACAGTCACCCGGTCAAAGTGAACCGGATCGGCCCCAAACCACCTGGAAGGTTTGCCATCAAGGGCTTTTTCGAGCGCGGGGTCGCCATCCAAATGATTTGCCAAAATGGGAGGCAGGTCCCAGTTGTATGCCAATGTCCGACGTCAAACACGACAGCCAGCGCATGGAAAAGATCGTTAGCTTATGCAAGCGACGAGGGTTCATTTTCCAATCGAGTGAGATTTACGGAGGACTGAACGGGGCCTGGGATTACGGCCCGCTCGGAGTCGAACTCAAACGGAATCTGAAGGATTACTGGTGGCGCACGATGGTGCACGAGCGCGACGACGTTGTCGGCCTGGATGGGGCGATCCTGACTCATCGTGCTGTGCTCAAGGCGAGCGGGCATGAAGACACATTTAGCGATCCGATGGTGGAATGCCCGATCACGAAGAAGCGATATCGGGCCGACATGATCGAGCTGCAGTCGGGATTGGCTTTCGAATTCACAGGCGCACGCAATGATGAGGGAAAATCTTCCGACGAGCCGTTTGAAGTGCTGATTCCGCAGGGAAAGCCGCGCGAGTCCGCCGAAAAAGTTGCCCGTCAATTTTACGAACAGCGTGGCATCACTTCGCCGCAATTGGCCGGCGGCTCGGAGGGTCGCCGAGTTGAGAACTCGAATTTATACGCGCCGGAAACCGGAGCCCGCCTGGGCGCGCCGCGGCCTTTCAATCTCATGTTTAAGACCCACACAGGGGCGACCCAGGATGAAAGCTCAATCGCCTACCTGCGGCCGGAAACAGCACAATCGATTTTTGTGCAGTTCAAGAACGTGCTCGACGTCTCGCGCAAAAAGCTGCCCTTCGGCATCGCGCAAATCGGGAAGGCCTTTCGCAACGAGATCAATCCGCGCAATTTTACGTTTCGTTCTCGCGAGTTTGAGCAGATGGAGTTGGAATACTTCTGCCGGCCGGAGCAGGGGATGGAGCTGCTCGAGTATTGGAAGGAAGAGCGGCTGAAATTTTACGAGAACATCGGGATCCGGCGCGATCATCTGCACGTAAAGACCGTGGCGGACGAGGAGCGTGCTTTTTATTCCAAAGGGACTTACGACATCGAATACGCGTTTCCATTTGGCGTGCAGGAGCTGGAAGGCGTGGCCTACCGAACCGATTACGATTTGTCGCAGCACCAGAAAGCCAGCGGCAAACCGCTCGAATACTTCGATGAAGAAGCGAAACAGAAATTCATTCCGCACGTGGTGGAGCCGAGCGCCGGAGTGGATCGCACCGTCCTGGCTTTAATCTGTGAGGCCTACGACGAAGACACCGCGCCCGATGACAAGGGAAAGCCAGAGACGCGCATCGTTCTGCGCTTCTCTCCCCGCATGGCGCCGATCAAGTGCGCGATCTTCCCGTTATTGAAGAACAAGGAGCCGCTGGTGGCTAAAGCCAGAGAAATCGTCCGCCTGTTGCGGCCGCATATGCATGTCTTTTACGATGAGACCGGGGCGATCGGGCGCCGTTATCGCCGGCAGGACGAAATCGGGACGCCCTTTGGCGTGACGGTCGATTTCGATACGCTGGGCGAAAAGGGGGAAGAGTTGCTTGATACGGTCACGCTGCGCGAGCGCGATTCGATGAAGCAGGAGCGCGTCAAGATTTCTGACCTGGTGACGCTATTGTGCGCCCGGATTTCCTAAGTCGTTGTCGGAGCGGATGTGAACCTGGAAGAGTTTCGCGAGCATTGCCTGGCGAAGGGCGGTGTGACCGAGAGCACGCCCTTCGGGGAAGACGTTCTCGTCTACAGAGTGGGCGGAAAGATTTTCGCGCTGGCGTCGTTAGGTGAAGTATCGGCCACGGCCAATTTAAAATGCGATCCCGATCTGGCTTTGGAGTGGCGGGATCGCTACGAGGAAGTGCGCCCGGGCTATCACATGAACAAGAAACATTGGAACACGGTCGAGCTGGAGGGCCGGATTCCCGCCGCCGAGCTGCGCAGGATGATTGATCATTCGTACGGATTGGTGCTTGCGGCGCTGCCGCGCAAGACGCGGCAGAAAATCTGGTAGCGGCGGGGTGTAGCAAAAGGATTCGACGGCTCCCGCCACGGCGGGTGAACTGTAGAGTCTCGCTCCACCGGCGTAGATGGCAGGCGACGGCGATGGGGAAAAAGTAAGTATTCGGCTGGCGAAGGCGAGGTGCTGCCCTTCTCTAGGGGCGGTCTATGACCGCCGATGGTTCTATTAGGGTCGAAGTGTTTATTCGTCGGCTCCCGCGGCGGCGGGTAAACGATGGAGTGATTCGCTCGCTCCCGCTTCGCGACGGAGGGTTTCGACGGCTCGACTGAGTCTCGTCCCACCGGCCACGGCTTTCCAGCAACGCACGCGGAGTGGACGGCGCAGCGCCTGCCCTACAACGGCGAATCACAGCATGCGCGTTGCAGCCGTTGGAGGGCTCGCCGCGGCGAGCCGTCCGATGGGGCGGCGGTCGCAGACCGCCGCTACAGAAGCGAGGCCGGCGAGCCACGGTTCGGCGGTCATGGGCCGCCGCTACAGAAGCGAGGCCGGTTGCTACAATGCGGCGGATTTGTGCAGAACCTCCCGCACTTCGACCTCGCCGATTTCCAATTCGAGCGCCTCTTTGGCTACGCGCAGGAAATTGTCGGGCGCATCGGTGAGGGCGACCTCGAGTCCGCCTGGCCCGGTTTGCGAAGAGCGAAGGGACTGCTGGTCTAACAAGTATTGCACGGCGGTGGCGCAGTTCCGGGCCGAGTCGACCACCCTTACTTCGTCTTCGAGCGCACGCTGGATGGCGGCAGAGAGCAGGGGGTAATGCGTGCAGCCCAACACGAGCGTATCAATCCCCTGCTCGATCAAGGGTTCGAGGTAACGCGCAATGATTCGATCCGTGACCGGATCATCCAGCCATCCTTCTTCGATCAACGGGACAAGGAGCGGACAGGCCCGGCTGGTCACTTTGAGGGAGGAATCGAGTGCCTGCAGGGTTCTTTCGTAAGCGCCGCTCTTCACCGTCGCGCGAGTGCCGATGACTCCGATATGACCGTTGCGAGTGGCGGCGATGGCGGCCTCGGCACCGGGACGAATCACGCCGATGACCGAGACCGGACAGGTCTGCTCCAGTTTCGGCAGGGCCACGGACGAGGCGGTGTTGCACGCCACCACGATGATCTTCGCGTGCCGCTCCATCAGCATCCCGGCGATTTCGACACTGTAACGTTCGACCGTGCTCGGGCTTTTGCTGCCATAGGGAACACGCGCGGTGTCGCCCAGGTAAATGATGCGCTCGGAGGGCAGCAGGTCGCGCAATGCTTTGACCACGGTGAGGCCCCCAATGCCGGAGTCAAAGACGCCGATGGGGCGGGAAGCGGTTGCCTGGTCTGGCTGCGTCATGCCTTTTTATTCACCGCCGCTGATTGAAATGGAAGGCGTATCGCGTCGATGAAGATCGGCCGGGACATAATCTGCCAGCGGTTCGCTAATGGAATGGGAGTGCAATGGAAGACTCGTTCGAGCCGCGGCGAAGGTTTGCCCACTCGCGCGGAAATTCGTGGCCGCGTCGTAATTCTGAATGCCCTGCGCGATGGCGGCTCCGACCTGCTGGCGAAAGAGGGAGGTGGCGACGCGCTGGCCTTCCGCGATGTTACTGAGGAAACCGCACTCGATCAGGACAGCCGGCACCTTCACATTGCGCAGCACGTGAAAGCGCGCGTGTTTTACACCGCGATCAAACATGGTCAGGCGCGAGAGAACGGTGGCATGCACCGCGGCGGCCAGGGCGACATTCTGTTCATCCTGGGCATTGCCGGAGCACCAACGCGTATCGGCCACGGCCACTTCGTTGGCGGCGTTTGAGACGACGCCGGCGGGCGCGAGCGAATAGCTCTCGAGACCTTCGGCGCTTCCGCTGGTGTTGAAATGGACACTGACAAAGAGCGCGTTGGGAAAACGGTTGGCAAAGGCGACGCGATCTTCCAGGGGAATAAACTTGTCGGTCGATCGGGTCATCTCGACTTTGTAACCGGCGTGCGTCAGTTGCAGCCGTGCGTACTGGGCCACGTCGAGCGCGAAGGCTTTTTCCGTGCCCCAGCGATTGCTCGCCCCCGAATCGACACCGCCATGGCCCGGGTCGAGCACGACGGTTTCGATTTTATGCGCGTTCTTAATCAGGTGGGGATGGACAATCGGTTCGACGATCTTGCTCACGTCCATGGCGGAAATGAGTTCGTCCGTGCTGCTGGTCAGGATGGGAAAATCGGTAAAGAAACGGACGCCATTGATATAGAGATCGCTTGTGCCGGCCTGGGCCCGGAGAGCCATGTTCTGCTTGCGCAGGGAAACGGTATGGCTGACGCGGGTGTATTCCGGAAACTGGTAGAAATGAGCGACGTTGGTGAAGGTGACGTAATCGTGGCCATTCTGCCGGACCACCTTCCAATCTTCGCCGGCCACGGCCATTCGTCCTAGGAGGGTGAGCGTGCCAACGAAGAGAGCGAACCTGCGCATGGGCGCAAAAATGGAGGGTGAGGGGAAGAACCGCAAGTGCGTCATGATCAAATCGGCAGGGCGTGAGTCTGTCGAGCCGACTTTTCCGAATATGAATTCGACGGCTCGACGGAGTCTCGCCCTACCCGGTCAAGGGACGGACACAACCCGACTGCTTCCTGCGCGCCAAAGCGCTTCGGCGGCGGCGCGAGCGGGGTGGCTACAGCTTGCAATCGAGCTCTGTCTCCGGATGATTGCATGCGCCATGGCTGAGCTCTCGAAAACATATGATCCCCGTTCGGTTGAACCGAAATGGTATCAACGGTGGCTCGCGCGCAACGATTTCCAGGCGGACCCCGGTTCAGCCAAGCCGGCTTTCTCCATCGTCATTCCGCCCCCTAACATCACCGGGGTCCTGACCCTCGGGCACGTTCTCAACAACACCATCCAAGACATCCTGGCGCGGCGCGCCCGCATGCAGGGCCATGAAGTCTTGTGGCTGCCGGGCGTCGATCACGCCGGCGTAGCTACCCAAACCGCGGTCGAAAAATTCTTGTGGCGGACGGAGCAGAAAAGACGGCGCGATCTCGGCCGGGAAGAATTTCTCAAGCGCGTGGTGGAGTGGCAGGACAAACACGGCGGCATCATCATTGAGCAACTAAAACGGCTCGGTTGTTCGTGTGACTGGTCGCGCCAGCGCTACACTTTCGATGACGGCTACGTCCGCGCCGTGGAGGGAGTTTTTGTCGATCTTTATCGCAAGGGACTGATCTATCGCGGACGACGCATGATCAACTGGGACCCGGCCGCGCAAACGGCGCTTTCCGACGAGGAAGTCATCGCGAGGCCGCAAAAGGGGAGCCTCTATTACGTTCGTTACGAGGTGGTGGAGGAGCCGGGCCGGTTCCTCGAAGTGGCCACGACCCGGCCTGAGACGATCATGGCGGACACAGGCGTGGCGGTTCATCCGGACGACAAGCGCTACAAGGATCTGATCGGTCGGCAGGCCTGGCGGCCCCTGGCGCGGGAAAGAATTCCGATCATCGGGGACGAAGCGATCGATCCGGAATTCGGGACCGGTGTTTTGAAAGTGACGCCGGCGCACGACAAAGTGGATTTCGAAATCGGCCAGCGCCACCAATTACCGATTGTGGATGTGCTGCACGCGGACGGCCGCATCAATTGCGCGGCCGTAGCGGAATTAGACGGGCTCGACCGCTTTGTGGCGCGCGAGAAAGCGGCGGAGTTATTGAAAGAGCTGGGCTTGTTGGGAAAAATTGAGCCGTATGAGAACAACGTCGGTTTCAGCGAGCGGAGCGAGGTCCCGATCGAGCCGCGGCTGAGCGAGCAATGGTTCCTGCGTTACCCGAAAACGGAGGAAGCGCTGACCGTGGTGCGCGAGCATTTGATCCGATTTTTCCCCCAACACTGGGAGAAGGTTTACGCGCAATGGCTGGAGAATATCCAGGACTGGTGCATCAGCCGCCAGATCTGGTGGGGACATCGCATCCCGGCCTGGTATCCGAAATCGGACGCGGCCGGCAAAGACATTTACGTCGGAGTAGAGCCACCGTTGGATCCGCAGCAGTGGACGCAGGATTCCGATACGCTCGACACCTGGTTTTCTTCGTGGCTCTGGGCTTACGAAACCATGGACGAGGCGACGCGGCGGAAATTTTATCCGACGTCGGTTCTGGTGACCGCACCCGACATTATTTTCTTCTGGGTCGCGCGCATGATCATTGCCGGGCTCGAGTTTCGTCCCGGGCGAAGCGACCGGGTGGAAGATAATATCCCGTTTCGGGATGTTTATTTCACCGGGCTGATTCGCGACAGGCAGGGGCGCAAAATGTCGAAGTCGCTGGGCAACTCCCCGGATCCCCTGGAGTTAATGGACAAGTTTGGGGCGGACGGGTTGCGCTTCGCTTTGATGCGGATTGCGCCCAGTGGACAGGACATTCGCTTTGACGAGAAGCAGATCGAGGAGGGCCGGAATTTCGCCACCAAACTCTGGAACGCGGCCCGCTTTCGGCAGATGCATGGGCCCAGCTCGGCTGGGCCGCAGATCGATCGGACCACCTTGTCAATCTACGCGGTCGAAGTACTGGCGCGTCTGAACGAGGCGATCGAAGCGGTGGAGGAAGCTTACCGGGAGTACCACTTCAATGCGGTCGCGCAACGGCTCTACGATTTTTTCTGGAGCGATTACTGCGACTGGTATGTGGAGGCGGCAAAAACGGAAGTCTTTGCGGAGGACATCTCACGGAAAAATTCCGCGTTGGCCGTCATGGATTTGGTGCTGTCCGCCACTTTGCGATTACTGCATCCGTTCATGCCGCACATTACCGAAGAGTTGTGGACGTTGCTCGGATTCGGACAAGATTCGATCCAGTTTGCCAGCCCTCCGCAGCCGATCGATCTCGAGGGCTTCGCGGGCGCGAAGGCGCGCCAATTCGCCAGCCAAATCTTCGAGACCGTTCAGGCCGGACGCAACCTGCGGGCCGAGGCTCGGATTCCTTCCAACAAGAAGGTGAAGTTCATTCTGCGATCGCGCGCCGAGAGTATGGGGGGCGAGTTGCCGACGTTGGCGCGTTTATTAAACGCGGAGGACGTTGCGCTCGATCCGGAGTTCAAAGCCAGGGCGGGCGTACCGGTGGCAGTGACGCCGTTGGGGGAGATTTTCCTCGCGAACACAACCACCGATAAAGCGGGCGAGCGCGACCGGCTGGAAAAAGAGATCGCCAGAATCGAAGCGGAATTACGGACGGTGCGGGGCAAATTGAGCAACTCATCGTTCGTGGACCGCGCGCCGGCGGCCGTAGTGGAGGAGCATCGGCAAAGGGAGGCGAACTTCGGCGAGCAATTGGGGAAACTGCAGCAAGCACTTGGGGCGCTGGATTAATGGTAGGGACGGCGCAGCGCGCCGTCCCTACCGTGGCTGTGGCAGCACCGCGGGATTTCGGGTAAGTTGCGTTTGACGATGAGTCTCTGGAAGAAATTGCTCTGGGTGGCAGTCAGCATTCTCGGAGTGGTGGCCATTGCGATTCTCGCTCTCTCGCGCGGAGAGCCGGTGAGCGCTCTCTGGATCATCATCGCCGGGTTGTGCGCGTTCTCGATCAGTTACCGCTTCTACAGCAAGTGGCTGGCGACGAAACTGCTCGTCCTTAATGATGAGCGCGCCACGCCCGCCTTCGTGCGCAATGACGGCAAGGATTTCGTGCCGACGAACCGCTGGATGGTTTTTGGTCATCACTTTGCGGCCATTGCCGGGCCAGGGCCGCTGGTCGGACCGGTGCTGGCAGCGCAGTTCGGATTTTTACCCGGGACGCTCTGGATTTTGATCGGCGCCACCCTGGGCGGAGGAGTCCATGACATGATTATCCTGTTTGCCTCCGTCCGTCGCGGCGGGAAGACGCTGGGCCAAATCGTAAAGGAAGAGATCGGACCCGGCGTGGGAGCACTGGCGCTCATCAGCGTGTTGGCGATCATGACCATTCTGCTAGCCGTTCTTGCGTTGGTGGTGGTGCAGGCACTGGCCAGAAGTCCGTGGGGCGTCTTTACCATCGCCATGACTATTCCCGTGGCCTTTCTCATGGGCGCTGGTTTGCGCAGCGGCAAGGTCAGCGTGCTCGCCATTACGGTGTTTGGCGTCATTGGGCTGGGCCTGGCTGTTTGGGGCGGGCAATTTCTGGCTCAGTTTCCGACGGTCCAATCGTGGTGCACGCAGGATCAGAAGTGGCTGGCCTGGGCCATCATGATTTACGGGCTGGCCGCTTCTATTTTGCCCGTCTGGATGCTCCTGACGCCGCGGGATTATCTAAGCACATTTTTGAAACTGGGAACCGTCGCGGCGCTGGCCGTGGCTGTGATCGCTTTGCGCCCGACCTTGTTGATGCCATCGATTTCCCGATTCGTGGACGGGTCAGGCCCGGTGTTTGCCGGGCCGGTCTTTCCCTTTGTCTGCATTACGATTGCCTGCGGCGCGGTCTCCGGTTTTCACGCGCTCATCGCTTCCGGCACTACGCCAAAGATGGTGGGTCGTGAATCGCGCATTCGCGATATCGGTTATGGCGCGATGGTGACCGAGATGATGGTGGCGTTGATGGCGATGATCGCGGCGTGCGTATTGCAACCAGGCGAGTACTTCGCGATCAATGCAAAAGGAGCGCCCAGCGAGGTGGTGGCGAGCCTGACCGCTTCGGGTTTCCCGGTGACCGAGCTGCAAATGGCCGATCTGGCGCACAACCTGGGTGAGACCACGATGTTTGGTCGCGCCGGCGGCGCCCCGACCTTTGCGGTGGGCATGGCGCACATGTTTGCGCGGGTCTCAGCGAGCCCGACAGCCCTGGCTCTCTGGTATCACTTCGCCATCATGTTCGAGGCGCTCTTCATCCTGACGACGATTGATGCGGGCACGCGCGTCGGGCGTTTCCTGTTGCAGGATTTGTTGGGCAACGTTTGGCGCCCTCTCGGGAACACAAGGTCGTGGAGCGCGAATTTTTTCGCGAGTGTGTTGCTGGTGGGTGCCTGGGGTTGGTTCCTGTATCAGGGAGTGGTGGACCCGCTGGGCGGGATCAATACGCTCTGGCCTCTCTTTGGCCTGGCCAATCAACTGCTCTCCGTTATCGCCCTCTGTCTGGCCACCACGCTGCTCATCAAAATGCAGAAGGCGCGCTACATCCTTGTCACGGTTCTCCCGTTGCTCTTCATGTGCGCAGTGACTTTCTCGGCGGGCTACCTGAAGATTTTTTCATCTGATCCAAGGCTTGGCTTTCTCTCCGGCGCGGGGGCGCTGATGGAAAAGGCGGGAGCACTCGGCGGGGAGAAAGCGGCCGAGATGATACGGCAGGCGGCGGTTTGGAGAGTGGATGCCGCGGTGGCCGGCTCCTTTCTGTTACTCGTGCTATTGATCGTGGCGGGTTCCGCCGTGCAATGGTGGCAGTTGCTCCGTGGAACCAGGCCGGTCGTTTTATGCGAGAGCGAATTCATTCCGCTATCACAAGTGGAAGCGGCTGGTTAGGCCGCCTCTGGGACGCCCCCAGCCTCCTCAGTAAAGATCCGGGCGACGATCGGCAAAGATGGGCATCCGATTCCGAACGGACTGGAGCATCTCTGCGGAGAGCTCGGCCTGAATCAATTCTTCGCCGTCGGTCGAGGCGGAAGCCACCACCGCTCCATCGGGACCAATGATGGCGGAGCTGCCGCAAAAAGTGACGCCGTCGTCCGTGCCGACGCGGTTGGCCGCGATGACGTAGCTTTGATTTTCGATGGCGCGAGCGATGGCGAGCGCCCGGAAATGCTCGACCCGCGGGAAGGGCCAGGCGGAGGAAATGATGAACGCAGTCACATTTCTCCCCGTGGCTAACTGCCGGTAGACCTCAGGAAAGCGGAGGTCGTAGCAGATGCTGAGTCCGAAGTGGAATGGGGGGATCGCAAAATCGGTCAGGCTCTCGCCTGGGGTAAAGCAGAGATGCTCGGCAATCGGGGGCGCGGCGAAGAGATGGGTCTTGCGATATTTGGCGATGATCTTTCCATCGGCGTCGATCACTATTTGAGAATTGTAAATCGCGTTCACGTCGCGCTCGGATAATCCACAGACCATTCGAAGGGAGAGGCTTCGGGCCATCTGGCAAAGCTGGGGAACTGCGCCCTCGCTCCAGAAGGTCGCGTGTTCCCGGATTGTGCTCATGGCGTAACCGGTATCTATCATCTCCGGGAAGACAATGAGCTCGCAGCCAGCTTCGCGGGCGCGCGAGGAAAACTGCTCGATCTTGGTGAGATTGGCGTGGAGGTCGCCAAGCGAGCAGGAGATTTGGGCAGTGGCTATCTTCATTATGCTGAAAGACGACTGGCCGAGATTATGGACGAGATCGAGCGCCAAGAACAGCGTCTCCCGATTTTCGGACCCCGGTTCTTACTCGTTCCAGCGAAGGTCCGAGATCGAATTCGTCGTATCCGGGTTCGGCGTCGTCGAATGGAACACCGGCATGGGCATGAGTTCGACATGGAGGTCGGCTAGCAGAACAGGGACGGAACGTCCGTTCTCCGCCGTGCCGCCCTCAGCGCCGGCGCCATTACTTTCCTGGCACAACGGAGATGGGAGACTCGGCTGGATGGAAGTGCTCGCAAAACGCACCGGGCTATCCTCGATGGTGAGCGACGAGAGCAAAATGCAGTCGGAAGACGCAATGGCGAGGAAGTCTTTTCCCCGCAGATTTACGTTCACGTCGTAACTGACGGTGTCAATTTTGTTCACGTTCCGGCGGTCGAAGGGGGATTTGAGGACACTGGAGTCAGCCAAATGGGCGGGTTCTCATCTCGACGGAAGATGGAACATTACGCAGGAAATGCCCCCGTGGCCACCGGGTGCCTTCTTATTTTCGCCGAAGAGGAACGACGATTTCCTGGTCGCGCCGCCCAAAGACAACGCGGCCGTCCTGAATCGCTTTCAGCGTAATCTGGTAGGTTTGGCTACCGACTTGCAGGCCAAATTGTTGCCCTTCCTGCATGATCTTGCCGTTGACGATGGCGAAGCGATTGGTTTGTCCGAGAGTGATGGAGCTGACCACAAAGGCTGAGGCGGAGATATCAGAACTCGCATGTTCAGCGGAATTAGGATCGGAGACGTGCGCGCTCGGTTTCCAGCCGATGGGCCAAAATGGGTTTCGGCTGCCGTTCTCCATCGTGAAGCTGGACTTGTTCTTGAATTCGAGGCCGGGCGCTTCGGCCGCAAAACCGCGAGCGGTCCAAAGAAGCGCGATGCAAAGTAGGATGAGCTTCTTCATTTCTTTTGAATGAAATTCGTAACGACCAGGTCAACCGACTGATAGGGATCCTGCTCGGGCTGGGCGTGGATGGTTACTTTAGTGATCGAAAGAAGAGGTTCGGCGTTCTCCAGATCCGCGATGGCCTTGCCGAGGCTGGCGTAATCTGCCTGCGGAATGTCGATCATCCAATTGTATTTCATCCAGCCGGCAAGCTCGGGTTCCTTGAGGGGGCTGCTGTTTTCAAGCCGGGCCAACGCTTTGTCGATTTGTCGGTTGGCGAAGAATACCTTTATGCGAGGCGGGAACCAGGCAATCGGTGCGCCTTCCGAGTTCAGCGCCTTCAGCGCGGCAAACCGGGTGGTGGCTGTTTTCGCCTGTTGTTCAAGGGTCGATGCTTTGCCCATGTCGCTTTTGGAAGAGTCGAGGCTGGTTTGTTTCTCTTTCATCCTTGCCAACATGCCGTCCCGGCTGCGATTGAGCGGTCCGAGAAAAAAGCTGAAGTAAACGTAAAGGAGAAAGACAAAGCCCATCGCGCTGAGCGAAATCTTTTTGACCTGATCCTTTTTGAAATTCGAGGTGCTCATCGTCTCGTTGCTCGATCGGTGGCGGGCGCGCCGGACGTCTTGGTCTCAGCCCCAGGATTAAAGGTGACTGTCAGGGCGAAATGGGCCATGGCCATGTTTGTTCCGCCCATGCTGACAATGGTATCGAGATCTTCCAGGCCCTTGAATTCGACTTTCACGTTGTGATAGCTTTGGGCCAGTTGCTCCACCAGCATTTGGCGCAGATCTTCCGCGGCGGCGCGCGGCTCGCGCCCGGCGGCGACCCCTTCGATGGACACGCTGATCCCCTTATTCTCGTCCAAGACACTGCCCTGGATGGAGGTAAGCTGAGTGTTAGGCGCGACACAACGCGATACTTTTTGCAGGAACGGCGCCCAGAAAAACCGATTCTCAATGTAGTCGCCGAGCACCCGGGTAGTCTTAATGATGTCGGTCAATTCGGCGGAACGCTTTTGCGCAGCCGTCACCTGTGGCTCCACTTTGGCCCATTCATGCTCCACCGCGCTCAGTCGGGTTTTGATCTCGAGCGTGCGGTAAACGTTCCACATGTAATAGGCGAAGAAGAGACCGCCTAGCATCAGCAACAGCATGACGCCGATTTTGAGCGGATCGCGCTGGCGTTGCCGCTGTTCCTGAATCTCTTCATGGAGAAGGTTGAGATTAAGTGCCATGGCCGATCAGTTGCTCAGGTATTCAAAAGCGGCCCCGCAGGCCACGTTGAGAGAGACGAACTCGTGCGGTAACGCCTCGCGCTTCTGGGCGGGGAGCGCCACTTCGCAAGTCTCGAGCGGGTCCCAAATCTCACAAGGCAAGGCGAGTTCGTCGCTCAAGGTTTGCAGCACGGTCTCCACGCGGGCGAGGCCGCCGGAAACGAATATACGAGTGATGCCTTCCTCTCGTTGACCTTCAAAAAATCCAATGGAGTTGCGTACTTCGGTGGCGAGGCGGGTAAGTGAGGTGCGGCAAATATCCGCCATGCCGGCGTCGGCTTCGCGTAGCATCGCCCAGGCCGCCTGCTCGTCGATGGCGCCGTCCGCCGTCAGGGCCTGGGTCAGGGCCTGCCCGCCGTAGTCAATGCTGCGGACGAGCACGAGTTCGCTTTTACTGCCGATCAGCACCGTGCTTTGGGTGTGTCCCATATCGAGGAGCAGGAAGGCGTCGTTGCTGAAAATATCCGGGTAGGCAAATTCGAAGGCATTGAAGGAGCAGATGGGGGCGAGCTGCAGGATATCGGCCGTCAACCGCGTCTTGCCGATGGCTTCCGACAATTGCTTGACGTCGGTGCGCAACATTCCGGCAACGAGATAGCGTGTTTTTGTCAGGACTTGGCTCTGCACAGTGACGGAGCCGCCCTCGCTGCTTTCTTCGGGCGCCTCGGTGGCGCGCGCATTGGCCGGCGCGACGTCGAGGACAAAATCTTTACATTCCTGGTTCAGGACGGCCAGACCGTTGAGGCGGAGGGCGTTTCGCAGCAAGCCAATGGGCGTGCCCGGTTGCTCAATGATGCGCAAGAGGGCGCCCGGATCGGAGAAGGCGAGGGCACATCCTTTGGCACTCCCCCCCAGATCTTTCACGAGCAGTTTGATTTGCTGGGTGAGTTCTTCGGCGGAGCCCATCTGGGCTGGCACCTGGCGCAAAGCGAAATTGGTGAGGACAATGCGCGCATCGCTGCGGCGCTGCAGGGTCACTCCTTTGAAAGAGTGTTTCCCTAAATCGATGCCAATAACAGAATCTCCGCGTCGGGCCATGATGCTAAAGGCCATGTAGCGGAAAGCGTGCCGACGTCCTCGTTTTTCTACTCCTTCACCGTGCCATACGGGCGGCCGCGCCGGGCCTCGTATGGCATGCCCGGCAGCTAGGCCGCCTGGGGAGCGCGGTAGCCAAAAAATTCGCGTTCCTTGATCATCCGCACGACTTCGGGGGGAACCATTTGCTCCCAGCCCCCATCGCCCGACTGCAGTTTGGCCAGAGCGTCTGGCGGGAAAATCCGCAAATACTCCGGGTTATACTCGGTGATTTCCTCGATGAACCGATTATCGATTAAGTATTGAAAGAGAGATCGAAGATTCCGAGCAACCTCGATCTGATGGGCGGTTAGGACCTGGCCCGTTTTGTCATCGATCATCGGGTAAACATAAAGCTTCAGCCCTCCCTTAAACATTCGGCCAAGCGCTTCCAGGATGCCGCCTTCCAGGTTCAGGTAATATTTTTCATCGAAGATTCCCAATAAACTGGGAACCCCCATGACCAGCCCAACCATGCGATTGGTGTAGCGCGAGAGGTATCCCGCCAGTCGATAATACTCGCCGAACTTCGAAATCAGAACCGTGCGTCCGAGCGCGCCCAGGATGTCGACGCGAGCCAGGAAGTCCGCGTGATTCAGCTGTCCCTCGGAGAGAAGATTTTCCAGCGTCATCTCCATCAACACGACCAAATCATCTTCCGAAGAACCCGATTGCTTGAGGAAAACGCGGCGCGCTCCGTCCAGCATGTCATTGGTCGCATAAGTGACGGGGCGAAAACTGCCGCGCTCGATGAGGATGGCCTTTTTGTAAAAGATCTCAGTCGGTTGCACGGTCTCTCCGTCGGCCGTAAACATGACCGCGCTGGTCAATCCCTGGCTGACCAGTTGCAGACTCATGAGGCGATGATCGACGCCGGGAAAAGCGGGGCCGGAGAACTTGATCATGTCGACCTCGAGACGACCCGGGGCCAGGTTTTCCTGGAGAGACGAGATCAGCTTCTCCGGGTGCATGTGATAATAGAAGGCGCCATAGAGGAGATTGACGCCGATGACGCCGAGCGCTTCCTGCTGATCGACATTTGCTTCGTCGAGCATGCGCACATGAATGATGATATCGCTTGGCTCCGTTCGGGTGTGAGTTTGGAACCGCACCCCGAGCCAGCCGTGCGATTCGTTGTGTAGTTTAAAACTGCGCGCGGCCACCGTGTCGGCGAAGACGAAAAATTGGCGGTGTTCGCCAAACTTCGCATCTAACCGCTCGCGCAAAAGATGATATTCCTTGTCGAGCATTGTGTGGAGACGCGCCCGGCTGACATAACGATCCGTCGATCCGTAGATGGCATCGCTAAAGGTCATGTCGTAGGCAGACATGGTCTTGGCGATCGTCCCGGCCGCGCCGCCGACGTGGAAGAATCGTCGCGCCACTTCCTGTCCGGCTCCGATCTCGGCGAACGTGCCGTATTTTTTGGCGTCCAGGTTGATCTGGAAAGCCTTCTTATTGGTGCCGACGTCCATCTCCGCTTTCATAGAGCATTCAAGATGGAAGCAATCGAGCGCTCTTCAACTGGCCAGTTGTCAGTCTGGAACGCCGGACAGAGCCCGCCACGGCGGAGACGTGGCTCGCCCTCAGAGCCGCACTCGCTCTACGCTTTTGGCAGGAATCCAGCCGCGCAAATTATTGGGCAAGTCAGCGTAAACCCAATCCCCGCGCTGCTGCTCGACCCTGATCTCGGTCCCAGGGGGCAAGGCCAGGACGGCCGCGGCCGTGTCGGCCGTGGCCAAACGCGCTTGGACGTCGCCATCGAGCACGACGGCAAGCGATCTTCCCTTCTTTCCATTTTCCGACGCCATCATTACGTAAATTAAGAGGGCGGCAGCCACGAACAAGCAGAGTGCCAACGCGATGAGGCGGCGTCGGCGGGAAAAGAGGTAAGCCGCCAGTAAGAAGGCGCCGATCCAAAACAGAATCGCTGCCATGACCGTCGCTTGCGTGGAAGTGGTGAAACGGAGGAACCGCTGCGGCCAGTCCGGTAACAGCTCAAGGGCGCGCGCTTCATCTCGCGCCACTCGCAGGTTCGCCGGCGTTTCCGGATGATTGGGCTCCAGCGCGAGCGCGCGTTCATAGTTCAGGATGGCCCGCCCGAAATCGCGCGTGCGGAAGTAAGCGTTACCCAGGTTGTAAAAGAGGGCGGCGGTCCAGGTGCCGGAATGCACGATCGTTTCGTAATCGCCGATCGCTTCCTTGAATTCCCCCTCGCCATATTCCTGGTTGGCCCGGGTGAACTGAGCATCCGAGTCGGCCAGAGCGGAGGTCGCGAGCGCCAGAATCCCCGCGAGCAAAACACACCGATGAATCAAATGTGTGCCGAATTTCATGCCTGCAGGTGGTCAATCAGGTCCAGGATTTCGCGGCGCTCTTCGGTGGGAATTCCGTCAAAGCCGTTGGATGAACCGCTGTAACGCGCCTCGTCACTTCGTTCGAAGAGCTGGCGCAGTCTGGTCTGCGCTTTCTCATCCAAACGAAAAGTGCGAGCGGCCACCTCGGCGTCGACGCCGTTCGGATCGGAGTTTGCGGCCAGCGCGGTTTTGACCTGAACCGCGCGCGAGGCGTCGGCGTAATACTCCCGCGGCGCCGATTGATCGCGTCGCAGTTTTCGCATTAATTCCGCCGCTTCCTGCTGCAAGGTCGCCGTGCGCAAGGCTTCCTTATTTTGCAGGTGGGCTTGACGGATCTTCCAGCTGCCGAAGCCGAGCAGTGCCAGCAATGGAATCAGCTGCGCCAGCCAAAAGGTCCCGCGCAAATAGAGAGGCGTAAATGATTCAGCCGCTTTGAGTCGATCATTGAGTTGATAGAGAATGTCGCTCGGGGTGGCGGAAGCTTGCGGAGCGGCTGTCGCTGTGGCTGTTGGAGCGGCTGTGTTTTTCGCGGGAGCTGGGGCCGAGGCGGCTGCGACACGTCCTCCCTCCACCTTGATCGGGATCGCATCGCTCCGAAGGCTGACGTACTTTTCCGTGAGCGGGTCAAAGAAGGAAAACCCAAAGGCTGGGATCGCCTGCTTCTTTTCGTTGGGCGACAAAACCGTCTCGAACGTTTTGCTCCCGCTGATCCCGACGTCGTCGTCCTGTTTGAACTTGGAAGACGGCGGATATTTATGCCAGCCTCCGTCGTCTTGCAGGGTCGGGGCCGTCACGCGATCGAAATTCCCGCGCCCCGCGACCGTGGCCGTCACCGTAATGGGATCTCCTGTTTGGACGCTCTTCGGGCTCGCCTCGACGTTCATCGTAAAATTTCCAATCGCGCCGGAGAAATCGGAGGGCGCATTGGGCGGCAAGGGCTTGACCTCCAGCGTCGCCGGCTCGCTCTTAATCGTAATCTTTTGCTGCTGCTGGCCGAAGACGCCAAAGGGATCGGCAAAAGGATCGTCCATGTTGAAAATGTCGAAGGGGGAACGGCCCCTCGAACTCGACTGTCTGCGAGGGACGGCTACAATCGCGCCGGCCTGAACGGGGCCGATCTCAAATTTTCCCGGACGCGCCGCGGCGATCGCGGTCTTGAAGGTCAAGACCTCGTAGGGCTTGCCGTTGATGTTCTCGAGCCGCGGCTGCTCCGACTGCTGCAATTTTTGCATGGTGAATCCACGGCCCGTGATTTCGGGGCCATCGGCCGGCCGCGCGGTCTGGGAATAAAATCCGAGACGAACTTCCACCGGCACCATCTCGCCCACGTAGGCGGACTTTTTGGTTACAATCAGCTCGGCAAATGCCACTTTGGCGCCGCTCGTATGCGCAGTTGAGCCATTCGGATTGCCGCGACCTTGTCCGGCTGTTCCGGCGTTTGATCCGACCACGTTCAGTTGCAGTTCCGGCGTCTGGAAGGAGTGACCTCCCACCTGAATGGTTTGCGGGGGAATTTTAAAGGTTCCGCTCTTTAGCGGAAGGATCGTATAAGTGAAGGTCACGTCAGTGCTGGATTGCATCCCACCTGTCCCGAACGTGATGTGAGATTCTTGCGCTTGTCCGGTGTAATGGATGTCCAGCCCATCGGTCGCGATATTTTGAGGTGGCCTCGCATCGGAAGCTCCCACGACCCTGATGTCCAACCGCACCACTTGGTCGACAGCGACCTGGGAATTGCTCAGGACCGCGGTCACTTTGGGAGATTCAGCCCGGACGGATAGGAACGGCAGGAACCCGGCGATGGCGCCGAGGAGGAGGCGGAGAGGGAGTTGTAATTTCTGATTCGACATCTGTTTGCCTACCAATCCTTATAGACACGACGCGCCGCCCTGCGTTCATCAAGTTGAACGCGCGCTTCCTCGTCTCGCATGGACTCAAGGAGGGCCTGCGCCTGGCGCTCACTCATTTGGCCGTCTTTCTCCGGTTCCAACTCCGCTGCTTCGGCTTCGGTGGGGGGCTTTTCCGAGTCTTGGTTGTCGCTGGGCTTGATATCGCCTGAGAGCTTTTTCGGGGGTGAGGAATTGGGCGCCGGGGAGGGAGACGTATTCCGTCCGGATCCCTGACTACCGCCCGCGGGAGAGAAAGAGGACGGGGACGGTGAGGGCTGGCCGCTTCCGCTGTCCGACGGCGTGGGAGACGGTGGTGGTTCGTCCGGCGCACCCTCTTTCTTGTCCTGGCCGCTGCTCGAAGATGGGGATGCGGAAGGCGTGGCGCTGGGTTCATTGCTCCCCCGGGTGGGAGAAGGCGTCTCGCCCGCCTTGGGCGATTGATCTCTTTGATCCTTCGGCGTCTGATCTTTTGATTGAGATTGGTCTTTCCCGTTCTGTTCCTTTTTGTCCTGGTCCGCGCCTGAATCGCCCTGCGATTTCTGTTGTTGTTGCTGTTGGTCCTGTTTCTGTTGTTGCTGGGACTGATCTTTTTGATCGGATTTTTTCTGTTCGTCCTTCTTGTCCTGCTTTGGGGTGGGCGACGGAGTGGGGGAAGGCTGAGACTGTTTGTTTTTGAGTTCGTCGATCTTCTTCTTCACGAACTCATAGTTCTCTTTGGCCTCCTTGTTTTTTGGATCGAGTTTGAGCGTCTCCTCGTAATGCTGAAGCGCGTTGGTCCAGTTGGTCAGTTTCTTCCCGTCGCTCTTTTCGCTTTCCCCGCCTTCATAGAGCGTATTGCCGAGGTTGTAATGGCTCTTGCTTTGCAGCCCCTGATCGGACGAAAGCAGAGCCTGACTGAAAGATTCGAGCGCCTTGCCGTATTCCTTCATCTTATAAGCAGCCGCGCCGGAATCAAAATTGAGCTTGTCCGAGGCGCTATTCTGCGGATGTGCCTTGAGCGTCTCTTGAAACTTGGCGTAGGCATCGTCGAACTTTCCTCCGCGATAGGCGTCGAGTCCCGGAGCACTTCCGTACGTGCGTGGCAGAGTCAAGAGGATGAGCGCGGTGGCGGCCGTGGCCATCGTTGGCCCGCGTGATGGCACGCGCGCCATCCGGCGGATTCGTTTACGTTCGCCGATCATGACCGAGAGGCCAAGCGCCAGAACGGCCAAACCGAGAGGCCATTCGTATCGCTCGATGGGCCGACGGGCCAGGCGGACATCGATATCAGCCGCTTTCATTTTGCTGATGCCTTCCGCGACGAGTTGCTGCATGGTGCGCGGACCGTTCTCGAGGTGGAGATAAAAACCTCCGGCGGTCTCCGCGATATCCCGCAGGCGCTTCTCGTCCAGCTTCGATTTTACGACCTGACCTTGAGCATCTTTAACGAACGCATTCTGGGCGTCCTCCGCCCGGATTGGGATCAGGGAACCTTGGGGGGTTCCGACACCGACGGTGAAAATGCGGACGCCTGCGTCGGTCGCGGCCTTCGCGGTTTTAAGGGCATCGCCACTCAATTCCTCCCCGTCTGTAAAAATGACGAGGGCGCGATTGCCCGTGGCGCTTTTCCCGTAGGTTTTAATGGCAAGGCTGATGGCTTCGGAAATGTTGGTGCCGCCCTCCGGAATCGTATCGGTGCTCAGATCGTTGATTGCATCGACGACAGCTCCGTAATCGATCGTTAGCGGTGCCTGGATAAAGGCGCGTCCGGCGAAGGCGACCAGCCCGACGCGATCTCCCTGTAATTGATTGATGAGATCCTGCATGGCCAGTTTGACCCGTTCCAACCGGTTGGGTTGAACGTCGTTTGAGAGCATGCTGCGCGAGGTGTCAACCGCGAGGAGAAGATCGATTCCCTTGCGCCGTGCTTCCTCGAAAGAATAACCCCAGCGCGGCTGAGCCAGACTAACGATGGCAAGGGCGAGCGCGGCCAGTTGCAGTGCGAAGCGCAAATAGCGCCGCATCCGATCCACTTTTCCGGTCAACTCGGGCACAAGGCGAGGAGCGACAAAAGCGTGCAGCCGTTGTGAACTTCTTCGTTCCGCTCGTCCGAACAGCAGGATGAGTAGGGGAAGGCCAAGGAGGGCCCAGAACCACTGTGGCGCGCCGAAGCTCATCGTTAGGACGTTCTCCTCACGGCAGTTTCTTCCAGATGGTTTGCGAAAGTAGAAGCTGCGCGACCAGGAAACCGCAGCCGCCCATGATGCAGAAAGGGAAGAGGTCTCGGTACTCCTGGTACTTTTTCACGGTCACGGTCGACTTCTCCATCTTGTCGATATCGCGATAAATGGCTTCGAGGGATTTTGTGTCCGTGGCGCGATAGAACTGGCCATCGGCGATCCTGGCTACTTCGCGCAAGCCGGCTTCGTTAAACTCCACCGGCTGTCTTTCGTAGCGGATATTGCCGTCCATGTCGGTCACCGGACCGCGTGAGGTGTAGATGGGGGCGAGCGCGATTCCATTCGTGCCGGCGCCGATGGCGTAAAGGTGAATCTGCAACGCCTTGACGGCTTCCGCAGCGGTGTTGGGCGGAATCTTTCCGGCGTTATTCTCGCCGTCGGTGAGGAGAACGATGGCCCGACTCTTGGAATGCTTGTCGTTCAGCCGATTGGAAGCCGCCGCCATGGCCGATCCGATGGCGGTGCCATCCTCGACCAGGCCAATCCGCACGCGCTCCAGGTTCTGGCTGAGCCAGTCGTGATCCAGCGTCATGGGGCTGACGACATAAGGTCGCCCGGCAAATGCGATGATTCCGATGCGATCGTTAGGCCGGCCTTCGATAAACTTGCGGGTCACTTCGCGAATGGCATCGAGTCGGGTAGCCTGGTCCAGGCCGATCGTGAAATCCTTGATATACATCGATCCGGAAACGTCCAGAAGGAGCATAATATCGATGCCGCTGGCTTCGACCTGGTTGAGAGTCTTGCCGAGTTGCGGACGAGCCAGTCCGAGAATGAGCAAGGCCAGGGAGGCCAGGAGGAAGCTGCGTAAAATTCGGCCGGCCCGCGAAGCACTGCGCTTTCCCAGCGCAGCCAGGGTGGCGGTCGAGGAGAAGATCAGAGCGGCGGCCGCTCCGCGTTTTCCGCGCAGGTAGGCAAGAAGCGGGACGGCCAAGAGCAACCAAAGCAGCCAGGGATGCGCGAAAGTCAGCGCGGTATGGGCAGGCCACCACTCAAGCAGTTGCATAGGCCACCTGGCTTCCTTCCACAAAGCGCTGTGCTTCTTCCAGGAGAAGACGACTGTCTGCCGGCGTCGCATCGTAGCGAGCGAACTTGATCAAATCGCACCGGCTCAAGAAATCTTCGAGAAGATGTTTCTCATCTTCTGAGAACTGCGGGCCGCGTTTGAGCTGATCAAGAAATTCGAATGAAGTTTGTCGGGTCACGGGCAGGCCGTATTGGTCCGTCACGTAGCTTCGCAAAATGTCTGATACGCGGATGCTGAACTGGTAAGGTGCAACGGCATCCATCTCGGCGCCTGCTGCCTGCAATGCGGCCAGGGCTCGATTCCGTGGCAATTGTGGCGGGACACTGCGCTTGCCTTTTCGGGCGAGCCACCACCAAATGATTCCACCGAGCAAGGACAAGCCGATGAACGTGGTGACGAAGACAACCCAGGTCGGGATGAGCGAGTAATCGACCGGTGGTGCGATATCGTGGAGCTCTTCCGTGAGCAGGATTGATATGAGAGAGAGATGCATCGTTCTTAACGAATGGCGAGACGGCGTTCGCGTTGCTTAAAAAAACTGCGCAAGGCAGGCAGGTAATCCTGGCCCGTGCGCAGAGCGATGGTGTCGATATTGTTCCGGCGCAAAGTCCGCAGCAAATCAGCGCCCTCTTTCTGCGCGAGTTCGGTGAAGCGCGCCCGGGCCGTGCGATCGGCCGTGTTGATCTCAATCTGTTCGCCGGTTTCCGCATCTTCCAGCGTGATAATGCCGATATTAGGGAAGACGCTCTCGCGCTCGTCCTGGATTTGCAGGGCGATGAAGTCGTGCCTTCGGGCAGTCACGGCCAGCGCCTTCGAAAAGTCGGGCGCCTGAAAATCCGAGATGAAGAAAACGACGGAGCGCCGCGTCACGATCTTGTTCAAATAGTCGAGAGCCAGCGCCGGCACGGTGCCGCGGCTGGCCGGCTGGAAAAACAAAATCTCCCGAATCAGGCGCAAGGTATGGGAGCGGCCCTTCTTCGGCGGAATAAAGAGTTCGACCTGATCGGTAAAAAGAAGCAGACCCACCTTGTCATTGTTACGAATGGCGCTGAAAGCGAGCAGACAGGCCACTTCCGCGGCCAGCTCGCGTTTCGACTGCGAGGTGCTTCCGAAATCCCCGGAGGCGCTCACGTCGACCACCAACATGACAGTGAGTTCGCGCTCTTCCGTGTACTTCTTTACAAACGCAGTGCCCATCCGGGCGGTCACATTCCAATCGATGGCGCGGATTTCGTCGCCTGGCTGATACTCGCGCACGTCCTCGAAGTTCATGCCGCGTCCCTTGAAGACGCTATGGTAATCCCCGGCGAAGGCGGTCTCCACGAGTCCGCGCGTTTTGATTTCGAGCGTTCGGATCTTTTTCAAGATCTCGGCGGTATCCATGCGTGAATAGTGATCAGTGATCGGTAAATGGAGATTCTTCTTCAATACGCGTTCCTACGGTTTGGTAATCAGTCGTAGGGCCGTACTTACAAAAATCGTCTGCGCGATCGATCCTGCGCGAAAGCATGCCGCCAATTGCCTGATACCGATCGTTCAGGGCTTTGAATTGCTCTTGGGGTAAATATTCGTCATCCCGAGCGTCATCCAGCCATGATTGCGTTTCGTTTGCTTCTCCGAGTGCCTCATCAATTTTGTTGATAAAAGCCGCTTTGTAGCGGCGACGTGCCCATGCCTCGGCTATCATTGCTTTGACCGCGCGCGAGTTCCTTCGAATCTGATCGGTGAGCGCATATCGTTCTTCGCGAGGAAAATTCTTGGTGGCAGAAAAGACCAATCCGGCCGCCTCGCGCGCTGCCTGATAGACCTTCAACTCACGAAACGATTTCGCCCCGGCCATTACAATTCACCAATTACTGATCACGATTCACTAATCCACTCACGGCACCGGCAACCCGGCGAAGATGCGTTCGATCATCGTTTCGCTGGTCATCGCTTCCGCTTCGGCTTCATAGCTCACAATAATGCGATGCCGGAGGACGTCCGGGCCGATGCTCTTGACGTCTTGCGGCGTGACGTAGCCGCGCCCGTTGAGAAAGGCATGGGCGCGGGCGCCGAGGGCCAGGTAGATGGTGGCACGGGGAGAAGCGCCGTAGCGAATCAGGCCGTCCAGCGGGAGATTGTAGGAGGCGGGTTCGCGGGTGGCCCAGACCACGTCCACGATGTAGTCCTTCACGCGGTCATCTATATAGATACTGTTCACCACTTCCCGCGAAGCGATGATCTGCTGCGGATCGATCACGGCGCTCACCTGCAGGTCGGGCGCGGAAGTGGCCATTAAATCCAAAATCGTGCGCTCCTCGGTTTTCGCCGGATAGCCGACGTTCAATTTGAACATGAACCGGTCGAGTTGCGCCTCCGGCAGTTGATAGGTTCCTTCCTGTTCGAGCGGGTTCTGCGTGGCCAGGACCAGGAACGGATCGGACAGGGGATAGGTCTTCTCTCCAATGGTGACCTGTCGCTCCTGCATAGCCTCGAGCAGCGCGCTTTGCACCTTGGCGGGAGCGCGGTTGATTTCGTCCGCCAGAATCAAGTTCGAGAAAATCGGACCGAGCTTGGTCGAAAACTCCCCGGTGCGCGGATTATATATCAATGTACCGATGAGATCGGCCGGCAATAAGTCGGGCGTGAATTGTAATCGCTGGAAGCCGGTGCGAATACAGGCGGCCAGTGTTTTGACGGTCAGCGTCTTGGCCAGGCCCGGCACGCCTTCCAGTAAAAGGTGGCCATTGGCCAGGAGGCCGAGGAGAAGTCGATCGACCAGATACTTCTGGCCCACCACGACGCGGCCAATCTGCTCGCGCACCGCTGGAATCCATTGGCCGAGTTGCTGAACCTGCTGCGTGATTTCCTGAGTGGATTTCATGTTTGTGATAAGACAAATACGGAGCGCGAATGTTCGATCAACTGCCGCTCCCCTGCGTCCGCCGCTTCTATCGCGGGCGCGTTTCGGTGCGCGGCCGACACGCAATCAGAATCGGCAGACCGGGATAGGGCTCTCGCTCCCGGATCCGGGCCTCCAGGTAGCGACGGTAGGTGTCGCCCAGTAACTTGGGGTCATTCACGAAAAGCACAAACTCCGGCGGCGGTAAAGCCCGGTCGGCCGTCGTTTTGCTGGATTGGGTCGCGTAAAACAATTTGAGGCGGCGCCCCGAGACCATGGGAGGCGGATTGGCGTCAAAGGCGGCGCGCAGGGTGCGGTTGAGCACCCCGGTTCCGATGCGGATCTGACTGGCAAGCCGGACCTTTGCCATGAGCGCAAACAGACGGTCCACGTTTTCTCCTGTCGTAGCCGACGCAATCAGGACCGGGGCATAGTCGAGAAAGAAGGCCCTGCGACGGGTTTCTTCGGTCAACTCCGTCATGGCTTCCCGCACGCCGCGCTGGGGTTTGACCAGGTCCCATTTATTCAGGATCACGATGCAGGCTTTCCGCGCCGCCTGGATGAGGCCGGCGATTCTCTTGTCCTGGGCGGTCACGCCGGAGGTCAGATCGACCATCAGGATACAAAGATCGGCCCGCCGGATACTCCGTTCCGCGCGCATGACGCTGAAGACCTCCACGGAAGTGGAGTGTTGCCCGCGCCGGCGGATGCCCGCCGTGTCGATGAAAGTAAAGCGCTCATCGTCGCGGGTGTAAACGATGTCTACTGCGTCGCGCGTCGTGCCCGGCAACTCGCTGACGATGGCCCGCTCGCTCCGTACGACCGCGTTGATGAGCGACGATTTGCCCGCATTCGGGCGGCCCACCACGGCGACCGCGAGGGGGGGCGCTGCGGTCGCCTGCTCCTCCTCTGTAGCAGTTCCCTCCGGGAGAAGCTGATCAATTTGCTCGAGCAAATCCAGAATCCCGCGTCCGTGCGCTGCGCTAATGGAGACGGAGGTGGCGAATCCGAACGAAGCAAAATCGGAGGCCAAATCTTCATGCATCGGTTCATCGACCTTGTTGATGGTGAGGATGACCGGCTTGCGCGATTTGCGGGCCATGCGCGCGAGTTCATGATCACCGGCGGAAAGACCTTGTTTGGCGTCGACCACGAGAAGCAGGACGTCGCTTTCACGGATGGCTTCCTCCACCATCTGCCGCACCTGCTGGGTGAGTTCTGATTCGCCGGCCCCTGCGACGCCGCCCGTGTCCCATACGTTGAAGGGACGAGCCCCGCGTGTACATAGCCCGGAAATCCGATCACGCGTGATGCCGGGTTGATCGTGCACAATGGCCGTGCTCTTTTTGATGAGTCGGTTGAAGAGGGCGGACTTTCCGACGTTCGGCCTCCCCACGATCGTGACATGGGGAGTGGAGCGTGCGCTGTTCATGACGGCTACCGCGGCCACTCAGTCCACTTTGGCGTTGGCGTGCCCTTCGACTTGAAGTTGGCGGACGCCGTCGGCTACGTAAACGATGCCGGAAATGAATGTGAACAGGCCGGCTGCCAGCACGACGTAAGGGAGGGGGAGGAACGTGAGTTGCAGCATGACCCAGGCGATGGCCGCCATTTGCAGGACGGTGGCCACTTTTCCGGTCCAGCTCGTCCTCACGTCGACTTTGCCATTGAGCAGGTGCAGCACAATGCTGCCGACCAGGATGACCACATCCCGAGTGATGACGAGGACGGGAAACCAAAGTGGGAATCTACCGTAGTTCGCGTCGGCCAGGCTCCAGTTGCTGATGCTGAGAGTGATAATGCCGCTGAGAAGCAATCCC